>JAAESQ010001564.1 GCA_024229275.1 bacterium | reverse complement strand
GGAACGGGCCTGTCTGATCCGGTCTCCGAGGAGAACCTCCCCACCCTCGAAATGCGAATGGAAGACGTGCATGCAGTGCTTGATGCGGTTGGCTCATCAAGAGCCGCGCTCCTGGGAATTTCGGAAGGAGGCCCAATGTGCGCCCTCTTCGCAGCGACTTACTCCGAGCGAACGTCCGCCCTGATCATGTCCGGCTGCTATCCCAAGTGGATCAGAGACACCGACTATCCCTGGGCGCCGACCCGGGAGCAGCACGAGGCAGCATTCGTCGCTTACGAGAAAAACTGGGGGACTCCAATTGGCTTCAAAGTCGTTGCGCCGACCGTCGCGAACGACGAACAGTGCAGGAATTGGTGGGCGCGCAACCTCCGAATGGGCGCAAGTCCCGGTTCGGGAATCGCTCTCTATCGCATGAACATTGAGATCGACATCCGCAGCGTTCTTCCCGCCATTCGGGTACCGACGCTCATCCTCCATCGCGAGAGCGACCGGCTGATTAACGTCGAGAACTCCCGATACATGGCGACCCGGATCCCCGATGCGAAATACGTTGAGCTGAAAGGGGTCGATCACCTTCCGTGGTTCGGCGATTCTGAGACCATTCTCGCCGAGATCGAGGAGTTCTTGACAGGCGTGCGACCTGTCGCGTCGATTGACAGAGTTCTGTCAACTGTAATGTTTGTTGACGTCGTCAGGTCTACCGAGCGTGCCCTGTCCATCGGAGACTCACGCTGGCGCGATCTTCTTGACTGGTTCCATCAGTATGTCGGGCAGGAGATCGATCGTTTTCGCGGACGCTTGATTGACACAGCGGGGGATGGGGTATTTGCCAGCTTTGACGGACCCGCACGCGCGGTCCGCTGCGCAGCGGCTCTTCGAAATCGTGTGGCCGGACTAGGAATCAAGCTTCGCGCCGGATTGCACACCGGCGAGTGCGAGGTCATTGGGGAGAAGCTGGCAGGGGTTGCCGTGAACATTGGCGCACGGATCGCGGCAACGGCTGAGGCTGGCGAGATTCTTGTTTCGAGTACTGTAAGGGATCTTGTCGCAGGCTCGGGCCTGCGCTTCGTAAGCCGCGGCCGACGCATGCTCAAAGGCTTACAGGAAGAATGGGAGCTGCATGC
>JAAESQ010001563.1 GCA_024229275.1 bacterium | reverse complement strand
GGCGTACTCTGTGTGCGGTGTCACGATGTGAGACGCTGGTACAAGATCCTCCTGCACCATATGAAAGTCGCGTTTCTCGCACCGGCGCACTCGATGTCTTGGACGCCCCTCGCCGTCGAGGTGGCGGGTGGGCACGAAGAATCCGTCCTTAGCAGCAAGGTGATCGAGAAGATCATCGCGAGATGGGTTCTCTTTGAGTAGACGTATGAAATCGGGCCACAAGAGTTCAGCTGCACCCAGCACGAATACGTCGATCGCGGGAGAAAGGGGCAGAGGATTTATTGATGCAACAGGACCTCCCACCACGGTCAGAGGAAAGGTCTGGTCGCGCTCAACGGCTAGCCTAGGAATCCCGGCTGCATCCAGTGTGCGCAAGATGTTGACCCCGTCAAGTTCGAAGGAGTAACTCCATGCCAATACATCCTGAACTCCGAGATCAGCTCCAGTCTCCATCGTGATCGCTTCCATCCCGGGCTCGAAGAAGAAGCGCTCCACGGCTAAGTCCTGTGTGTGGCCTGCAAGTTCAACTACCCACTGATACGCAAGGGAGGACATCGCGATGTGGTAACTGTTGGGATATCCAATAGCTATCTTCAGGCGACCGTGAAATGGTGACGTGAAGCTTCTTTGTTCGGCCTCCAGCAGCTCCTTGCGCCGCGTTCGACGGACATTGCTCGACGCCGTCATACGATCAAAACCGGTCTGTTGAATTCCGTCATTGAGAGTCAATCTCCACAACAGAACCATACGCCGCCTCACCTGTGAAGTACAGAGCATGGAAAATACTGGACACACAGCAGTTTTGCCCTAAAATTGCAGGCCCGGTGTGAATCGGTGAATAAGGGATCTAGACGTTGACTGAATCTGCAGAGCCACGGACCGATAGGGCGGTAGTCGTAGCCATCGACGGTCCAGCCGGAGCCGGGAAATCGACCATCGCCCGGCTTCTGGCACAAGCACTTGGCCTGCCATACCTCGATACAGGCGCGATGTACCGCGTCGTTGGACTGCTCGCTTACCGTCGAGGAATCGCCCCACCATTTTGTGATGACGACCTCAAGGTGCTGGAGGAGATCGCCAACACCAGCCACACTGAACTCGCATGTGGAGCAAACGGCCCCGTGGTTCGAGTGGACGGAGAGGATGTCACGGACAAGATCAGGGAACCCGAAATCTCGACGATGGCTTCTGCCGTTTCGGCAGTCAGTGAAGTGCGGAGGGCTCTCGTCCCAGTACAACGTGAAATGGGTCTCAGGAGTGGAGGAGTGATGGAGGGTCGAGATGTGGGTTCGGTCATCTTCCCGAACGCAGACCTCAAGATCTTCCTTACAGCATCTCCTAATGAGCGTGCGCAGCGTCGTACCCTCGACCTGGCTTCACGCGGGATCTCAACCACCATCGAGCGCGTTGTAGAAGAACAGGGACAACGCGACCACCAAGATAGCTCGCGCCCAGACTCACCATTGCAGGTGTCAGCGGGAGCGGTGGTCGTCGATACCACAGGCATGACGCGGGACGAGGTCGTCAACCGTCTTGTCGATGAGCTTGAGAAACGCACTGGATCTTCGCTTGACACAACTGGGGAGAACACCGTAAGGTCACGAAACCACGGAAGCTAGCCGTGCTCGAAGTGCGTCTAGCAAGGAGGAACGGACTTGAACAGCGACTCTGAATTGAACGGCACGCAGGAGAACTTGGAGGACATTGATCAGCTGTCAATGGAACAGCTGATGGAGGGATCCCTCCAGTCTCTCCGCGAAGGAGAGGTGGTCACAGGAACCGTCGTAGCGATCACCAACGATGAGGTTATGGTCGATATCGGTTTCAAGTGTGAAGGAACCGTACCGCTATCCGAGTTCACGGACTCCGAGTCTGGCGAAATTGAAGTCACCCTCAACGATGAGGTTGAAGTTTTCGTTGAAAGGCTGGACGAGAGTGAAGGAACGCTGCGCCTGTCACGGGATAGAGCGGCTAAGCTGAAGACTTGGAGATCCATCGAAGCTGCGTACCGTTCTGGCGAACACGTCAAAGGCATGGTGGTGGAACGGGTCAAAGGTGGACTCGCGGTCGATATCGGAATTCGTGCTTTCCTGCCGGGGTCGCTGGTGGATCTGCGTCCGAATCGGAGACTTGAGGACTATCTCGACGCCGAGATCGAAGCCAAGATCATCAGTTTCGATCGCCGTCGATCAAACGTTGTGCTATCGCGCAAGGCGATTTTGGAAGAGGAGATCGGTGAGGCCAAAGAGGCCACGATGGCTGAGCTCGAAGAGGGCAAGCTCGTCAATGGTGTGGTGAAGAACATCACCGACTACGGCGTATTCGTCGATCTTGGAGGCCTTGACGGACTCCTTCACATTACAGATATTTCGTGGGGCCGTGTGGGTCACCCAAGTGAGTACTTCAACGTTGGCGACGAAGTCGATGTTGTGGTCCTACGTTTTGATCGCGAGCGCGAACGTGTATCGCTGGGGTACAAGCAGAGGTTCGAGGATCCCTGGATTCTGGTGCCGGAGAAGTATCCAGTCGGTAAGCGGGTAAGCGGGAAGGTTGTCAGCATCGTCGACTATGGTGCCTTTGTAGCACTGGAAGAGGGTGTTGAGGGTCTTATCCACGTCAGCGAGATGTCTTGGACGAAAAAGGTTAAGAACCCTCGTTCGATCCTCGATACTGATAAAGAGGTTGATGTGGTGGTCTCCGAAGTCGACTCGGAGAAACGACGACTGTCTCTATCACTGCGAGCGACTGAGCCCAATCCCTGGGAGCAAGTTGCTGAGAGCTATCACATCGGCAGCCGCATCAAGGGTGTTGTGCGAAACCTGACAGATTTCGGAGCGTTCGTTGAGATCGTACCTGGAGTGGACGGACTCGTGCATATCTCTGATATGTCCTGGACACGCCGAATCAGCCATCCTTCCGAAGTCGTTCAGAAAGGTGAGGATGTCGAGGCGGTTATTACCGCAGTTGATGTCGTCAATCAGCGCATCTCGCTCTCGATGAAGGAACTGCTTCCTAACGAATGGGAAGAGTACGCCAATGCCCACGGGGTTGGTGACGTAGTTATCGGGAAGGTCACCAACATCACTGACTTTGGTGTCTTCATCGAGCTTGCGCCTGGTGTTGAGGGTCTGTGCCACATTTCCGAAATTGAACGCGACGAGGGGCTTGCCCTTTCGGAGATGTTTGTGGACAACCAGCAGGTCGGCTGCAGAATCCTGCGAATTGACTGGAATGACAACCGAATCGGTTTGTCAATGCACGGCATCTCGCAGCAGGATGGTGAGATTGAAGAGCTCATTGCTCAAACTGACGACGAAGCAGCACCAGTAACGGGAGCCGATACGGCGATGGCTGCAGCGTTGAGGGCCGGTGGAATTGTAGCTGAAGGCGAAGACGCCGAAGAGACAGCCGAAGAAACATCCTCTGAGGAGCCGGTCGAGGCCACAGAAGTTGCTGTTGAGGCGAGTCCTGAAGACGAGCCGAAGGAAACTGAGCCGGAAGCGAAAGCAGAGGTCGTCGAAGACTGTGCGCCGGCGGAAGAGACCGAGCCTAAAGGCGCTGAGCCTACTCCGGAGGAAGCCGAAG
>JAAESQ010001562.1 GCA_024229275.1 bacterium | reverse complement strand
GATTTCCGTGAGGATCTGTACTATCGGTTAGCAGTGGTCAGCCTTCACCTTCCTCCACTCCGAGAGCGTGAAGAGGATTTACTCCCTCTCACCCACTACCTGCTCGAACGAATCTCTCTGCAACTGGGACGGCCACCGAAGCCTCTGAGCCAGCGAGCTGAGAATGAGATCAGTAGCGCTGCCTGGCCGGGCAACGTCCGTGAGTTAGCAAACAGAATCGAACGCGCGCTTGTACTCGGTGCCACCGCCAATATTGAAGCAACAGATCTCGACCTCGAGAACGGCGGCAACGATAACCAAAACCACTATGAGCAAGTACTCAAGGATCCCGCAAGGCTAAGAAGCTTGCTGAACGAAGAGGGCTGGAACATCAGCCGCGTCGCTAGGCGACTCGGTGTGGCGAGACACAGAGTTAAGTACCGAGTTCACAGGAACGGATTGAGATCGGACACGAAATAGCCACTTTCGACTCAGGAATGGACAAAAGTCTCCAATAGCGGTCCATCCCTGTGGTGAATTTGCTGGCACGAGCGTTGCTCTCTCGTACCACGCTATGACAAAAGTCCTCATCGTCGACGACGAGATTCCGCTACTTCGAAACCTGTCCAGCTACCTCGGCTCGTTCGAGCCCGAGTTCGACGTAATGACTTCTCCTTCTGCCGAGGAAGCTCTAGAGATCCTCCAGAAGCATGCAGACTTCGACATCTTGTTGACCGACGTTCGGCTTCCTGGGATGGATGGAATCGAGCTGGTTCAGCGCGCAGTGGGGTTGCGAAAAAATCTCAAACTGCTCGTCATGACTGCCTTTTCGTCGCAGAAGATTCGGCGCGGCGCAGTGGATGCAGGCGCCCTACGTTATCTGGAGAAGCCGCTTGATCTCAAGAAACTACGTCAGGTGTTGCTGGAAATTGCCGCAACCAACGAAGGATGGTCGGGCTCAGTTGGCGGCCTCGACCTTTTCGATTTCACTCAGCTGTTCACTCTGAGTGGAAAGACTACACAACTGAAAGTCCAATTCGGCAATGAACAGGGAATGCTCGCCTTCAGGCAAGGGCAACTTGTACACGCATCTGCCGGCGATTTGCTCGGCGACGAGGCGTTCTACTCAATGACAACGTGGCAGGGAGGGACCTTTGAAGAGGTCACCGTCGAGGAAAACGAAGCACTGGATCCAAATATGCAGAGTTCGCCTAGCCATCTATTGATGGAGGCGGCACGCAGAAGAGACGAGGCGAAGAACAAGGAAGGCGATTCAGAGTTCAACGACAAAAAAGCGAGGCACACATCAACAAGAATCAACCACGAACAAACAACAGATGGAAAGGAGAGTCGGGAAATGTCAGTCAAAGATCTTCTCGTTGATTTCGAAGAGGTTCAAGGGTTCCAAGGAGTCGCGGTGTTTACCCCCCAAGGTGAAATGATCGAGAGCGTCGCAAAAGGCAAAATGGACATCAAAACGGTTGGAACCTACGCCAACAATGCCCTGCTGAACGCTCAAAAGGCAACCGACCAGATGGGTGTGGGTCGCGGCAACTTGATGCAGATCAGAGCTCCCCAAGCGGTGGTTCTGATGCGATGCCTTAACGAGGCCACCGATTTCGCTGCCACCAAGGAAGGAAAGGCGCACTTCCATACTGTTGTTGTTCTCGATCCTGAGGGCAACACGGGAATGGCATCAATGTTCCTTGACAAAGTCGCGGCCGGAATCGCTGAAGAACTGCGTTGAGGAGGAAAACGCCGTCGCCGCCGCAACCGCCTTACGGGGCGTCCGTTGTGGACGCCCCGTGCGGTGGACGAGGTAGCGCATAAGCAAAGTAATCGTGAGCAAGAAGAAATGGCTCCGTCGACAGAAGTCTGGTAGAAGAGGACCGGTAAGAATCGACCTTCATGTTCACACTGGACGATACTCTCAGTGTGCCGAACTCCTGGATCCGTACAAGATCCAGGATCATGCATTGGCAGCGGGTGTTTCCGGAGTCGTTCTCACGGAACACGATCTGCAGTGGCAAGACGAAGAGTTCGAACTCCTGCGCAGGAGTTCACCAGGGATTTCGATCTTCCGCGGGATTGAGGTCTCCGCTGCCGGTTGCCATGTGGTTGTCATCGGTATCGAAGATGCCGGCTGCTTGCAGCGCGGAGCATCACTCGAGGAGGTCGCGACCCTTGCGGCTGCTGAGGAGGCAGCGGTGATCCTCGCCCATCCCTATCGCGACAGTGATCCGGACCATCTGCCACTTCACCTCGTCGATGCGATAGAGGTTGCCAGTACTTCCTTCACCGAGAGCGAGGCAAAACGTGCTCGGGCGCTGGCGACGCGAAACGGAAAACACCAAGTTGCATCCAGTGATGCTCACGCACTCGTGCGCGTGGGCTGGGCATGGACCGAGTTCCCCAAGATTCCAGCCAACGAAACCGAGTTGGCACGCCTCATTCGCAACGGGAATGGGAAACCCGTAGCTCTGAGGCCTTTTCCCGGTTGAGTTGGGGGGTACAGTGCATGATCGTCGCTGATCGACCCAAACGTGACCTGTTGGCCGAGATCGGCGAATCGCTTGCTGAGTGGCGCGACGTTGTCGTACCGGAGCTGGTTGAATTGCTCCCGAACAATCGCTACGCACCAGCATATGCTTGGATGTTCTCCTATGAACGACGACTAGCCTATCGCATTGAGGAAGTAATCTCGCGTAAACTCATACGTAGAGAAGAATGTCTCATGTTTGGAGAGAACGGGGTCATTTCGGAGGCCCTGTCGAACGCGTACGCACATGGCCATGGAAGAAGTGTCGAACTTCCGATCATCGTCACGTGCCGAGCGGGAAGGTGTGGTCTCCTGTTCTCAGTGCGTGACCACGGTTCTGGTTTTAACGTAGATCGGACACTTTTGGAGGTTCGGCGCGGCGGACAGTATTTCCGCCTCGCTGGTAACGGACTTCGGTCCATCGATTGCTGTGCAGATGTCGTCGCTGTCTACAGTGAAGGAGGCAGAGAAGTTACATTGTTCGTACCGTTACTCACGACCGGCAAGCACAAACGTGTTCTCACGAACTCTCGCTCACCTGCCGATGAGGAGGTGCAAGATGTCTGAATCAGTTGTAGATGGGACATCTTCTTCAGAAGAAGTTCATCTCGAAAGCGCCCAGACTCTCCAACTCAGGGTGCAACAGCTGGAGGCTGAAGTTGAGAATCGCGAAACTCTGCTCGAGGCCGCTCTTGACACGATGCCCGCGCAGATTGCGATTCTCGACCAAGACGGCCGGCTTGTTCGGGCAAACAAAGCTTGGCGTGAGTCTGCTATAGCAGCAGGTGTCTGTGGCGACGATCTCCAGGCCGGTTTCAACTGTCTCGAAATGTGCGACAGAATACTCGGCGTCGACACACAGACCGCCGAGGAGTTTAAGGCAGCTGTAGCAGAGGTGTTGGCGGGGCAACGGCAGTCTTTCTCACAAGATTTTCCATGCACAGTTCAGGGAGATCCCCGATGGTTTGAGGGGCGCGTACAACGCTACTCAGAAGGAGCGACCACTCGAATTGCATGCATTCACATGGACATCACCGAGACGGTTGCTGCATTCAAGGATATCGCCGCTAGACAACGCGCAGAGGAGACTCTCCGCCGCAGCGAAGAGAGGTTTCGTGCGGTATTTGAGAGTGCTATTGATTCGATTTATATCAAAGACACTTCCCTGCGCTACACCCACGTCAATCCAGCTATGGAGCGACTCCTCGGTCTCCCAAAGCAGCAGTTGTTGGGCCGCACCGATATTCAAATCTTCGGTGATGAAACTGGATCGACAATCCGCGCCTCCGACACGAAGGTCTTGGCGGGCGAAACCATGGTTGAGGAGAACACCAAACCAATCGCGGGTGAAAACCGCTCATTCCACGTGGTCAGAACGCCACTGCGTAATGAGGACGGGGTCGTAGCTGGTGTTTGCGGAATCGCGCGCGACGTCACGGAGCGCAAGCGTGACCAGGAGTTATTGTTGAAGGTTGCAGAAGGGGTATCCTCCGCCGTCGGCGAAGAATTCTTCGAATCCCTTGTTCGTTACGTCGCAACGGCTTTGGATTCGAAGTGGGGCATCGTGGCCAAGCTGTCCGACGAAAGCACAAATGTGGCCAGCTCCATTGCAGTGTTTGCGGATGGTGAATACGTCCCACCCTTCGAATACTCGCTTACAGGAACTCCATGCAAAGGAGTCGTTGATCAGGGGCTTTGCATCTACGAGAGTGGCGTCGCCGAGTCATATCCTGACGACACCGTACTTGTAGACTGGGGAGTCGAATGCTACATCGGCACTCCGTTAGCTGACTCGTCCGGTAAGGTTCTAGGCCTTCTTGTAATCATGGATGACAAGCCCCTTGGAGAGCGTAGAGAGCGTGCTCTTGCCCTACTTCAGATCTTCGCGGTTCGTGCCGCTGACGAACTAGAGCGCCGCAGGAACGAAGCAACAGTCATCTCACAGAACCGTTTTCTCAACATCGTCATCGAATCTCTGGCCCACCCGTTCTACGTCATCGATGCGAAAACCCATAGTGTGCGCTTGACCAATTCGGCGGGCAGGGAGGCAGGCGCAGAAGGAGCGACCACCTGCTACGCCATGAGCCATCGTCAGAACGAACCGTGCAATGGCAACGACCACCCATGTCCACTCAAACTCGTTTGCGAGACGAAGAGCCCGGTGACCGTTGAACATGTTCACCAAAATCGTCACGGCCAATCGAGACGCTACGAAATCCACGGCTATCCGGTCTTCGGAGAGTCCGGTGACGTAGAGCAAATGATCGAGTACGCGATCGATGTCACACAACGCAGAGCTGCAGAGGATCAGATTCGCCGAAGGAACCGAGAACTCATGCTGCTCAACTGGGTCACCGCTGCAGCGGCTTCGGACATGGAACCCACTGCGGTGCTCGAGGCCGCGTGTGGAGAGTTGGCGGGCACGTTCGATCTTCCTCGCGTCGTGGTCGCTCTCATCGAAGAAGACTCCGATCAGGCAGTGGTTGTCGCCGAACACAGAGAGCGTGGCGTCGCTTCCCTTCTTGGCGAAAAAGTTCAGATCCGTGGCAAACTGTCCTATCGACACCTGGTAGAAAGGAAACTCCCGCTCGTTGCGGATGACGCAATGAACGACCCTCGACTGGAATCGCTGCGAGAGATACTGCAACGCAACGGAACCCGTTCCATGCTCGCGGTGCCTTTGGCGATTGACGCGAAACTCGCTGGTGTACTTGCATTGGTCGCGACAAAACCCCGTTCCTTCACTTCCGATGAAGTCAATCTGGCGATGTCAGTTGCAGGGCAGATCGCAGGCTCTCTTTCGAGGAGCCGCCTCAGCAGAGAACGACGACGGTTGCAGACCGCAATTGAGCAGTCCGTTGACAGCGTGTTGATCACCGATGTTGACGGCAGTACGGTGTATGTGAACCCGGCCTTCGAGAGCACTTCGGGCTACAGCCGGGACGAAGTGATTGGTCAGAACCCGAGAATTCTCAAGAGTAGTCGCCACGATGAAGAGTTCTACTCGGATCTCTGGCGGACTATCACAAGTGGTGAAGTCTGGCGAGGACGTCTGACAAACCGCAACAAAGACGGTGGATTGTTCACTGAGGATGCGGTCATTAGCCCAATCCGCGACGACTCAGGGACTATTGTCAGCTTCGTTGCGGTCAAGCGCGATGTAACCCGCGAGGTGCAGCTCGAACAGCAGTATCTGCAAGCGCAGAAGATGGAGGGTATCGGCAGACTTGCCGGGGGCGTTGCTCACGACTTCAACAATCTCCTCGGCGCGATCATCGGCTACGCCGAGTTGACGCTATGTCAGATAGACGAGGATCATCCTCTTCGCGAGGCGCTCGAAGAAATACTTGCGGCGTCTGAAAACGGTGCCAACTTAACCCGTCAGCTGCTCACGTTTGCACGCCGTCAAGCAACTGTGCGCCGCCCGGTTCGCCTCTCCGATGTCGTAGCCGGCATAGAGCGCATGCTGGTGCGACTCATTGGCGAGAACATAGATTTCGTGACAGTGCTCGAACCCAATCTCTGGAGTGCCAACGTCGATCCCGTACAGATGGAACAGGTACTTATGAACCTGGTGATCAACGCTCGCGATGCCATGCCGGACGGTGGGACGCTGATGATCGAGATCTCCAACCTATCACTGGGCAAAGATGATGAACACACAGGAGCAACGGGACTCGAACCTGGGGACTACGTCCGACTCATGGTGAGCGACAGTGGCGTCGGCATGACCGAAGAGGTTCGTGAACACGTATTCGAGCCGTTTTTTACAACCAAAGGAAGGGGCAAGGGAACAGGTCTTGGGTTGGCGACCTGCTTCGGCATCGTAACCCAAAGCGATGGTCAGATCACGATCGATTCCGAACCTGGCTCAGGAACCTCAGTATCTGTGTTGCTACCACGCATTGACGAGAAACCGGACGCCAGTGACGAGCACTTCGCATTCCAAGAAGTCGAGGGTGGAAGCGAGACTGTTCTGCTTGCGGAAGATGACTTTGCCCTTCGTCGCTTGACCACGAATGTGCTGACAGATCTCGGCTACCAAGTCCTCGAAGCTAACGACGGCGTTGATGCTAAACGTCGGGCAGTCGAGGAGGGAGATCGCTTCGACATTCTCGTTTCTGACATCGTAATGCCTCGAGTCGGAGGCTGGGAACTTGCCGGTGAACTCCGTAAGAGAAGGCCGAACCTACCTGTTGTCTTCATCACCGGGTATTCTGACAACGAGTTGCCTGAGAATGGAGTACTTCCTCAAGGTACGTATCTTCTTCAGAAGCCTTTTTCCCCATACCGGCTCGCCCGTCTTCTTCGCGACGTGCTCGATGGATAACGATGGTAGACAGCAGGTGCAGAGGAGAATGTGAGACTCGTCAATATCTCTCCTCAAACCACTCTCTTCCACGAGCAGCACAATGACCCTTGAGTTAGTCGAGATATTTCCTCGAAAAACCCGTTGACGATTGGGTCAATGACCTGGATAATCAATGGCAACATGGAGTTTTCGTTTATTCACAACTTAGGTTTGGTCGTGGTTGGTTCTTCGGGAAGAGAATCAGCACGTACAACGTAGATTTGGAAGGGGAGGCAGAATGAAGAAATTCGTGGGCATCACATTGGCGATCGGTCTCGCGATCGGTCTTGGGCTAGCGGTAGACCAAGTTGGCGCAGACGATCACTCGTTGGTCGGTAAGACTATTCCCGAGGGCGTCGGCCCAGGAACTGACGGAGACTTTGAGGCAATTGAGGCGCTCTTCCGCGGCGACATGGTGGCTGAAATGGGCCTTGGTTGCTCAAACGGGGCAGGAACGTCTGGCGGTCCGAACGACTGGGCTGTCGGTGTGACGGCGACCCTGATGCCGCCAATGGGCCTCTACTCGACAACCCACAACATGTTCACTCAACTCGGTTTCTTCACGCAGATGGCATTTGTTGTATATGCCGACAGCGCTGGCGTGCCGGGTGCAGTGATCGGGAGCCAGGCTCTGACCAATGCTCAGTACCAGGCTGGAACGAACACCATCACAGTATCTCCTCACATCACTCTAACCAACCAGACCTTCTTCTTCGGCCTCAACAACCCACAGACTAACGCAGGTGGCAGAATTGGACTGGATACCAGCACAGCCGGTGGTCCCAACAGTTTCATCAGGGCGCCTAGTTGCGGCGCAGCCACATGGACCGCGCTGACGACGATCGGATTCCCTGGAAGTTGGGTGATGCGTGTTCTCGTCGACGACACTCTCCCGGTCGAGCTGCAAGCGTTCTCAGTCGAATAGACGCCTCTGACTCGACTTGATTAACGCAGATCGATAGGAGACGTGAGTGAAGTCTATTAATGCGTCTCCCCGCGCCGGGTTCTCCGGCGCGGGGTTTTTCTTGTTATGCATCCTTGCCTGCGGCGGGCCCTCAACACCGAAGATACCCGTAGGAGACCACGCTGTTGCGTCCTTTTCCGGCGGCTACGTCCTACGTTCTGAATTCGACAGATTCCCTACCGCGAGCCTGGACAAGACACAAGCAGAAGCTACAGCGGGCAGTAGCGACTGGCGATTACGCATTGTTGATGAGATTGCAATCCGTAAACTATTGGCTGCGAAGGCCGCCGAAAGTGATCCTGATCTTCAGTTCGCCATCTTCCAGGCCCGGACCAAGATACTGCGTGATGCAGCCTACCGAATGTTCAGCTTGGACCAGGTGGAGGTCAACGACGCAGGTCTTCGACTGCTCTATGACAGTCACCCAGAGGACTTCCGCGATGCGGAGAAGTTGCGCCTCCAACAGATCTACATCAGAGCTGAAGCAGCAGAGCTGACTCTGATGGAGCGAGAAGCCGCTCGGCAGCATTTGGAATCTATCCGACAGGAAGTCCTCAACGGCGCGGACTTCACAGCCATGGCACGACAGCATTCCGATTCGGCCACAGCTGCGTCCGGTGGTTGGATCCTTCTGAAAAAAGATGCCAAAGCCCATCCTCAAATTGTCGAGGAGGTCTGGGATCTCGACAACGAAGCAGTGAGCGAAGTCGTCGCGTCTGCCGTTGGTTTCCACCTATTTAAGTTGAAGGAGAGGATTGCACCCATCGAACGCGCCTTCGAGAATGTTCGAGAGTTTGTGCACAAGCGTGCCGTTACTGAAGCCCAGAGTCAGAATGAACATGACTTCATTGACCAAGTCGGTCAGTGCTATGGATTGATCAAAGACTACGAGACACTAGAGAGTCCATTCGTTGATGAGACTACTCCACTCGCCTATTTCAACGATGAGTTGATTACATTTGGCGATCTGTTGAGTTATCTACCGGAGCCCGCCATTGAACAGCTCTACAACCTCTTTCTGCCCAACGTCGAGGCGAACCTCGACCGCGCAGTTCTAGAGAAGTTGCTTCTTCGTGAGGCCGAACGACTCGAATTTGACAGTGAACCGGCTTTGGCGGCAGCAATTAGAGAGACCGAAGAGGAGATCAAAGCAGCTCATGTCCAGCAACAGCTTCTCGAAGCCAAGGTAAATGCGATTGAAGAGGCAGAGCTTTACGGTTTCTACTGGCAGAACCAGCAACGCTACAAAACGCTGCGTAAGACCGATCTCAGTGTGATTTTCCTCAAGAACGAAGGCGAGCCTCTTTTTCAGACATTGAAACGTGGAGAAGCACTCGCCGATCTCGTCCGAGCCGGTGAGTCCTTCCACATTTTGGCACGGGAGAACTCCGTTCACTATTCCGCTGCCCAAGACGGTCTGATGGAGAACCTCTCAGATCGCGAGATCGCATCTAAGCTCCAATCTTCGGCCAAGTTTCGGCGAATGCTCAAGAATCTCGAAACAGGTGAAATCGGAGTCATGGTCGCCGAATGCTACGACGCTCGAAAACTGCGCTATGTTCAGACCGGTGTCATCGTCGTCCGTAAAGACAGAGTCTACGAATCAAGGCAAGGCTCCTTCGAATTGTTGGAAGAATTCGTACGCTCAAACTACCTACGCCGAAACTACACTGACATCTCGGCCGAAGTCCGACGAGAGGTGCTTGAGGATGGAAATCTGACGATCAACTTCGATGCACTGCCACCACTGTAACTTGGGCCCTGCAAACGTGAAACGCTATCTCATTCTCTCCTTACTGTTGGGCACAGTCTGGGCATGCTCCTCTCCGTCGCCCAATGTTATGTTGATCACACTGGATACGACCCGTGCAGACCGCCTAGGCTGCTATGGGTACGAAGAGGACACCACGCCTTTCATTGATGAATTGGCAAACAACGCGACTCTTTTCTCGAATGCTTTCACCACCAATCCCATCACCCTGCCAGCCCATACTTCGATCCTGACTGGCACATACCCTCTCTACCATGGAGTTCGAGACAATTCGACCTTTGTGGTCCCTGAAGATATCGTGACTCTTGCCGAAGTGTTGTCTGAACAAGACTGGGATACTGCCGCGTTTGTCTCTTCATTCGTCCTCGACTCACGCTTTAACCTGGACCAGGGATTCAGTTTCTATGATGACGACGTGGAAGCTTCGTGGTCCTATGACGAATTGGCCAATCGGGAAAAGAACGCCTTTGGCTTTGCTGAACGTAAAGCAAGCCAGGTTGTTGCCGAAGCTCTCGAATGGCTGGGCCATACTCGATCGCAGCCTTTTTTCGTATGGCTCCACTTTTTCGATCCCCACCAGCCGTTGAACCCACCAGAACCACATCGGAGTCAACTGGCCTCTGGTTATGACGCCGAAATCGCATTCGTCGACGAGCAAATTGGTAGGTTGTTCGCTGATCTAAAAAACAGGGGCGAGTATGACAACACCTTGATAGTCATTGTCGGTGATCACGGGGAAGGTCTGCTCGATCATGAGGAACCCACTCATTCGCTGCTCATTTTTGACAGTACTATGCAGGTTCCTCTGATCATTCGTCGCCCTGGACAGCACGATAGTCGTGTGGTCGAAAACGTGACCTCAGTCATTGACGTCATGCCGACGATTCTCGAAATCCTGGCGATCGATCGTCCAAACGAAATTCAAGGAGTTTCCCTTGTTCCCCTCATGAACGGTATTCATGAACCTGCAGACAGGCCAATCTACATGGAATCTTTAGTAGCTCGTCTGCACTTCGGCTGGGGGGAACTGCGCGGTCTGAGAACGGCCCAGGAAAAGCTCATCCATGGTCCTGTGTCGAGATTGTATCGAGTCGATAGCGACCCCGGAGAAGTCTACGATCTCGCCACTCAGGAACCAGAATCAGTACAACGGCTCACGGCAAAGCTCGAGCAGATGATTCAAAGCTACCTAAGATTAGACGCAGGGACACTCGCCAAAACTGACAACGAAGCAAGACAGAAGCTCCAGGCACTCGGCTACATTGTGAGTCCCGTCAATACGTCTCGTGGCATCACCGATACCACAGATGGGATTGAAGCATTTGATGATCCCCATGCCAAACGCCATATTTTTGACCTTCATAGCGTCGCACTCGAGAATATTCGAACGGGTGCCTACTTCGAAGGGATCCGGCAGTTGGAGGCCTTGATTGCAAACGATCCTAAGAACGCCGCTGCCATTACAGACCTTGCAACTGTCTACTTGACCCATGGCAGACAGCCGGCAAAGGCCAGAGAGCTGTATGAAAGATCTCTCGCCATTAACCCCCATCAGGAAGAGGCCCACTACTTCATGGCACGAATCTGCTCCGCAATCGGAAACCTGGAAGGGTCCCGTCACCACTGCGAAACTATCCTCAGTTTCGAGCCAAGTTCTTATGGAGCCATGTACGAGCTTGGCAGGATCTACCAGGCAGAGGGGAAAGATGACCTCGCAAGGGATCACTTCCTTCATGCCTACTCCGCAGATCCTTCAAACCTCTCAGCGATCATGGCCCTGGCAACTCTTCACGCTCGCCGCAAGGACAACGACGATGCCGGCAGATTCTTTGAAGAGGCGCTTGCCATCGATCCGGGAAATCCAGAGGTTTTATACAACATAGGTGTCTGGTACATGCAATGTGGGAACTCCGTCGAAGCTCTGGCCAATCTGCGACGGGTTGTGTCTATCAACCCTACGGACCGGGACGCACATTACGTGATCGGTAAGCTTCACTACGAGAACGGTCAACTAGCCGAGGCGAAGCGGTCCCTTCTTACCGCCAAGAGTCTGGGCCTCATCCCAGAACGGCTTGAACGAACCGAGCGTCTCTTAGATGCAATTGATCAAGCGGTCGAGTAGTTCGAGGTTGCAAACATGTTTCGAGTCACTGAACCCGAAAGCAACCCACCTTGAATTCACCCTGTCATCGGTAAAGGAGAATGATGATGCAAACTCTATCTTCAAATTCACATAAACCGCTGTGTTCCATCTTCACTACGATTCTTGTCATCATCACTGCGTTTGCCGCGACCGGTTGTGTTTCGAAGAGTCGCCTCGAAGAATGCCAACAGGAGAAAACACAACTCGAAGAAAAGGTCACTGGTTGGGAAGCCCGTTTTGACGCCGAGGCCCAACGGTGGGAGTCGATGCAGGCATCGATCAGCGAAACTGTTCCGCAAGCAATCAACGCTTTTCATTCCGAGCGAGACCGAATCATCGAATTGGTGCCGGCCCAGGTTCAAGCCGAGGTTGAGACCTATCTCGACGGCTACTTTGACACCGTTATGAAGGGCATGCGTATGCTTGGTGAAGACAACCAGGCAATTCGCGGTCAACTTGAACTCGCCAACCACAAACTTGAGACTCTAGGTACCGACACTAACGAGATCAAGTCGATGAGCAACGCCCTGGATCAGAGGCTCGAAAGCGAACGTCTCCAACGCTCTCAGGTAGCTGCGCAAGTGACTCGAATTTTCGATCAACTCACGGAGTTCGACAACACCGTCATCAATTGCGCCAAGTGTCCGGAACGCCTTCGCCTCAACCGCAAAGAACGAGAGACCATCACAGCCTTTCACCAAAGAATGCTGACCGAACTCTCAACTCTGCAGTCGCAGATGCAGTAGAGGATCGATCCGGCTCGGTCGGACTCCGGGCGAAATCAAATGAGTCCACCGACGTCTACGACGAAGGTATGACTCGGACTTCGTAGCTCACACTGAGAGTCGGGATGCCTCCCAACTTGGTCGGTGAACGCTTCTCCAGTGTTGCCGTAACCTCACAGATTTCGCCTGCAGAGACCTGGCAGGTCACCGGTTCCGTGTCACGTTCTTTGCCCTCACCGATCTTGACTCCGGAGGATCTCAGTCCCCTGCTGACATAACGCTCGTGCGAGTATTCGCCCCATTCGTCGTCAGGATCGTCCATGATCACCTGGGAGATGGCAAATCCTACGCCAACGCTATTCGTGCCCGGTGCAACTGGGCCTTCAAAGGCGATGAACGGCATTTCGGTCTTGACCCAGCGAGGACGCCTGAGCCGCTCTCCCATCATCCCCTCCCCTTCCCAGAGCTTTCCTTCTGTCCCGGCGTTCCCACCGTTGACCTCGACCTCAAGGAAAGTGATTTTGAAAGCTCGTTCGACGACAACTTTGATCCCGGCCTGACCGGGTGCCAGGCCGACCTTTGACACAACGGACGGAGCAGCTGTGGCGATGGGTTCGGCTACTGGTGAAGCCGCCGGGAGGGCTACCAAGGGTTCAAGTGCCGCCGGCTCAGCCTCCAACTCGATCATCCGAACCAGTATTGCTTCAGTGACACCTCTTTTGGCCAACGCCGCCAGAGTGTCGGCATTGAGATCAGGGAATTCTCCTATATTTGAAACCCGCTCAAAGATAACTCGTTCGGACAGTCCCGCATCCACCATCACGAGGACCTCTTGAACCGCAGGGTGTTCGAGTGCTGCTGGGGTTTCGGCAAACGCAACACCTGCTCCGAACAAGGTCAACACGATCGACATCAAGGCGAGTCCACAAACCCGAGTCCACTGCATTTCTTGCCCTCCACGCGTTCTACGTTCAGGATGAACGTTCCGTTCATAGAGCGCAAGACTACGTCTATTCAGTTCAACGGCCCGAACCTATCCGGTGTTGCCACCGTTGATCTGAGAAAGACATAAAATGGATTAGAATCAACTCGTGAACACACAACTCTCAGAAAACGAAGGCGTACTCTCAATACGCCGCCCCGACAGCCGATTGTTGGCCCACTACTTTCTACGGTCACTCTTTACGGGACCCGGTTTTCCATTCGTATTTGCCTACCTCTGTTTCCGCTACAACACCTTGCGATATCGCTTTGACGAAGAGGGTATCTCCATGGGATGGGGCGCTCTATTCCACCGCGAGGTACACTTGACCTACTCCAGGATCCAGGACATCCACCTTTCAAGCGGTGTCATCGAACGCTACCTTGGTTTGGCTCGCATCCAGATCCAGACGGCAAGCGGTAAGGCCGGGGCCGAGATGACGATAGAGGGAGTGCTTGAGTTTCAGGAAGTGCGAGACTTCATCTACCAGCGAATGAGAGGGCTCAAAGATCAGCCATCGGCACCGACACAGGCTCCGTTGGGGCATTCTACTCCTTATGACGATCAACAACTCGTCGCGGCCCTGGCCGAGGTAACCAGTACGCTTCGTGAGTTGAGATCCCTCCTCGAAGAACGATCGCCGCGGAAACAGCCGACCAATGAGTAAGATACGAACCTTGCTCGCCTACCTGTTGCAACTACCTCCAACTCCGGAACCACCGCATGGCGATGAGGGTGCAATCCAGATCTTCAAACCTTCACGCCGCTATCTCCAACTCCGCACAGTGCGATGGGTCCTGGTGCAACTGAGTTCAGCCTTCGGTCTTGTCGTCGCCTTGAACTGGCGTTCGATTCCTGGCTCCATGGCTTTTGTCGAAGGGGTGCAACTAGGTCCACTCACCCTTGGCAGCTTCCTTGGAGGTTGGCTATTTCACCTCATTGAGGCTTGGGGCGTCACGTTCTTCCTGCTACAGATACCGATCACGCTTGCATCTATACGACTCGACTACGAAATGCGCTGGTATTTGGTGACCGACCGAAGTCTGCGCATTCGTGAGGGACTCAAGACGGTGAGAGAAAGAACGATGACTTTCGCCAACGTGCAGAATCTGACTATCCGCCAGAATCCGATTCAG
The DNA here is from genome assembly GCA_024229275.1 of bacterium. Lineage (GTDB taxonomy): Bacteria > Acidobacteriota > Thermoanaerobaculia > Thermoanaerobaculales > Sulfomarinibacteraceae > JAAESQ01. The sequence goes on along the minus strand of JAAESQ010001562.1, from coordinate 5,629 downwards.
CGCCTGTTTGGTATCTCCGACCTCAAAGTCCGCAGTGCTGGAGGAGGAAGCTCATCGGAGGAAAGCGGATCTGATGAGGAGGAGACCAGTGATAAGGGATTGCATCTGGCTGTTTTTCGCGGTATCGAGAATGCTGCGGAAGTACGCGACCTTGTCCTTAGCCACTTGAAACAACTCAGGTCCTCCGGCATCGGCGACCCTGACGATACCGAGAGCCAGCTTGGTCCTTCCCTGCTGCCCTCACCATTTGTCTCAGAGGCTGCTGGCCGCCTGCAACATGAGGCCGTGAGACTCCGAGAGGCAATGTCCAAACTGTAGTCAGAATGTGTTTCTCGGATCTTCGCTAAAACACTCGACAGATATGCGAAGATGGCGTGGTGAACTCAGAAAACAGCGACAGTCTCGAGAACACTGCACCTGAGGTCGAGCGCGAGAAACCTCGTTTCGAACTGGTCCTCGTTCGAGCCTGCGTGGTATCGATGTGGGCCGATGGAACGATGGCAGCCTCGGAAAGAGATTCCCTGAGTCAAATCATAGCCTCTGTCGTGCGTACACAGCGTGAACGAGATGACTTGCGCCAACTAGCGATGCAAGATCTCAACCGACACCAGGTATTGCAGGAGGTCGAGCAACTCGAACCAACTGAGCGTCTACATCTGTTCGATCGCTGTTTTGACATCCTCAAGAGCGACCACAAGATCAAGCGACTTGAGTTGAGATTTCTCCAAGTCCTGCGAAAGAGTTGTGGAGTCGGCTACTGGGCATTTCAGAAATCTATCTTCAGGCTCATTCCTTTGTATCGGCGGGTTTTACTGACGTTACTTGCTGTGGCTCTCGTCGCGACAGCCTTGATGTGGCGACCCTACCAATCTGTGCCGATCTTCTTGCCTCAAGAGGCGGATTTCCATCCGCAGTTGCTCATCCCTCCGGCTCCGCAAGACCTTCCCATTCTTGAATCAGAAGAGTTGTTCCAAACAATTCGGCGTTCAGTAGTGACAGTGCATGTCCTCGTTGACGGCCAGAGAGTCGCCCACGGATCTGGCGCGGTGATAGGTATCGATGCAGGGCGTAGCAGCTACTTTGTCGTCACCAATCGCCACGTAATTTATCACCTTGTCGAGGAAGGTCAGACTCTGAGCTTTGAGGCCGAGTTTGAGAATGGCGCACGTTTCGAGGCCATACTCGACTACTACTCGCGCCCCCATGATCTTGCCTTACTATCCGTCGTCGGCACTCCGCTCTGGGCTCAGGTTGTGGCACTTGCCAAACGCGAAGAACTCTCCGTCGGCCAACCCGTGTACGCACTGGGAAGCCCGGTGGGATTGCGTCACACATTCACTTCTGGAGTCATCTCAGCCCTTCGGTCTAACTCCATTCAAACTGATGCAACTGTTCATTCTGGATCGAGCGGCGGACCACTAATCGATGAGCGCGGACTGGTATGCGGTGTAGTCACCAGCACCCATATCACCAAGGATTTCTCTTTCGCCCTGTATGCAGATGCCATCCTCGAGATGCTCGAGGCGCGGCAGAATGCTCCTCCACAAGAGGAATCTGAAGCCGTTCACTCAAAGTGATGTGCTATCGAATTGGCGTAGTAGTCAAGGAGTTCCTTCTCCTCTGGAACGGGTGAGAGAAGGCCACCCCTCTCGACTACAACGTGGCGAAGAGTGAGCATGCGCAACCCAACCAGGATCGCGTACTCCCTATCTTCGCGAGGAATGTAGATTGGTACACCACGTGATTCGAGTTCGTGCAGTACCTGCTGAGATGCGGCTTTGAGTTCGAACTCCGTCATACCCTTGCCGTCGTTCTCAAAAACTCTCGCCACAACGGACACCGGCACAACCGGTATGACAGCACCAACCTCGCTCATGAGTTCTTCGGCGATAACACCAACCTCTACGAACCTCTCTTCTTCGGAAAGCTGATCCGGCCTCAGCCGCTTCTTCTTCCAGTGTTCCCGCATGGATATCGGTGCGCCGAAGTTGACACAGACATAGCCAAATCGATGCCATCTCCCAAGCAACATCTGGCTCATGTTTCGCGCGACAAAGCGGAAAGTAGTCCCGACTGCCTGAGCAGTAGAAGGCCGGTTCCCTTGCGGCTCAAGGTCAAGTAGCAGCGTCCGGTCCTCCAACACGCGATCGTAGTTGAGGCCGACTGGCACAAAAACCAAGTCACGCTCACCATCGGGGTCGAACGAACGCAGCATGTAGTCGAGCAAACCTTTTTTTGGCTCACGGAGCAAACCGTCTCGTGTGAGTCCACCCTCTGGAAACATCGCTTGAGTCACACCGCCTTCAGTTGCCATGTGGATGTAGCGCGACAGCACACAACGATACAGAGGCTTTCGCGACCGCCGGCGAACGAAGTACGCCCCCATCGACCTGATGAGTGCCTGCAAAGGCCACACTCGTGCCCATTCCCCCACGGCATAACTGAGAGCTGTCTGAGAAGCTGCTAGGTAGCCGACCAAGACATAGTCCATGTTGCTGCGGTGGTTCATGACAAATACGACGGTGGATTTAGGGTCAATCGAAGAGAGGTTTTCATTGTCTACTGAGCCCAACCGCACCCGATAGAGCAATCTGGCGACCTTCCTTGCGAGCCATGTCCCGATACGAAAATAGAAATATGCGTTGAATGCCGGTACGATCTCGCGTGCATAGCGTTCGATCTTCGCCATCACAACCTCGCGTGGCATGTTTTGCTCCACCGCGTGCGCCTCTGCCGCCTCAATAACCTCCTTGTCGTACATGAGACGATCGATCAACACCTCTCGTTTAGTGAGTTTGAAAGGCTCTATCTTGAGCTGCAGGTGCTCACTCACCTCTTCCAATACACGGTTGACGCGTCGCCGGACGAACCACCGCACACTTGGAACCAGGAGTCGATCCAGTGTTGCCACTGCCGCGAAGACAATCAGCAGGATGAAAAGCGCTACGGGAACTTCAATGTATCCGGTCATGCAGTAAATTGATTGTAGCTCGGATGCTCGCCGTAACCTTGCTTGACTTTCCTGCGAATAATTCTCAGTAAGTGACGGTTTACCCGTCAAAGGCACGCACTGGGAGGACTTCTATGCCATGGATCGATTTCATCGAAGAGGATCAAGCCGACGACGAGCTGCGTTCTCTCTACGAAACTGTCAAGAATCCTGACGGCGGAATCGACCACATCCTGAAGATTCACGGGCCGAATCCACCCGCAATGACGGCCCATATTGAGCTGTATCGAACGTTGATGTTCGGCAAGTCGCCACTATCCCGGAGGCAGCGAGAGACTATAGCTCTGGTTGTCGCCTCGGCTATAGATTGCCATTATTGAATGTCCCATCACGGGGCGGGACTCCGTAAGCTCACCAAGGATCGAGAACTCGTACAGCAGATAGCTGCTGATTGGAGAGACGCCGCTATGACCGACGCCGACAAGGCGCTGTGCTCCTATGCAGAGAAACTGACGTTGAAACCGAGTTCCCTCGACTCAACGAACATCGAAGCGCTTCGATCAAACGGTTTCAATGATCGAGCGATCCACGACGCCTGCGCAATCGTCGCCTACTTCAATTTCGTGACCCGCATCGCCGAAGGCCTTCACGTTGAGCTCGAGGAGTACTGGGCACCGGAGGATGTGCTGTAAGAGTGAGTTGCAGGTTATCTAGAGGCTGGACAGTGGCGGGACAAAGCCCGATCTAGATGCCAAAATTCCTCGCGATGGATCGGCATAACCAGGCACTTCGACGCAGCCTAGCCCACCATTTCCGGTCGCCGTTTCGGCTGTCGAATCAGTCTTCCAATGATAGCTACAGTAGCGATCAGCAACATCGGTACGCTCAACACGAAAGGTAGAGCGACAACGGCATTTGTCACCGCGGCGGCGAATACCGCGGTTGAGACATCTCTGCGGAGAGGTTCTGTCATCTCGACAACATGTGTCGCGTACTCGTAGTGTTCTCCTGTCTCATCGGAAAGAGCTTGTTGGAAACCACCCAAAGCTACTATCTCCGCCATAGCCTCCGGCTCGAAAAGCCTGTGTTCTTCTAGCTTCTCTATGAGCTGAGGCACGATACTGGGCGAGAGAAATCTAGGGAGTTTCCCCAGACCTTCACTTTCCAGTTCGATGACGACATCTTCCAACAGATCTTGCAGCGAGCCACCCGCGTCATCCATCGCTTCGCGTAGCCGTTCCGCGTTCTCGACAGGATCGTCACTTGGCGCACCCTGCCAGGCAACAGCGATCAGTCCGTTCACTACGAAGTCCTCAAGCAAGTAGTGCTCTTCCACTGCGAGGTCGACACAAGCTGCCGTACCGGCCCACATTCCAGCCCACAACCCGCCGACTGCGCCACACGCAGCCAGCATAATGATGGCAACAGTGCTCACAACTCTCGCTTCGCCAAGGCCCCACCGCAGCAAAGGACGCGCAACCAACATACCGAAGCCGGCACCCAGCACTAACGCTACAATCGACGTACCGACCGTCCACACGCCAAACCGCAGAGCACAGTTCAGACCGAGATCTGCCAAAGCTGACAATGCTGCCGGTAAATTTGCTGTGAGATCCATGGCTCTGCCACCTCTCTACCGGGTCAAGGCCCGTCACCCGTAGCAACGTCGATGGTAGCATCTGAGTTCTGCGAACCATTGTGATCCACGCCCTCTGCTCCCCATGCGGTTGTCCGTCTTTCGTGTCTCGTTCTCCAATCCGATGTATAGATTAACCTATAGCTCATGAACACTCGTCAGCGCTTTCATGAGACGATCCGCGGCGGGTCGCCTGATCGGGTCCCATACTTCGAGGAGGGTCTGCGCGATGAAGTACTCGAAGCGTGGCGGGCTCAGGGCATGCACGAAAACGATCTATCCTCGCTCCCGTCGGACCGTCGGGAGGAGATCCAACCAGATCTCGACCCATCACCACCGCCCCAAAGATGGCCAACAACAGTGGAAGAGGTCCGGGCGCTCAATACTCTCCTCGATCCCTATGACCCAGATCGGCTTCCTAAAGAATGGTTCCATCAGGTTCGCGCTTTGCGCGATCACGATCACGTGGTGATGTTGCGGGTGCATCGTGGATTCTTCTTATCGCTCGGCGTTTACGGTTGGGACCGCATGCTCGAGGTCATGTACCTGCTCAAGGACGACCCCTCAGTCGTTCGTCAATCGATGGCACAGCAGGCTCAGCTCGCCACTGCTCTCTTCCAGCGCGTGCTTTCAGACGTTGAGGTTGATGCGGTTGTCTTCACAGAGCCAATCGGAGGCAACGACGGTCCCCTCCTCTCACCGAGGATGTACGAAGACTTTGTTCTGTCCAGCTACGATCCAATCCTTGAACTGTGCCGCGACCACAGCATCGATACCATCATCCTTCGTACCTATGCTAATGCTCGCGCACTCATTCCGAGTTGCCTTGAGCGAGGCATAAACTGCCTCTGGGCCTGCGAAGTCAACACTGAGGCAATGGACTACTTTGACCTTCGTCGCGAGTTTGGAACTGATCTGCGGCTGATCGGCGGCATCGACCTCGACGTCCTGCGCCAAGACCGAGCCGCCATCCGCCGCGAACTCGAGACCAAGGTTCCGCCTCTACTCGCCGAGGGCCGCTACATTCCACTTGCCGACGGCCG
>JAAESQ010001561.1 GCA_024229275.1 bacterium | reverse complement strand
TCGGCGACGTTGATGAAGGTCAGACCCGTTGCCACATTGGCGCCGTTCACTTTCAGATCCCACGTGTCGGTCCCGTAATCACTACGCACCGTGAACCGCGTCCAGGCACCCTCGCTGATCGCCGTGGCCGTCAGCGTCGTGCTGCCACCACTGATGTACGCCACCACGTTCGAGTCGGTGTTCACGTAGAAGGCGAACGTCGAACCCGCCGGAACGTTCGTCACGCTCGCATCGTCAGCGCCAAACACCGGCTGGATGTACAGGTCCGTCCAGACCTCAGTCTCCGCACCGTCAAAGAGCTGCTTCGCGGTCGCCGAATCGTTCGTCAGCGCGCCGGCCTGCGACCCGTTGTTGTACACACTGGTCTGCACGATCGCCGCACTCGCCACCCAGTTGCTCTGGCTGTGGAGGGCGCCCTCTGTCAGCGGCTCGAAGGTCTCGGCAAACGGTAGCGCAGGCAGCGCAGCCGTCGTCGTTGTGGTCGTCGCTGCTACCGTCGTCGTCGTGGCTGCTGCAGTCGTTGTGGTCGCCGCTGCGACGGTGAGGACGGATACAAGCGAAGTGGTGGACGCATAATCATCGTCGAGGACCGCGTAGAGCAGGTAATCGCCGGGTGCAGGGAAGTCCGTCTGATCCACCGTGATCTCGTATGGCCCATTGATGGCGGAAACGCCAAGGCTGGTGGTTCCGTCAAAGAAGGTAACCGTTGCATCGCCCACCACGTGTTCGGCCTCGACCGACGCCTCGAGAGTGGTGCTGAACGGTAGCAGGAAGGAGGCGCCGTTGGGCGGCGAGGTGATTGCGACACGCGGGGCGAACCCGGCCGTGAACACGGACGCCACCGAATTCGTGGGTTCATCATCCACAACTCTGGCATACACCGTGTAGGTCCCCGCGGTTGCCACCCGCGTGTGGTCGATCACCGCCTCGAAGGGGTCGCTGGTGTCTGTTCCAATGCTCGAACCGTTAAGAAAGAACTCCACGTACTGTAGGGTGCCAACGAGCTTATCCTCGTCGAGGACGGCCGTGGCCGTGTGCGAGAATGGGATCAGCATGTGGCTCCCGTTCCGTGGCGACGTGATCATGATCTTAAGTCTGGCGAGTGCAGGAGGTTGGGCGGTCCAGTTCAGCGGATCATTCCCCGAATGCCTCAGGTCGATTCTGTGAAGGGCTGTGCCGTTGGTCGAGGCGTTGGGCCAGGGGGTCGAGGCCGAGTAGATGACTTCATCGACCGTGACCCAGGATATGTTCGGGTCAGGGAGGTCGGCGGCCTGCGGGCGTTCGAGCGAAATGCGCTCGCCGTCATTGGACAGCTTCCCATCATACGGCCCCATGATGTTGGGCAGTTCGTAGGCGGCTTCAAAAGCAGCCATTGCCACGAGGTTCGTGGTATCGAACGAGACCACCGTCAGGTAGCTCGTTGCGCCGATGGAGGTGTTGGAGGGGAAGGTATAGTCCACCCCGCCATCGATGGCCCAGGGCCCGACCGCGTTCCAGAGCTGGATCGGCGCATCGGTGGGGTTGTAGAAAACGATGTACTCGTCGTTGGTGTTGTCCTCGGGGTTCGCCACGGTAGGCGCCGGGTGATACATGAACTGGCTGATCACGACATCAGCAGAAGCCAGCGCATTGGTGGTGCCGGCTGTGAGCGCGGTCGTCAGCCAGTACGCGTCCCCGTCAGGGAAGCGTCCCCACGACGCTCCGTTCTCCTGGCCCTCGAAGCTCACACAGTCCGCTACGCGGTCCTGGTCGGTGCCGGGCAAGTAGGAGAGGAAGATCTGCTCACCCGCCTTGTTCAGCCCGAAGCCGTTGGTCCCTTCAGTATTGAATCCAGTGCGCTCCGTGAAGGTAAGCCAACTGGCGGTGTCGATCACGTTGGATGCCGGAATCTCCCACTTCTTAAGCGCGTCCGCATCATCGCTGAGGTACCAGTTTGTCAGCGTGACATTGCCAGGGCCTGTGTTGTACAGCTCGATCCAGTCGTCGGAATCAAGCGGGGCGGGGTCCAGCGTATCAGTATGCGCCGCAAACTCGTTGATTACGACATCCACAATCGGGGCCGGATTCGCCACACCCGGGGAACCGTCCATGTACGTGCTCGCGCGCCAGTTTCCGCCGTAGGACAGTGATTCGGCAGCCTGGTGATCCAACTCCGTCGCCACAAGCGAATGCCCTACGCCGTCGGCAGTCAACGGCCAGCCGCGGTTATCTTTGTAGGTGAACAGGACGTTTGTCCCGCCCGTTGCGTCCGTGAGAAGCAATCGCTCGCCACCATCATTGAGACTGCCTTCGTATTCCCCCGCGATCTTGATGGTTCCCCAGTCAGGGTATCGGTTCGTGAACGCGGCCAGGTTGTTCACGACAATCGCGGACTCGCCGATTCCGAGCGAAGGCACCGAACCGTATGACCAGTCAAAGAGGATCCCGTCCGAGAAGCTCAAACCGGCCAGATCCACACGAACAATCCCAACATTCGATATCTCAATAAACTCGAAATCCGACGTCACATAGTTGGTCTCAGCTGTTCCAAGTTCGGGCTCACGCGGGTTATACATCACTTCTGTCACAGCGACCGTGTGTGGTGCGACCATAAAGACGGCCTCTCTGGGTGCGCTCCATGGAATCAAGAATGTGTTCGTATAGGGAGTAGTGAAGTTGTTGCTGTCATGCGCGCGGGCGCGGACGATGACGTTGCTGGTCAGGCTGATTGGACTGCCGGTGTACTCCGTGCCCGCTATGCCACCACCCGGAGCACGCGGGTCCGTGCCATCGAGAGTGTAGTAGACCGTCGCCCCGGCTGGCACGGTGATCGTCAGGTCAACCGGAGGGGTGATCTGTCCACCGTCCTGGCTGAATTCCGGCAGATCAACGAACTGGTCATCTATCCAGGCAAGACGAGTGGTGTACCACCAGTCGAGATGCCGGATCTCGCCATCCCACGTGCCGTCAAACTCGCCGCTCAGTCCGCCACCCCCGCGCCCGCTCATCTCCGGCCACTTGGCATTGTTGCGCAGGGCAGCCTGAGCAATCTGGTTGCTCATTACGCCGATGATGTTCTGGACATTCGTTGTGGCCAGCACAGTCCCCCTGAGTTCCTGCCAGCGATCAATCGTGCTCTGCCAGAAATCCGGGTCCTCGAAGAACCGCCCCCAATAATGATAGGTAAAGTAGAGGTCCCCCGGTCCTTTGCACTGCCAATTCTCAGGGTAGCGTGGGCGGTCTTCTCTGTGATGGTCAACGCCCGAGGATCGATCTAAGTCCCAGAAGGGCCCCATGATGAGCTTGTCGTCCTCGCGCTTCTTGAACATATACGCGCTCAACGCAAGACCGTCCACACACTTGGTCAGCACCGCCAGCCAGTGGTGATCAACAGCCGCGTCGACATCCAAGTACTTCGGGTAGCCGGTCACCTTGTTGGTGAAGTCCGCAGCAAAGAGCGCATCTTCCAAATCCTCAAAGTAGTCCGTGATGAACCCGTGCTGCTGCGCTGTAAGCTCGTCTTCCGAGGGCTCTACGAAGCAATACCTTGAGGAGCCTGAGAAATAGGGCTTTGCATGACCGCGAGAGGTAAAAAAACCCGAGTCTCCCGGGTCCGGGCGATCGATCTTCAGAATATAGCCACCGGTCACTTCCGGCGCCGCGTTGTCGGTCGGCGAAAGCGCTTCGACGTCAATACGGTTCCGGTCCCGCTTCAGCTTCTCTGCGAACATGTAGACGCCCTGGTAGTCATCGGGATACGAAAGAGCGCCTCCGTTGGTGTTACAGAACACTTCAACCAACCGGTGGCGTGCCGCATACTGCCCCATCTGGTTGCTGATCTCGTAGCCGACAGGATTGCGTATCATCGCTCGCTCCCAGTCGTAGGGCGCGACCAGTACCCAGTCGGATTCGCTGGGCAGACCCATAGGCTTGACGTTCTTTCCGTCATCGTCAGTCTCGATCCAGCTTTCGATGCTGAGACTCTTCTTGGGCCATCCCGATGAGCTTGATCCACGAGTGCGAATGCCTGCGCGTGTCGCCAGGTCCATCGCGTTCGTCAACCTGGTCACCGAGTTCGTCGGTTCAAAGATGGACCAATGCGCAAACTGGAAAGTCTCCGACGGGAGCGCTCCACCGGTGAAGGTGTCGAATACCAATACCGGTATCTCGGAGGTGAAACCCCAGGCATTGGAACTCAGCAGGATGTATGCCTCACTGAACACCGCGCCGGGTTCCATCCCTGACTTGTAAGCCCTGGCACGAAGGCGCGTTGAATTGGTAAACGAGATGCCGATCGAGTAGACATCCGATGCACCCGTCGGGATAGTGCCGTCGATTGTATAGCGAATTTCGTCGGCGTCGTTCGTCGCCGACAGCTCGACGGTCAGCGAGTTCGTGAATGTCCTGCTCGGGATCGAGAACTCCACATCGCCGGCCTGGCCGATGCTATTGGGATCGCCAGGCGTCGCGTCCGCCATACTACGCCACGTATTACTCCCGTCGGGGTATCGGCCGTAAGAGATATCCGGCGCCTGCTGCCCGAACGTCACGCTGTCGATCAGCGTGTTGCCGTCGGTACCGTAGAGGCCGATCTGCTCTCCGGAAGCACCCAGTTTGAAGTTCAGGTGCATTGGCCCATCAACGGTGTCGTTGTCGGCCCAGAACAGCAAATGATCGCCTGGCCCGATAATCAGGCTATTGGTGTCGATGAGGTGTTGCGTGGGGTTGCCGAGATTGTCAGTGAGGTACATGCCCGCAACATCAATGTCCGTACTGCCGCTGTTGTAGAGCTCAATCCAGTCATCCTCGTCACCTTGCGGGTCGGACACGGTCGTGGCATTATCCGCCATGAACTCGTTGATGACCAGGTCGCCGGCGTAGGAGGCGGGAAGGATAAATGGTGCGATGCACGCTAATAGGACGGCGTGCCACCAAAGACAGCGGGATCGATGGACAAACCGGCGTGCCAGCGTGATGTTTTTGGCTCTCATAAAATACATCAGCTCTCAGAGCGACGGATGGGGCGCCGTTCTCAGCCTGCCCCCCATGGCACGCCGTCTTGTGCGGGCGTCATGTCCGCCGTAGCTTTGGCGAAGGAGGAAGCGTAGCGAAGACCCAAGCCGGTTGATGATAGCGGCGACGAGAATGGTGAACGATTGGGAGACTCTCTACTCGTAATCCGCTCTCGTCGCCGTTCTCGTTGACCGATCCCTCCTGATGCCGGCCGGGCAGAAAATAAGCGGGGCAACTCACGTTGCCCCGCTCTCGGTTTCGATTCCTGCTTACTCTACTTCCCGTAGATCAGCGTGCCGGGGGTGCCGGCGGGGGTGCCGGCGACGACGCTGAGCTGAGCATTGTCTGCGCGGGCCTGGCCCACGCCCTCTAGGTAGATCAAAACAGCGAGCTTTCCACCGGCGGCATCTGTTGCCGTGGCCGTGTATGTGTCCGACCAGCTTTGATAGCTCCCAGTATTGCCTATGACAGAATCGAGAACCACGGGTCCGTTACCGAAGTCGATACTATAACTAATCGTCTTAGCAGCTCCATCGACCACCCAGTAGTCTAGGTAGTATGTGAAGACGTCGCCTTCGTTGACTGTCGAGTAAGCTCCACTCGAGTCCCCGTTCGTGAGAAGGTCGTATGTGGTCGCCCTGTCATACGTTACGCCCCCCCCAGCGTTGTTTTGCATGCCTACGTCTCCATCTGTAGAGGGGGTAGCATTTCTCCATAATCCACCGTTGGCAGTCTCAAACGACCAGGGAGCGTGGTCGATGTCTACCGGATTTGTTTTATAGCCGCTTCCTGTC
>JAAESQ010001560.1 GCA_024229275.1 bacterium | reverse complement strand
TGGGTCTCCAAGTTGGGCTTCCCGTGAGCGATGACCTGGAGACGTCGTGGTCTGAAAGGAGTGTCTGATCTGAACCTTGGCGAAGGATGGTTCGGCTTCGGAGCATCTGACATCTGGGACGAAAAGGTGATTCGCGTTCACGAATGAAACGATGGTGAATGCGGACCACCGGGCTCAACGTGTTAGTCTCCCAAGATCATCGGAGGTGTGAAGTGTCCAGACCAGGCTTTGTTGTCGCCATACTCAACGTGTTTCTTCTGCTCGGAAGTCATGCCTTTGCGTCAGGGCTACCCAGCGATCTGATTGACGAAGGGGTTCGTTTGCATGGCGAAGGCAAGTACGAAGAAGCGGTTCGAAGCTTCAATGCAGCGCTTGAGCAAAACAAAGACAACGATTTGGCGCTACTTGAGTTGAGCAATACCTACGCAGCAATGTCGAAGTACGATCTTTGTATCGAGACAGCAAAACACGGTGTTGAGCTGGGGACCGAGGTTGAGGGCCAACTGTATTCCTCGCTCGGTTTCTGCTACCTGTCGGATGGAAGCACCGGCAGGGCGATCCGGACTTTCAAGAAAGGCTTGGCGAAACACCCGAACGAGGTTTCGTTGAACTACAACCTCGCCGTCGCCTTGGAAGAAGACAGCCGGAATGAAGATGCGATCAAGCATGCGATGCGAGCTATTGAGGGTAAGCCAACCGATTCAGCCCCTTACTTTCTTCTGGGGCAGCTCTTCGCTGAAGAGGGGGACCGGGCGGCTGCCATTCTCAGCTTCATGAGATTTGTCACACTGGAACCCAACACCAGGCGCACTTCGCAGGCTTCAAACGAAGTCTTCATGGGTTTTACGAATGCTGGGACTGCTGGCCCCGCGGGGGCGTTGAAACTGGCTTCCGCATCTCATGAGGATCTACTGGAAGCGCTCGAAGTCAGCCGCCAACGTGCGGCATCGGCAACCCAGCAGGAGGAAGAGCAAGCGAAGGGAGAGCCGAGAATCTCTATAGACGCTCTCACGAGATTCGTCACAACCAATGGAGAACTCGCCGACGAAGACTTGGAGAATGTGTTTGTCTGGAAGTATTTGGTTCGCGTGCCACTGATGATGCAGCAAGACGAGGTCTTCGAGTCGTTTGCCTACGTTTTGGCGGCGCGGGCAGGAATAGTCGGAGCTTACGATTGGCTCGAGCAGCATCCAAAAGAGATCAATCGACTCAACCGCACCCACTACAAATAGATCTGATCTGTTGGTAGGTAGCCAAGAAACCTGGCTCTATCTTCGAGTGGGCTCAGCCCTGGCATCGGCCCTGGCCTGGACATCAGTTCTCGAGGGCCGCCATAGTGCGTGGTTGGAGGACGACTGGCGCAAACCCACCTCCAGGAGTACGCATGTTGGTCGTCTGGCCCTGATAGAGACGGGCAGCGAGCAGCTGGATCTTGCCAGCGTAGGTGTACGCCCTGACGTCGTACTTCAGCGGTATGGGCTTGCCGTCTATTTCCACTGATAACTCACCGGGTGGTACGAAAGCCTGTGCTACATAGTCACCCTCGACGATGGCCCGCCACACTCGTCGGGTGAGTTTGGCGCCGCGGTAGGCGCCGCGGCTGCCGTAACCGGCATAGGGTTTGAAGAACAGTCTCTTGCGCTCGCTCCATAGTTGGTCCGCATCTTCGTGGCGAACAACCCGAGTTCGAGGGATTCCTGCCTTCAGCGTAGAGATCGTCTTCGGCGAAGCACCGAGTTCGGCGAGTTGGCGAGAATCGGAGAGCAGGGCAAGGCGACTCTTGTCAGCCCAAAGAGCATGGGCGCGAGGATGCGGAGTCACTACCGCAAACTGATCGATGTAGGCAGTGCGAAGTGCTGTGGTGGAAGAAGTTTCAAACGCAAAATCGCACAATCGGTTGTAAACGAGGTCGATCTGTAGCTCTTTGTACCAGAGCGCTCCTTGGCTCACCGACAATTCGCTCGGATCGGCAATCACGGCCTTGATTCCGTGACTTTCGAACAGTTGCTTGAAGAGCACAAACTCGGGATTCATCGGCTGCTCGTGTGGGGATTCATCGACGATGGCTATTGTTCTGAGGCGGTGAGTCTTGCCGGCCAGCCGCCATTCGTCGCGGAACATTGTGACAAAGGCCGACTCCAGAGGTTCGCGATCTTTTGTGTCGGCAATGAGCGCTGCAACATCGTCGCAGCACACTCGTTGAGAAGCGGCAAGGAGGGCATTAAGCAGTGCACCGCCGGCGTTGGTGTTGATCTCGATGAGTCGTGGACCGTCGGGGGTGGTGTGGAAGTCATAGCCGAAGAAAACGCCGACCGGTCCATGGTCGAGAGTTGCAATGGCAGGGGTTCGCTGAGAGATCGTGTTGAGATAG
>JAAESQ010001559.1 GCA_024229275.1 bacterium | reverse complement strand
GGAAGCGATCAACGTGCGCGCAACATCGAAGGCGTTCGCGGACATACTGGGAATCAACGAGATTCGCTCGGAGGACTTCCAAAATGGCTGACCGTCACGGATTTTGGGGAGGGTGATTGCTCCTGACATAGTTTACGAAAAAGGCCATGATCCACCAAAGGCATTTTTGTCACAAGGAGGTGGATCATGGCCGAAGGATCGGCTCTGGATTTGTATCGAGGGCATGCTACCATTTGCCTTCCGATTGAGAAAGACGAATATGACGCAATCGTGGAGAATCCGAAGGGGTTTCGGCAGTGGTTGGATCGCTGCTTTGCCGAGATGCCGGAGTTGTTTCCGCAGGGCTTCTCGGGAGGGTACGCCATGAAGGACGGGCGTACTTCGGTGAAACTGGGTGAGTCCTTGCGTCGGATCGTCCTGCGCCAGGGCAGATCTTACTCGATCCGTCCGTCGTTTTTGATGCCCTACATGACAGCCCGGACCGAGGAGGTCGAGGACCCGTTGTTCTTGCGCAAGTTCGGCGTGCCGTTCTGGGCTCTGGCACGGGTCTTCGACCGGGACCCCATGTACTGGTATCGCTTGGAGATGGGGCTCGGACGCAACAGCCTCGTGGGCACCACCGTACGCACTGCCGAGTTGCCCGAACACTTGCTGGCCGATGAACATCACACCAGACGCAACGGAGAAAAGAACTATATCGCCACCACGGTCGGAGAGGGCTGTGTGCTGGGGGCGGCCTTGTCCGAAGGCGCCGGCACCGACGACCTGAAAGAGGCCTACGGTGTTTTTAAGCAGGAAGCCCGTGACATCGAGCCCGAATACGCCCCGAAGACGGTCAACACCGATGGTTGGCATGGCACTCAGGCCGCCTGGAAGGTTCTCTTTCCATTGGTGGCGATCCTGCGATGTTTCCTGCACGCGTGGCTGAAGATTCGCGATCGAGCGAAGCACCTGGGCGATTTGTTCTTCGATATCTCTGACCGGGTCTGGGATGCCTATCACGCTAGTGATCGCCGGAGCTTCTCGCAGCGTATTCGCAGCTTGCGAAACTGGGCGAGTGGATGCCTGACGGGAATCGTGCTCGACAAGATCGTCGACCTCTGCGACAAGCGGGACTTGTGGACTATCGCCTACGACCATCCCGCCTGTCATCGTACCAGTAACATGCTGGACCGTCT
>JAAESQ010001558.1 GCA_024229275.1 bacterium | reverse complement strand
CGTCGGACGTCGCCCCCAGGCATATGCCGCTACCGGGCGCTTACGATTTTACAGTCTGCGTGCAATCTGCTTGCGCCAAGCAAAGCTTGGGAAAGGGGAATGCGATGTAAATTACAACTTTGAAACCTTTCAACGGAACCTTGCGGGTGAAAAGCCCGTCCAGTAGAGCCTGACCAGCAACTGGAAACGAGTCTTGCGTGGTGTTGGAGTAATCCGCACTGCGAAGCGTAGACAGCGAGTCCGGAAGCCATGCTATTGAGCGTCGAAAGACCCAGTCGTGGGAGCCTTTGCCTTTCGATGACCAGGGGCCACGCTACTGCATCGTATGGTCTGGTGCAAGCAGTCCCGCCGGCGTCGGATTGGAACATGTGCAAACGGACAATCGTGGTTCCCCAGGAACTTGGGAGAACCCTGTTCGCTCCTCGGCGAATCCCGGCTGGAGATACCGGGTGACCAACTCCAGGCCTTGGCGGCGCACTCGTCCGCCAGGGAGCGAAGCGAGCGAGTGCATCCGAGGTACCGCCAAACGAAGGAAACGAAGTGCGGCGGGATG
>JAAESQ010001557.1 GCA_024229275.1 bacterium | reverse complement strand
GATCCCGCCTTCAACCATTCGAAGCTGGATTCACCGCGGTGCGCCCGATGTGGTCACCTGCGATCTCCTTGTCCGCGATCGTGCTTCCATGAGAAGGCCTCTCGTGTCAAGCTCGATGCGTTCTTTTTTCCTCCTGAAGGTCCTCAGACCGCACGCCTTGCTGAAGATCAGTGTTTCTCCAGACCTCGACGGAGCCCGCCGCGATGGCACGCTTGGCTTCGGCATCTGGCGGGTCCGGATCCTCGACCGGTTGCCGTGGCGGTCCTCCAGCAGAATGCGCGAGCAGATTCTGGCGCGCCCTCTCCGCCACGACTGGAAGAAGCTCGTCCTGATCGACCCGGTCGCAATCCCACAAGCCAAATCGTGGCGAACCAGCGAGATGTCGAGCGGCAGCTCGCACGCTCTTCCACTACACGACTTCCGTCAGCCCCGCCCTATCCGGCAGATTACGCCCTCTCCGACTCCGCAAGCCCAAAGAGTCACGGCCAGCAGCGTCTCGCCAAGCCCAGCTAGCCACGCCCCATCATTCGAGCATCGTTATGCCCCCGCCCCCGGTTCCCTTTCCAAAGCCAATTCCGGTGCCTTGCGGGTAGCAAGGTCGGACGATTCTGGCACGGAGGTCGGTGCTCGAGGGTTGAGGGGGGTGAGTGCAAAGACCCGTTCTTCATTTTCTCCTTTGTCGCCTTAGCGACACGCTCTGGGTTTTCGGAACCGAGATTCGACCATGCTTCCATTCGCACTCTTGGTGGCTTTCATCGAAGCCGGTGCATGCTGGGGTCCGTAGGCGCCGGGTGCTGCAATCTGACTAGCGACCTCTCCAGTGGAGGGTCAAGCACGATCACGCAGTCACCCAGACGCGGTGTTCTCGATTCTAGTATGTTGAACCCAGGTCAAGTCCCTCCTGCCCTCACGTCGTGCATGGATTGTGCGCAGGAGACCATCCGCTATGCCGCCTCGACATCTGCAGTGCCATACCCCAGCGGTTGGTATTCTTCACCCGTGATCCACAGCCGATGAAGCAAGACCGCCAGACGTCGTGCTACGGCAACGATCGCACGCTTCTTCGCCGCTTTTCCGCCACGTTCGGCCAGTTTCAGACCGATCCGCCGCAGGTCGGTATCGGGACCGAATGGACCCAGGATGTATTGGCTGGCGTTGACGAGATAGCGCCGCAACATTTCGTCGCCTGCTTTGGTGATGCGGAGCTGAGGCTGCTGCTTTCCTGAGTCGCGCTGTTTCGGGCGTAGCCCCACGTACGCACCCACAGACCGGCTGTTCTTGAAACGATGGGGGTCTTCCAGGGTGAGCAAGAAGCACAGGGCGGTAAGCGGCCCGACACCCTTGATTTGTCGCAGGAGCGTCGTTACTGGATATCGTTCGCGAGACAGCCGTTCGATCTCTCGATCCATGTCAGCGATCGCCGCGTTCAGAATGTCGATGAGCTGTAGCAGCGTCTCGAGTCCTGGAAAAATCTCCTCCTTCTTGGCCTCGCGCACTCGCTTCGGGAAGGCCTTGGAGGAACTCGAAGGAAGCCGATCGCCAAGCGACTTGGCGAACCCACGCGCTTGGTTGATCAACTGAGTGCGTGCCCGAACGAAACCGTCCCGATTCCGCAGCAAGACGAGATCCTTCTGAACATCCGCGCCACGATGGGTGATTGGCGACAGCAGCTTGGGGTCCGCGCGTCCCAGACGAGCCAAGAGTTCGGCGTCCACCCGATCGTTCTTGGAATCGTTCGACGAAATCAGGCGGACCCGGCGCGGGTTCGCCACGATCACCTGGTGACCCAGACCCGAGAGAAGTCGGCTGACCCATGGAGAATGCGTGCCGACCTCCAGGACAACCAGGCACGGCGCAATGCCGCTGAACCGCTTCGAGAGTCCTGGGCTCGTCGTGCGCACCCGGAAGCGCTCTTCCACCTCTCCGGAGTCATCGAGAACGCAAGCCTCCGTGTACTTGTCGCCGAGGTCCAGTCCGATGGTAGTTCCGTCATCCGCCGTGGTACTCTTGCTCATGCCAGTCTCCTGATTGGGCCATGCCTAGTGAGCCCGTTGATGGTTTGGAGATCTCACGATACTCCGTTCGGGAGGCTGGCCTTCTCATCCCATCTGACCTGCTTGCGGAGATTCGCCAGTACCAACAACGGACGGCCCTGCTCGACGCGATTGTCGGTCTTCTGATCGCCATGTTTCGCGTCTCCAAGGTCCGACTCGACTATGAGAGGCTCCCTGAAGGCGAGTCCAAGAAGGTCCTGTTGCGAGCGATCGAGCGTGCGGGGAAGGTTCTGCCGCTCCACGCGGCGCTCCGAATCGCACGGCTGTCGTCCTCCCGCTACCACAGCTGGTGTCGTGCCGAGGCCGGGTGCGAACTGGATGATCAGTCGAGCTGTCCCCGGGTCGTCCCCACGCGCCTGACACCCAGCGAACTGGAAGCCATGCAGGAGATGGTCGAGAGTGACGACCACAGGCACATGTCGTTGCGTGGGCTGGCGCTTCCCGCACAGCGCATCGGGAAGATCTTCGCGTCGCCATCGACGTGGTACCGCTTGGTCAGAATGTCTGGATGGAGACGACCTCGCAATCGCGTTTACCCGGCCAAGCCCAAGATTGGGATCCGAGCGGCGGCTCCGGGAGAACTTCTTCATCTCGACGTGACGATCATCAGGCTTCGCGACGGCACGAAAGCGTATCTACACGCGATCATCGATAACTACTCGCG
>JAAESQ010001556.1 GCA_024229275.1 bacterium | reverse complement strand
CGATCTATTGGGGTGCGTTAGGGCCGAAGACACTGTGGCACGCCTTGGCGGTGACGAATTCACGATTATCCTCGAAGACTTACCCGATGCACGGGAAGCGAGCCGGATAGCGAAGAACATCCTGCAACGGTTCGCACAACTTTTCAACCTCCGTGGAAGCGATTATTTCGTCACTCCCAGTATTGGCATTAGCCTGTTCCCGCGCGACGGAAACAACGTGGACACCATGCTGAAGCATGCCGATGCCGCCATGTACCGCGCCAAAGAATGCGGCCGCAACACGATTTGTCACTACACACCAGAACTTACCACTTCGTTGAATGAGTGGATCACGCTCGAGACTAGCCTGTGGCGCATCCTGCAGAAAGGAGAACTGTCACTGGTCTACCAACCGCAAGTGAGCGCTACCGACGAGCGCGTGGTGGGGGTGGAAGCGTTGGTGCGTTGGAGTGTAACCCGCCGCCCGCGCTCTGCTAAGCCACTTTTTCAGCGAATTCGTCATTCGCTGCATAGCCTGGATACAGACGCTCGCATTCGCGTTTGACCCGAAAACGCGTAAATTCATCCCATGCGTCGCTTAGTTTGATGCAACGCATACCGAGCATGGCAT
>JAAESQ010001555.1 GCA_024229275.1 bacterium | reverse complement strand
GTGGTCTCGGCGTCCACAGGCAGTCGACGGGTCGGTGGCCGAGAGCGTACGTTCCACTTCCTCCGGCGAGAGAAAGGCAGGTACTGCGGTCTCGCGCCACCTGCGGACCATAGGCACGGCCGGGGATAGGTCAGTTGCCGTTTCTCCACGCAGATAGAGGAAGCGAAGGAACGATCGAAGGGTGGTGGCGAGCAGCCGCGTATACTCGCTCGACCGATCACGGGTATGCTGGAGCAGGAAGTCGTCCACAAACTGTGCATCCCATGCCTCCGGAGAGCCGGAGCCGGTCCGCTCCACCCATTCGGTGAGAAACTCTTGGATGAAGGGCGAGTAGACGTAGATCGACCGCGCCGTCAGCCCCCGTTCGTGGCGCAGGAAATCCACGTAATGCGCTTTGATCGCGGCAACGGGCGAGGAATCGTCCCGGTTTGGAGGCGGCACTTCACCTTCATCGCGAAGGTGTCGTAGAAACAGCCGCAGGGCGGTCCCTTCCAGCGCTATTCGGTCCTTCGTCCGCTCGGGCATTCGCTTGAGAAACGTGGCCACATGGGACTCGTCCCAATCTGTGATCGCTACCTGTTCATCCCTCGTCCAGCGGACAAATGCCTTGGCAACGCTTTGCCTTTTCACTACGGAACTCTCGGCATATCCCGCCGCGCGAAGGCCATTGACAAAAGATGCAACGTGGAGACCGAGAAGGCCTGAAGTCTGACGATCTTCTGATGGGACAGGGGGGATTGATGACATATCGACTCTCCTTTTCTGGCGTTATCGCCCGAATGGAGAGATCAACTTGATTATGCCGCGTCCGCAAGCTCCAAAATGACGGAAACCTATCCTGGAAACGCGAGCCGCTTGCCCACGCGGCATAATCCGGGACGCGGCATAACGAGGCTTATGCCGCGCGCGGCATAAGCCTCGTTATTCGTCAGCGGCAGCCAAGGGTAATCGAGCACGACCCAAAAGGTATCCCAATCATTGAGGAGTTCGCGCGCCAACGCGCGGGTTTTCTCGTGCTTGGCATCGCGGTGTTGATCGCAGCAGGCCAAGAAGAATGCGTGCAGGAGATCGGCATGCTGTTGTCTCAAAGGCACCTCGGGAGGCCCTTCCCTGGCCGCATAGACC
>JAAESQ010001554.1 GCA_024229275.1 bacterium | reverse complement strand
CGCGGATCTTGTCCGTATGGGTCCAGGATGTCCACTCTACGGGATGGGCTGAGGAGTTGACCGCGTACAACTCCCAGTCCAGCGTCTTGGCCTTCTCCAACTGATCGACCATCTCGGTGAAGACGCCTACATCCCGTAGAAAGTGTTGCATCCAGTTGGAAGGCTCCGGCAGGTTGGTACACCAATCGATGTATCCCGGAGCGTATTCCACGACCCACCGGAGCTCATACCCTCGGTATTTGCCGAAGCTGAGCTTCCGGGTCCCCAATTCGTCCACCTTGCGGCGCATCTCCTGCTTCTCGGCCGCGAGCGCCTCATAGTTCATGGGGATCAGGTGCTTACTCCTCGAGGAGTTCAGACGGGTTTCCTTTGCCGTGGCAATGATGCGGTTCTCACCGTGGTCCTCCTCGTCTGAATCCTGCACCGGCTCAGATGGATGATCATCTGGGTCCTCTTCAGGATCCTCGTCTCCATGATCATCATCCTTCTTGTCATCATGTTGGTCATCGGGAGCGTCTTGTTGATGATCTTGATGCTCGTGATCTTCTTGATGATTCTCATCTGGGGCACCTTGATGATCTTCTCCTGGATTATCATCGTTGTTCTCGACCGGCTCGTTGATGTTCTCGTTGTCGTCTGTTGCCGGGTCGATTGAAGGCGGGAGGAGTAGTTCATCTTCCTGTACTTCATCTTTCTCCTGGTAGCCCGCCCACGGGGCCAATTGGCTCCAGGGATTTTCATCATCTTCGTCCTCTTCTTCCTCCTTCATCACGGTGTCCGGGATCCTGAGCGTCTTGTCATCTTTGACTTGCTCCTCGTCCTCTGCTGGAGTCCCGATCACGACATCTTGCTGGATGTCATTCTTCTTTGCCTCTTCCTCCTCCTTCTGCTTCTTGACGAAGGCAATTCTGCGGTCCACCTGCTCTTGAAGTCTTGCAGGGAATGGATATGGGTTGAACCGCAGTTCTTTGCCCCTCGTCCTGGGCTCCTCCTTCATGGTCGCCGGGTTCTTCGAGGAGGGCTGCGGAGAAGGTGGAGGACGCCAGCTGACTGTCATGGTGCCCGCTGGAGGAGGGGGCTGCCATGGCACCGTCCTCGGAGTGAACGATGCAGTCGCTGGCGGCGCCTTTGTTGGCGGCGCGGCTGGTTTCGGCGGCTGCCACGGGATATCACGTGGGACGAACGGCACAGTCGTCGTAGCCGCTTTGGCAGGCGCCTTGGCAGGCGGCTGCAGCATCCACCTCGGCGGAGGCGGCTTGAAGGGAGCCGCGACGTTCTTGGGCGCGTCGAAGGCTCCTGGAGGCGGCGCCTTGTAAGGCCTTGGCGGGGTCTTCGGAGAGGTCGACGTCGTAGAAGTCACTGGCGATGACGGCGCAGCTGACGGCTGCTTCACCATCGGCTCCTGCTTGATCTTCTTGAGGTTCTCGTACTCCTCCTCCGGGATGTCGGCCTCTGGGATGAGGTCGCTGACTTCTCGCCAGATGGTGGTGTACTTCTCCTCCCAGGCATCCCACTTCCTCTGCTCCACCCAGCGTCTGCGTAGGACCATTCGTGGAGCGGGCTGTCCGGGTGGAGGAGGTGGCGGATTGCTCCGCGGGCCGGTCCATTCTTCTTCTTGATATGGAGGAGGAGGCGGTGGCGTCGGATAGTCGGGGTCGGTGAGCATGACCCTTGGCGTCCATGGGACGACGTTCTGCCAAAGGTTCAAGTTCCTCCAACCTTCATCCTCCTCGTCGCTGTCGAGAAGAGGTGGATCGAGATCGCCACGAATCCTCAACTTGGTCCTCGGATTTGCCGGCAGCCAGTAGGTCGCCTTGTAGAAGACCTGGTCAGGAGGATGCTCCGCCATCTTCTCCTTGATGGCTTTGTCGACCATGTCCTCGATGACCTTGGTCACATCGTTGTCCTCCTCCTTGATCGAGTTCTTGTCATCAGGAGTCTTTGGAGATTCATCAGGATCCGGCAGATGTTCCATCGCGTCCTGAAAGTCGTCGTCATCTTTCTCCGACTCCTCTTTGATCTCCTCCTTGGTGATGCACTCGATCTTTGTCTCCTCATTGTTCTTCTGCTCGACCTTCTCCTCATTGTTCTCTTCCTTTTTGATCTGCTTGTTGGGGTACATCTGCTTGTTCTGGTACGTCATGAGGCTTTTGAGACCCATGTCCCTACGGATCTCATTCATCTCCTGACGGCGAAGTCCTTTGATCGCTTCGTCTTCATCGTATGGGAGCTGGCCCCTGAAGGGCTTCCACTTGACTTCGCTTTCTTCTTTCTTTGATGCTGTTGTTGGCGAAGTCGTGGATGGAGGAGATGAGGTAGCATTTACCTCCGACCTCTTTCTCCTTTCCCACCTTCTCCTCGGAGTCAGGGATCCCGAGGAAGAAGTCTTCTCCGTAGCCTCCGCAGCCTTGGAGAGGAGTTCCTCCTGTGAGACGCCTTTTTCGTTGGAGCTCGCGGCGGTGAGTGAGGAAATCACACACGTCTGTTCCATCGAGGTGTCCACTCCGGAGTCAGAAACATCCCTCAGGGAGTTCAAAATTGCTTCACGGAGATCCTCGTCTTCTTCGGAATCGGAGTCCAGACGAAAGTGTTCAGGCTCGTGCACCACGTTTGCTTGGTTGCGAGGCTTGAAGGGCTGTGTCTTGCCACTCTTGACGTGGTCGCACTCCGGGTCACCCTTCCAGTGCCCGTACTTCCCGCAGTCAAGACACTTGCCTGTTTTCTTGCCTGCCGCGTTGGTGCCGGAGGTAGGGGTATGGGGTCCCTTTCCTTTCCCCTTCCCCTTG
>JAAESQ010001553.1 GCA_024229275.1 bacterium | reverse complement strand
CTTCGGGATCACTGGTGTTAATGACCGTGATCTCGTCCGATGTAAAGCCGTCCACGGTGACGAGGCCGCTTTCTTCGATGCCGATCTCCAGCACGTCGTCAGCAGCCCGATGGCCCCTACGGTAGGCCAACTCGAGGCTATCCATGTAGAGGTAGCTCGGACCTGCGTGATCGAGATGGGCAACAAGCTGTATTTCGTTGGTACCGTCGTTGAGCGGCGAGGGGATATCTACGTTGACAGGGAATGCCCCAGTACCTTGTCCGACTCCTTTGCCGGCATACTCGCCGTTGATCCAGACTGCCACGCGATGATCGTTGACTTCGGCAGTGTCGTTGATTCCATACATTCGCACTACTAATTGACCGTTGCTATCTCCGGCTACCGGTGCCGGCACTTCTATCGAAACGCTCACCGTGCCGAGGGTAGGATGACCGCCGATCATACCTTTCCAATACCAGTAGTCAGACTCTGGATCGGTCGATACCAAGGTGGCGGGAAACGCGTCTTCTTCGTATTTGATGCAGTCGGAGAAACTGAGTGAATCACCTGCGGCGACTTTCCGGCCACTCCCAGCTGATTCCCCTTTTCCACTCGACCAGGCGTTGACACTGCCGTTTTCAAAGTCATCGGTGAAAACCAGGCTGTTGAGCACTTCCTCCATGACCGTGCCCTGGCCAGGCTCGGCCCAATAGACATTGTCCAAGGTGTATAGGCTATCGATAGCCTCTGCGATGAAGCTCACTCCTCGCCCGTCCGCGTCAGCTTTCCAAGCCACTTCCTGCTCACGATGGCTCAGCCTCAGCTGTCCCTGCGCGATCCACTCGACTACTCCCGCTTCGTCTACGTCTTCCAGTGCATCGGCGATGGTAGCGGCATCCAGATGAGTCAGGCCGGCTTCACGAACGATGATCTTGGCACGAGTGCCCGGCGGAGAATCCATCGCGTAGCGCATGACATACCGGTGTGGCTCAGGTTGGTGCGCTTGCGCTTCAAACAGGTTGCTCAACGTTTCGCCCGCACTCGGTGCTACTTCAACCTCAAAGGGCCCATGAACCCTTGTCGATCCCCAGATTTCTTCTTCCACGAGGCGATAGGTATGCGTCGCACCAAGAGTGACCTCGCCATCCGGATGACGATAGACGCCCCCCTGCGGCGAGGCAATCAGAGCAGGCACGAGTTTGTTGTTGACCCGTCGCCACTCATTGCTTGTCGAATCGTAACGTTCGAGGAGAAAGCCCATCGTCCCGAGTTCAGTCCGCGTGATCCACTCGACCACCGACGTAGTGCCATCGCTGATGACACGGAACTCGCTGATACTCGCCAGCGTCACCTTTCCTGGACGCCGGTATCCAAAGTTAATATTTGTGTCGCCCGGGTCAGCCGGTTGATTGTCTCCACCGGTGGTCGAAACCATGCCGATGAGGACTCCGAATATGTCCGTGACCTGCACTGTGTACTGTTGTCCAACAGGCAGATTTGCGACGTTCGGAAACAGATAGTTGCCGGAAGCGTCGGTCGTCGTACTGGCTACCATTACCCCATTGGGATCGAGGAGCTCGATGGTAACTGTTGAGATCCCGACTTCGCCCGGATCGATACTACCCGGCGGATCGTGTTCATCGTGCCAGACAGTTCCCGAGATATCGAGTAGGGTCGGATCCTGGTAGCCGAAGTCCGCTTCGAGAAAGCTCGATGTGCCGGTAGGGAGGACCGCAACTAACTGAGTTCCTGGCCACGCCTCTTCGTCTATCGTCGTAGGTATGTAGCCAGTCAATGCTGCTTGGCCATCATTGACGCTGACAAAGTAAACCGCAGCCGGGCGTCGCGTGAAGAGATAGCGACCACTGGAGTCGGTCGTAGTCGTTTCAATGGCTGCGCCATCCCCAATGTCGAGGATTCCGTTGGCGTTCTGATCGCGGAAGAGTTCGACCGTTACGCCTCCAATGCCGACCTCACCAGGATCCTGAACACGATTCGCGTTGGCATCGGAGAACACGGTATCCCCGATCGCCCCGTACAACGTGTAGCCAAAGTCGTCGATATCAATCACATCCGCGCCGGCAACTACAATCGTTCGTCCGCTGGCAATTGCGTCTGGGGTGGTTGGAGTGTAGCCCGTGAGGATGCCGGTTCCGTGAGGAATTCGGTATTCGTAGGTGCCGTCCGGCACGCCGTCAAAAGTAAAGGTGCCATCGGCAGCCGTGAAAGTCGTACCAATGACGTTGCCAAGGGAATCCAGAAGATCTACGCTGACTCCTTCGATTCCTGGTTCGCTGACCGGGTCGTCACGAAATGCATCTCCGTCAGCGTCATACCACACGGTGTCGCCTACGGTATGGAGGAGAGCATTGTAAAAGCCAAAGTCAGCATAGAGATAGACATCACCCGCAACCACAGTGATCGGTAGGGTTGGATCGACATTGCTCTGCCCACCAATGACCAGAGCGTAGCCGTTCAAAGGTCCACTTCCACCCGTCCCCGGATCATGATCCAGAACATCGACATAGTAGTCGTCGGCAGCGAGTCCAGTGAATAAATAGCTACCATCTGGTGCTGTCGTCGCCGTTGCTATCAAGGCGCCATCAGATTGGCGACGAAGCTCGATGGTGACACCGCCAATGCCGATTTCACCTGGGTCACGGAAACCATCGAAGTTGGCATCACTCCACACCTGGTTGCCGATGATTGCGGTTCCCGGCGCTGGCCTGAAGCCGATATCGGCGTCGAGATAAGTATCTCCTTCTGCCACAGTAAACAGCCCGGTGGGATTCGTCGCAATCGTCGAGGGAACAAGTCCTGCGGGTGGATTGACGGCCTCGACTTCGTAGTCTCCTGCTGGCAATCCATTGAGATCAAACCGGTAGGTTCCGTTGGACGCAGTCGTTGTCGTTGCAACCACTGCTCCACCCGAGTCGAGTAGATTGACCTGCACGTTCGGTATCCCGGGTTCACCGACATCCACGACCCCATCGTCGTCCAGGTCGTACCAGACTGTATCTCCGACAACGGTGATCGGCACGTCGTCCGTCACTGAATCGATGGATGGAATCAGCAGGCTAGTGCTGCGAACCTCTGCCGTGTTTGTCACGTCGAAGAGGTTTACAGCGAGCGGATCGTCAACCAGAACGTCATACGTCAGAGTCAACTGTTCACCCGGGGCCAAATCGTAGTCGTCTGCCACCTCGACAAAGAATGGCGGATCGTTTGATGGGTTCGTAACGGTACCGCCGCCACTTCCAGTCAACACGAGCTGAACGTTGTCTATGTTGACCGAAATAGGTGGCCGGGGTGGTACGAGGTTGTTTGATGTGAAACGCAGTGCAAATGTTGACGAGATAGGATTGAGCCCAGGGACGGTATTTAGATCCAAGCTAAATGGTTGATAAGCGGCATCAGTACCGGGACCCTGAAAGAGGCCCACCACTATCCACCCAGTAGCACAGATCAATCCGTTCCAGTCCTCACAGACTTCCGCAGTTGCGTACTCTGTAGCGCTCGTAAGGAACCTGCGAATATAGTCAAAGTTGAGTGTTACTTGTGTGGCACCCGACGTGTCTGCTTGACGCATGATACTTGCGTTCGTCGCAGTCAGACGAATGGAGTACGGAACCGGACCTCGGGTACCGATACACAGAGCTGGGCTTGACCCACAGTCCGGTAGTCCATTGTCACCGG
>JAAESQ010001552.1 GCA_024229275.1 bacterium | reverse complement strand
GATCCCGCGAGCCCACGCAGAGGACAAATGAGGCGCTCGCCGGCCATCCGAAGCTCAGGGCCAACTCGTCTTCGCAGAATACACGCTCGAGTTCCTCGCTGGTAATCACGTTTGCGAGTTTGCCGAAGCCGTACTCACCTCGCGGATCGTAGAGATCTGCACCGGTCGCGAGAATGATCGCGCCGACCGGTAGGATCTGCTCAGATTCTCCCTTGAGATTCACCTCGAAGTTCCCGACGAAGCCGCTGATCGAGTCCACCTCGGCATTGAGCATCACGTTTGCGCCACTGCTGTTGAGACGGTCAATCTTCGCCTGCAACACCTCATGAGCTGGTCTCTGATTGGGATACAAGTACTTCAGGTTCGGAGAGGCTAAGCGACCGCCCAATCGCTCTGTCTGTTCCACGAGAGTTACCTTGAGGCCACATTCAGCGAGGTCGGTCGCCGCCTGAATGCCGGCGATGCCGCCACCGATTACCAGGGCGGCGCGCGTCATCGGCGCACTTCCCTCGGTCAAGGGTTGAAGATGATGGGCTCTCGCGACGCCCATGCGAATCAGGGTCCGTGCCTTCTTTCTGGCTGCTTCCTGCTCATTCGCGTGAACCCACGAACACTGATCTCTGATGTTCACCATTTCCAGCAGGTAAGGATTGAAGCCGATGCTGGCGAGTGCCTCTCGAAAGACCGACTCGTGTGTTCGTGGAGTACATGCGGCCACAACCACTCTGTTGAGTCGATGCTCGTGCACCATCTCGATCAACTCGTCCTGTCCGGTGGAGGAGCACAGGAAGAGGTCGGTCTTGGTGCCGACAACGCTGGGCAGGGAGGCTGCGTACTCTGCCAGCTCCTCAACGTCGAGCAGTCCCGCGATGTTGATGCCACATTTGCACACAATGACTCCGACCCGTGTGGGTCCTGCAAGGTCGAGTGGTTCAACGGACCGTTCCTCCATTTCAATGCGATGACCTGTGAGAAAGAACTGTGCCCGAGACGCAGCAGCAGACGCTTGGGCAACGCAGTCCGGAATTACCTGCGGTCCAACCGCCGAGCCGCAGACGAAGATGCCTT
>JAAESQ010001551.1 GCA_024229275.1 bacterium | reverse complement strand
GAACGGTTTGTTCTTTCCGTCAAATCAGAGTGTCTGGCGAAGATCTGTCTGGCGAAGATCATCCCACTGGGCGAGCGTCACCTTCGCAAGGCCGTGAAGGAGTACACGGAGCACTACCACTTGGAGCGCAATCACCAGGGGCTCGACAACGAGTTGATCGAGAAGCTGACCGGCAGACCCAATCTGGATGCTCCAGTTGAGTGCCGGGAGAGGCTCGGTGGTATCCTCAAATACTATCACCGGAGGGCCGCGTGATGGTGGGCTGAGTTATGGCACACCACGCCCGTAATCATTGCAACCTATCCGTTCATTGAATCAGCCTCCGAAGCCCATGACGAGCTTGCGCCCGTCCTCCATTCCCTCGACGCGCTTTCGCAGTACGTCGATCCAGTCCGCGTGGGTGAGGATCCAGAACTCCCGGGCTCGAACCGCGTGGACAACTTGTTCTGCAACGCTCTCCGGAGAGAGCCCTTCCCCCACGAGCTTGGAGGCAAACGAGCGAAACCGTTGATTGGTCTCTGTGTCGGCCGCCGCATCGGGGCGGTTTCGCTCGCTCTCGGTGATGCGCGTCGCGACGGCGCCAGGACACAGCACCGAGGCACCGATCGGGCTGTCTTCCGCGATCAGCTCGAACTGGAGTGTCTCGCTGAGCGCAACGACACCGAACTTGGCCACATTATAGGGGCCGATATCGGGCGCTGACTGCAGTCCTGAACTCGAAGCGGTATTGACGATATGGCCTTCCCCGGCCTCGCGAATCAGGGGGAGAAAGGTCTTCACCCCGTAGATCACGCTCCAGAGGTCGACGCCGAGCACCCACTCCCAGTCCGCGAGACTCAGCTCTTCCATGCGGCCCGCGCGAACGACACCCGCGTTGTTGTGCACGACATTGACCTGTCCGAATGCCCTGAGGGTCTGGTCGGCCAGGTGCTGGATCGCGTCCCACTGACTCACATCCGTGGGCACACCCAGTACCTCATGGCCCTGTCCCTGCAGCTTCGAAACCGCCGCTTCGAGTGAGTCGCGCTCGATATCCGCCAACACCACACGCATTCCCTCTTGCGCGAACCGGGTTGCGGTGGCCAAGCCGATGCCGCTGGCCGCGCCGGTCACCACGGCCACTCTTCCCTCGAACTCGTCCATTGCCCCCTCCTCCAACCCCAACCCTCTCCCACCACGGGGTATTGACGGTCGGACTCTCTAACTGATATATATCTAACTGATAGCACCTGCGCCAGACTCATCCACCCATGGCGCCGGGCGCAAATGGAGAGCCCTCCGTGTCACCCCCCAAGAAGCGTCGCCTGGGTTCGAGGTATGCCGTGCTCGGCATGTTGAGCATGGGCTTGAAGACGGGCTACGCGATGAAGAAGCACGTCGAGGGCAACCTCGGGCACTACTGGAGCGAGAGCTACGGGCAGATCTATCCGACCTTGCGACAGCTCGTGGATGAAGGGCTCGCAACCTGCACCGAGGAGAGGCGCAAGGGCAAGCCCATGCGCAACCTCTATGCGATTACGAGTTCCGGAAGGAAGGAACTGCGCGAGTGGCTGGTGGTGCCCCCAGAGCCTCAGCCCCAGCGGTCGGAGCTACTGCTCAAGCTGAGCTTTGGCGATCGCGTCGATTCCGAGGCATGCCAGAAGCTCATTCGCGACCACAGCCAGCAGTGTGAGCGCGATCTGTCGTATCTGAGCGAGATCGAGTCGGCCCTCCTCGAGCCTCCCCGCAAGCACCGTGATCAGCCCTATTGGCTGATGACCCTGCGCCATGGTAGGGCCATCCGCGAGGCCGAGCTGGCCTGGTGCAACGAGACGCTCGAGCACCTGCGCCAACTCGAGACTGAAAGGAAGCGATGAGGGCCCTTCCCATCGAGCAGAATGGTGGCAGAAGAGAGACCTCGACATCTGGGATCGAGGACATGAGTGACTACGACGCGGTCCGCATGGGGATTGGAATGAGAAAAGGAGGACGTTCAGATGACTGATTTTGCGATCGACGAAATTGCAGACCTTCGCATGCGAGTGGAGCGAATCGAGGCCGTAGAGGCATGCAGAGATCGCTTCAATGCCTACCTCTACTACCTGGACGGAGGTCACTTGGAGGATCTGCTCGGCCTCTTTGCCGACGACGCCCGGCTCGAGCTACAGAACTTCCCCCCCGGCACGGGAGGCAATCTCCTCTACACGGGACCCGACGAAATTCGAGGACTCTACGCAGCGTTCGTGGGAGAGGGAGCGCGACATCATTCCGCAAATGTATCGGTCGTCCCGAGCGAAGCACTCGATCAGGTCGAG
>JAAESQ010001550.1 GCA_024229275.1 bacterium | reverse complement strand
TGTCTGGTAACTGTTCTCCAACTCGTCAAACGAAGCTTTCTCCCAGGGTGTGGGCAGTGAAGTCCCATCCGAAACAAGGTCCTTCCATTTCAGATTGCCGGGTTCGAGCAGTGCTGTGATGTTGGGCTCTGCAGGTTCTACACCACGCGGGTAGAAGTCGTTGTAGGCGACCGAAGAGGTGTAGTACTCGTCCGCAAGGCCTGTGAAGGAGTGGCCAAACTCGTGAACCAGCAGATAGGAGCTCCAGTGATTATGGGCAGTGAAGACGCAATAGAAGTTGTAGATACCACCTCCGCCGTAGCGCTGGTGGTTGACCATGATGATGAGCGCGTCGTACGGCACGTTGGCCGCGATGTCGCGAAGCGCGCGATTGTCTTCGGTCAAGAGGTATCGGGAGGAACCAAGTGAGTTGAAGCTTGCTGCGAGAGCTGTGTCGCGATAGATACCTCGTGTTGGTTCATCACATCCTGCATGGTTAGATGGTGCGAGGACTCCACGAATGTTGAAGGACCTTCGTTGTGCTGAGAACGGTTCTTGTGCCAAGAGGGCCGAACTCAACCGCTTCAAGTCTTGCTTGAAGAGTTTCGTGTCTGCTTCTGTGTAGCCTTCTCCGATAAATGCAATGTCGACCTTGGAGTGGACGTCCCCGTTTACCAGTTCCTCGACTATGGTGGCACCCTGCCGAGGTGGCTCTAGGGCAATTAACGGTGAGTGCGGATCAACATCGAATCGCGAGATCTCTCGGGTAGAGCCGGTGCGTGGTCTCTTGACGAGGGCGATAGAGACAGGATGTTGCGGAAACGGTACGAGCACGGATTCGTGGTAGGTACGAGCCGTCCCTGAGGTAGCTGCACCGGTCGTCTGGTATTCAGCAAAATAGCTGTCGAACCCACGTGAGAAGATCAGCAGATCGGTTGACTTCTCGCGAACTTCGACCGCATAACTCCCAAGACGTGATTCATCGATGAGGTGAGAACGGCTCCCTGCCCATTGGCCTTGGCGAAGAAGACGGTCGAGAGTCGCGGTTTCGCTTTGCGCATCGCCGCTGTGGAAGTAGTCGATACGGAGTGTCTCATCGGTGAAGTGTGTCGAGAATAGATCTGCAGCTGAACCTATGGAGGCTGTCAGCAGCACGAATACGCCCAACAAGCCCCTAGTTACTGATCGCATTAACATCCTCCCTCGATGATAAGGCCCTATCAACGACCTGCCCCAAGCATTATGCGGGATCCACTCGGGTGTGCAAGCTGGCGGTCGATACTGTGGAAAATGCAGGAAATTGGTTTATCCTCAAAGGGAATCATCGCTTGGGTGTTCGAGACCGAGTGCGAACGCCCATCGGGAGCCGTATGACAGA
The DNA here is from genome assembly GCA_024229275.1 of bacterium. GTDB lineage: Bacteria > Acidobacteriota > Thermoanaerobaculia > Thermoanaerobaculales > Sulfomarinibacteraceae > JAAESQ01. The sequence continues at coordinate 5,891 of JAAESQ010001550.1, read as the reverse complement.
CCACGAAGGATCCAGAAGAACCGGCAATCTTTCGGCTGGCGTTGACGGTGTGGTGGATTTCACGCTGCAATATGACAGCTTCCACCAGGCAGAGGATGAACTTGGGCCGTTTCTTGCCAGCGACGGTATTTTCTGTGTCACAGATTCACCATTGTCCGCGAGTACTGTCGTCAGGATCAAAGTGGAGTTGCCGGACAACGTGATCATTGTTCAGGGTACGGGAGTCGTGTTCTGGACGCGTGAGACTGACGAGGGACCGGATATGCCCGCAGGCATGGCGGTCCGTTTCGCTTCGCTTGCGCCTCGCAGCAAAGAGGTCATAGAAAAGCTCGTGCAATCCTATGTGCTCAAAGGTGGCACCGAGTTCGAACTTGAGCCGAAGATTTCTGATGAAAAACCTGCAGAGCAGCCTGCTGCCAATGTGAAACCTAAAAAACGGTCGGCACCACCAATGAAGATGTCGCTCAAAGTTCGGGGTTCTTCGGACACTGATCCTGGTGTGACTCCATCGGTTTCAAGTGATAGTCAACCCTTGGTCGAGGAACCAGAAGTTCTCGAGGAACCCGAGTTTTCAGAGGAAACTGAGGAAATCGGAACACCCGAACTGAGACCCGAACCCCCATCAGTCGATGAGCCAGAACTCATTGAAGAGCCTGAGCCGCCCATGGACGATCTCGATGCAGAGGCAGCTCAAACAGCCAAGGTCGTAGGAAACAAAACTGCGGGTGCTGAAGAACTGACCTTCGATATGACGGACGAACCAGTCCCTGAGGACGGGGAATCCCGCCCATCGCTTGAGGATCAAGTGCCGGTCTCTCCTCCAGAACCGAGTGGCGCGCTTGATTTCAATGCAAACACAACCCTTGATGAGCCCATCCCCAGCATTGGAGAAGTTCAAGACAAACTTGAATTCGATTCATTACCTGGCACATCCGAATTCGGGTCGTCGATGAATGACGCGAAGGATGAAGGGTTGGAAACAGTGCTCGCTCCTCCTGGAGACGTGAGTCTAGGAGTTCCAGAGGTCGAACCAGCTGGCCCGGTAGGTGAAGAACTGGAAGAGCCGACACAGCCAGAGCCCGCGCCCGACGATGGCGTCGATCCAAACGCACAGACAGGTGGAATCAAGTGGATCGATGATGCACCCGTCGTACAGCCGCTTTCTACTCCAGACGAGGGAGTCTTCGCTACTTCGGTCGCTGCTGAAGAGCCAGCAATAGAGACCTCAGCCCCAGAGCCGGCTGATTCCGGGTTTGCACAGGCTGAGCAGTCTGCCCAACCAACAGGGCCGCTTCAAGCCTCGCTGGAGGAACAACCATCTGAACCGAGTGAAATGCCAGCAGTCGAGGTTGAGCCGGCGACAAGTGAAGTTCCGGTGGTCATGCTGGAGGACCCGCAAACGACAGTGCTGCCCGATACGCTCAGTGAGCCAGAGTCTTCCCCTGTGAATGAAGAACCACCTGACAACGGTCAGGGCTACACATTGGAATGGAAGACGAGCGTTCCCGACGCAGATCACACGCCTGTTGTGACTCCTGATCCTGTAATACCTGTCAGTGATGGTATTGGTGATCATCCTATTGCGGGAACCGATTTCGGCGATGATGTCGATTCATTTCAACAGCCATCTATCGGATCGTCGGCAGCGACCTCAGCTCGTCGCGGCGAAGGCGGAGAGCCCAAGAAAGGTGGGGGACTCCGTGTCTTGCTGCTGATCATCGTTTTGCTGGGGAGTGCCTCGGCTGCCGTGTGGTTCGTCGAACCGCTCCGCGAATACGTGACGGATTTCGTCGGTGGTTTCCTTGGTGCCGAGGAAGAATCCTCTGAAGTGACTCAGCTTCCTGAGGGTGATCCTGCTGAGATGGATGCGGGATCTGAACCAAGTGTCGATTTTCAGAATGAGGCCGAGTCGAGTGGTGGCAGTCCACAAGTCGTCGAGTCGATACAAGAGCCCGTCACGCAGGAGCCTACACGAGCGCCAATAGGAGTTCCTGTGAGTCGGACAGAAGTCGCCATAACCAATCTCGACCAAATTGCCACAGGAGTCGAAGAGGTCAATTGGGTACAGGCGGAAGGATCAACGGTCATAGAAATCCGAGGGAATGGCCGATTCGTTGAAGAGCGAATTTTTGCCTCGCCGATGAGTTCACCACCGCGCGTCCTGCTTCGTCTAAGACGAGTAGAGACATTTCCGAATTACGAAATGGCTATCGAATCTCAAGAGGTTCAAATGGTGCGCATGGGTTACCACCCTGAACTGAGTCCGCCTGCGTTGTATGTAGTACTCGATTTGGTGCAGGGAGCGCGTTTCGAGGGCTATCAACTCGATGGAGGCCGAATTCTCATCACGATCGATTCCCAGTAACTTCGACAAGTGAGCGGAGGCGCTGAGGCGTCAGCTCAGATAGGGACGACACGAGAAGATCGGCCTCAAGTTTCTCGGGCGGTGGGCCGGCAGCCGTAATGACACCAACGTGAATCATGTCAGCCGCACGGGCAGCAGCGAGTCCTGCAATGCTGTCTTCGATCACAACGCAACGTGAAGGTCTTACACAGAGGCGTGCAGCAGCTTCGAGAAAGATCTCGGGCGACGGCTTACCCTGTGTAACCTGATCACCTCCAAGAGTAGCCGAAAACGTGTCCGTGATCTCGAGACGTCGAAGGATGATTTCGACCCTCGAGGTCCTCGACGACGAGGCCAGAGCCAACGGAACCGACTCGGCCTTCAGGTGTTGCAGCAACTCGAGAGTTCCTTCGGTGGCTTTGAGGTTGGGAAGACTCTCAAAGTGGTTGTCGAGACGAAGACGGCTCTCCTCGGCAAGCTCTTCAATGGGTTGCTGTAGCGCATACTGAGCCTTGATAAGCTGCCAAACCGCGATCAGGTCGAGGCCCCTTAAGGTGTCGAAGAATAGCGGCTCCGCCTCAACGCCAAGCTCAAGAAGGTGCTGAGCTGTCACCAGGTCATAGATGGGTTCGCTGTCGACGATCACGCCGTCCATGTCGAAGATCACTGCATCCATGCCGGGATTTGAACACCTCTGTGACGGCTGTGCAAGTTCTTTCATTGGTGTACCCTTGGTGTCCGAATTATGTTGGATCGAATAGGATTCTTCGTTTCAGATCTTCACGGTCACTCCGATCGCTATGACAAGCTTTTTAGTGCGATTGCGGAAGAACGCCCGGGCGCCGTCTTTCTCGGTGGTGATCTATTTCCTCACGGCTATGCATTCGGATTTGGTCACGGTGACCGAGAGAATTTTCTGTTGTCTTGTGTTCGGGATGGCTTTGATCGGCTACGTAGTCTATTGGGGAATGCGTATCCCCGAGTATATGCAATCCTGGGCAACGATGACGGACGATCGCTTGAAGCGGATTTTATCGAAGCGGGAGAGGACGGGGAACTCTGGGAGTATGTTCACAATCGAGAGGCACTGTGGAAAGAAAGGTCAGTTTCTGGCTATGCCTTTGTGCCTCCGACTCCTTTTCAACTCAAGGACTGGGAGCGCTATGACATGGGTCGCTATGTCGATCCAGGGTGTGTCTCTCCTGAGGAGGGGATGCGAACTGTAGCGGTCGATGTTTCCCAGGAGAGGGAGCGGACGATGGCTAAGGACCTCACGAAACTGTCGGCAGAGCAGGAAATGGAAGGATCAATTTGGCTGTTCCATTCACCTCCTTACAAGACGGTTCTCGATCGAGCGGGGTTGGACGGCCAGATGATTGATCATGTGCCTCTCGATGTCCATGTTGGCAGCGTTGCTATCCGGCGTTTCATCGAAGAGCGTCAGCCAGCAGTGAGTTTGCACGGTCATGTACATGAGTCCACGCAAAGGACAGGGGAGTGGTGCGAAGTCATGGGCAAAACTCACGCGTTCAATGCCGCTCACCATGCGAGTGAACTCGCGATCGTGAAGTTTGACCCAGATGATCCTGCAACAGCTGTTCGGGAGCTGATCTAACTGTGACCTAATTTGAGCGATTCTCGCCGGCGATCTGCATCCAGCCCACGCTGTATCCTTCGGATGAGGAGCCTCACGGCTCCACCGGCCTTCGGCCGGGCGTCGGTTCCTACCTCTTGCGTCCTGAACACTTGCGCCAATGCTCGACGTACCGAAGGGTACGCCTCCGCTTGTCGCAAGCATCAAAACATCAAGAACTTGGCACATCTCATCCGGCAGAATCGATCAGTTTAGGTGTGACCCTTCTGGTCAGGTCCAGTTGAAAGGGCCTCAGCCATTTCTTCCACTGCAATCTGTTGCCGGTCCTGTCCGTGACCGCCACTGATTACAGTAACTTCTGATACCGATCGCTTTCCTAACGCCGCTGCTGGCGGTTCTTCTCATGTGTTGTCCCGTAGTAGTACAACACCGATAGGAAGCTCATCCGAGCTACGCCTCATCCTCCTCGAGCCTGCCGAGTTGGAGTTCTCTTGCTGGGTCGGTTACAGCTCCGATCTTTGCGGCATAGCTTGTTCGTTTCTCGATGTCTTCGTCACTAATAAGGTGGACATCGAGAAGGCCGTCGGTTTCATATCCGGTGCGTATGTAGTTGGCCTCGCTCAGGCAAAGACTCCAGCCTTCGAGCCAGGTCCGAATTTGAGCCTCCTGCATTTCGTCACCACGGAAGTGGACCAGGAGATCAATGTCACTCGCCGGGCCTGCGGATGCGTTCTTCGTGCTTCCAATCAGGTAGAGAGCTACGACGCCAGATTTCTCAATATCGACTTCCCGAGCAATTCTTTCGGCCATGCGGAGCCGCCACTGCCAGAAGTCGTCACGATGCCTCCGAACCGGTGCTTCGCCGGTGGTATGAGCCACACTCCGTTCGCTTTCCGAATCCACAAGGATACCGACAGCTTGGTCGAGGTCCGAATTGAGCAAGAGGCGGAGTTGACGCCCCTGTGTGCACGACGGGATGTCTATGACTTTGACGACGTCTTCCAGCCACTCGTACTCGGGCAGAATGCTAGCGAGCAGATTCGGCGAACGGTGAAGGAAGCGGTCGTTGAGATAGCCGTTGTCATCGGGATAAAGCGGCAGATAGCGAATCGACGACTCAACAAGGTCCTGGAAAAAGTGTGTACCGAAAGAGAGATCAGGGAGGTAGTTTCCCTTCTTACGGGCGATCTCGATCAAGATCGCCGTGTTGTTGATATCGGAATAGGACACGCTGACACCAAGCTTGATATCACCTCGGCTTCCCCAGCGTCCGGGTCCGAGAAGCGCGAACTGTCTTTTGGGAAGAAGCTTGTTGAGCTTGCCTACTGCCTTGCCGACGGCGAGGAGTTGTTTTCTCTCGCCGAGATTCTGGTATCCCTCCGGATCAATGTAGACAATGTGAGAGAGATCTGGAATCCATCCGTTCGAGATGTAGCGATTTGCGGCCAGAATCGTTTCGTCAAGCGGGATATCTGTCGGGATTGGCGCCGGTGCCTCTTCAGCCGAATAGCTTTGCGGCCTGCACTGCAGCAAGTAGAAGTCATCGCCGTCGTGAGCAAACTCGATATCGACCGGCGTGCCGAGTTCCTTCTTCAGAACCTTGAGGATGGTATCGATCCTCTGCACAAATTTCGAGGAGCCGATCAGACCCCCGAGGTCTGCCACCGCTTCGTCACGATCGGACCGAAAGAGCATAGGTGTCGCTTTCTGAAGACGTTCTCCCTTGATCAGAGAAAACACCCGCGCAAAGCCTGGATATGAACTGCCGCACTCGGCCAGCAGCTCGCGGATTGTGACCGTCTTGAAGGCATTCGCCTCAAGGTCGATAAGATCGAGTTTGGTTGGGGAGTAGCGAATCACCTCGTCGACGGAGGCGTTGACACGAAGGTTAGGTTGTCCTGGAACCGCCAAAATGGGGTAGTCGTCGGTAAGACGATCGACAGCACGGGTGCC
>JAAESQ010001549.1 GCA_024229275.1 bacterium | reverse complement strand
GAGGCCGGAGCGTTGAAAACGGTCGATTGTGTGAACTCAGCCAAAGAGTCTCCTGTGTTCGCATCACGGATACTGACTTTCCATAGCCAGATGTCTTTCCCAGAAACCTCCCGGAATTTGAGCGAAATCTGGGCATGATGACCTCGCGCCACTGAAACCGGCTCGGCAAACGGGAAAAACGCAGACTGATACACAAGTTCGTCTCCCCCTGGCTGATTGGAGAACTCGACTCCCGGCACCAAGGTGGCATCGAACCAACAAACAAATCCGTAGGCCGTGCCCGCTCGCGTCACGGCAAGATCGACCTCAGCCGCAAATGCGCTCTTTTCGACCGAGCTGTAGTCGATGGTCGTCAATTCTGCGCTCTCGCTCATCACTTGTTCAGCTGAGAACTGCGCCTTCCGCCAGGTATTCAGCGTGGCGTTACGCGCCGTCTCCATAGCGAATCCTCTTGGTTTACCCGACCACGGAACACACACACTGTCATGGAGTTCTTCAGCTTCGACGATAGCAACTCGTACTGTATCGCGAAGGGGAATCAACTGCCCCTCTGGTTTCAGTAGTCGATTCCTCGCGTCGACGATCGCCTCGATGTGACCCGGAAGCCAGGGTAGAACACCCCGCAGATCAGAGACCACTACATCGGCTTGTTCTGGAAGGTCAACCCACTGAGAGGTACCTTGAATGAATTGGATACGATCTTCATATCCGTTCTCCTTCGCTACATGTGCCGCGACATGAATGAACTCACTCGGTTCAATCGCATAAACGCGCTCCGCACCCAATCGGCATGCCATCATGCTCATGATTCCTGTTCCCGCACCGATGTCCACGGCAACAGAACCTGGTTTCACGGTTCGACGCAATGCCTCCTCATAGGCATCCATCCTGACCTTATCGGCGATCATGTGTCCATATGCTTCAAGCGAGTACATGCCTTCTCCGTGAGTACCTAGTTCGCTGTGTTTGGACCACAATACTCGTCGTTATCATACTCCGCCCCAAACGGCAGAGCAGTAACTGGTGCGGCGCAGGTAGACCAATTATGTTCGCAGGGTACCAAGCCCGTATGGCTTTGACGCTTTTGCTCGTGAGATACTGACTCACGATGAACTCAGATACAGACATCGGAGGGTGCACGGTACTTCTTCGCGCCCCCGAATTGGATCTTCGTCTCAAGGCGGACGGTGGCATCGAGTGCCATGTACAAGGCCAGAACCTGTACTTCGGACCTCACACACTTGCGCTGCTCGACGCATTCGCGAAACCCCAAACTGTGAAAGAGGTTGTCGACAATCTCTCAACCCGGGCTACAGGCGCCCGCGACTGGGTTGACCTGATGAGCACCGTTGTGCAGCTCTTCAAGGCCGGCATTTTGTTGAGTGTGGATAACGATGCGGTAAATCGACCCCCCATCGATTCTGGATTCGCGGATCCCGCAGCACACGTGCACATGCTCAACGATCGCCGTCGAACGTCAGCGTATATTCAGGCGATTCACGCAACCGTGCGCGAAGGTGATGTGGTCGTTGATATCGGCACCGGCACGGGCGTGCTCGCCCTCGCCGCTGCACAGGCAGGCGCTCGTAAGGTGTACGCCATCGAAGCGAGCAAGATTGCGGATGCTGCCGAGTTCATGTTCGCTTCTAATGGAGTGAGCGAGCAAGTCGAACTTCTTCGTGGGTGGTCGACGGGCCTCTCATTGCCAGAGCCGGCGGCTGTGCTGATTTCGGAGGTCGTGGGAAACACTCCTCTTTCGGAGGGTATTCTGGAGACGACCATCGACGCAGCAGCGCGCTTCCTCAAGCCCGGCGCGCGGTTCATCCCTAACAGATTGCGCATTATGGGCCAGCTAATCTCCATCCCTTCGAAAGAGATTCACAAGAGGACCTTCGCAGGGCCAACACTGTCGAAATGGAAACGTTGGTATGGAATGGAGTTTGGTCGTCTTGCTGACTATGGCGCCGGAGAAGTCCGCCATTTCTCCGTAGCCTCTCGACTAGTACGCAAATGGGAATGCCTATCAGATCCGTTTGTTCTCGCTGATCTCAATCTCACCTCAGTCACAAGCGCTGAAGTCAGCAGTCAGGTTGAGGCAAGAGTTGTTCGAGCAGGCGATCTGACAGGAGTCATTACATTCTTTGAACTCGATCTCGGTGCCGGGATCACCCTGTCAACCAACCCTGCAACAGCACCACCCTCCAACCACTGGCAATCACCTGTGTATTACCGCGATACTCCCGAGCAGCTCAAGTCCGGGGATCAGGTACTCGTCAGCTACGCTTACTCTGGGAAGAAGACTTCACTCGAATGGGAATCTAGATAGAAAGACCGGAAATAGCCCACACTCAAGTCATCCCTTGATGTACCAGGTACGTATTTGTGGCATTAACCGTACGGTTGTCCTTGGCCTTCAATAGCTCTCTTCAGACACCGGAGCGTTCTTCGTATAGCGTCGGCCACTAGAGATATGCCATTAGTGGCGCGCGAATATCGCGTGCCAACAACCAGACCTTCTCATGCCAAGTCACTGGTCGCGGCACAGCGCTTTGAATGGACCAGGAAAAGGTGATAGGAATCAAAACCTCTCAAAATCCCCAGCCCACGGTCAGGGTCAGCAGCCATGGATCGTCGGGTTTGGGACCGGCTATACGGTGATAGATGCCACCGCGGAAGTTGATCTGGACGATCGTGAACTCGAACTCTCCTCCGGCGAAGGTACGCCCGGCCTCTTCACTCGGAGGATCACCGTAGGTGTGCAGCAGCGAAGCCTTGAAGCCGAGCCCTACGTAAACGTCAGACACGAAGAATCGGTTGTTCTTCTTCTCACCGATGATCCGCGCCCATCCCCCGCTGAGCCGGACCGCATTCCATCCCCCCTGCAGCTGCAGGAAAGGACCTTCGAAAGGACATAGAGTCATGCAATCGTAGTGAGCCGGAAGGCGAGCCCACAGAACTCCCACCGACCCACCGAGACGGTCTGGGTATGAGAAGTTCAGCCCCAGCGTACCGACGGGTCTGCGTTCGAGATTAGAATCAATGGCCCTGATCTCCTCGATCAGCTGAGGGTCCGGCGGGCCGTTCTCCGGAAGTCCGAGATTCCCTGTCGTTCTCGAGATCCGTTCTCTGGCTACTGACGCGCCGGCACAGTTAGCTTCAATCGAGAATTGATACGGATCAGGGACAATGTCTTCTGAGATCATGCGATCCAGTTCCTCGCCAATTCGAGTAGTGCGTTCAATGCTGCGATAGTAATCACGCCGTTCTTGTACTGCAGGGTGATTGAGTTCTTCGCAATAGCCGACCAGAACCGGTCGCACCTTGCGCCAGCGTCGCTTGCTATAGATCGGCGTGTTGTAGGACTCGTCCCACTCCGGGCCAATGACCGTCGAAAAATCGAAAGGCCTACGAATCTCCCAGCCGGCGGCACTGCTTTCCAGCACCGGTTCTTCACCATGACAGAGACTGTAGTAGTACTCCATCCCGCGGTAGTTAGCCTCTAGATCTCCCGGCGAGAAGACTCCGGTGGCTAGCGAACCCATCAGCGAGCGCTCCCAGTACAGTCCACTGTCGAGAATTTGCCGCTCCGCCTCCTCGTGAGAGAGCCCACGCTCAAGTTCCTTGACGTACTCGCGATGCCAGCGCCAACCCGACGAAACGAAATGCGCCAGTTTGTCCGTACCAAGGCGAATCCCGTTCACTTCGATCGTTGGGACATTGGGTAGCCATGTCGAAACATCGAGCACCCCATGACGGTGGTAGAGGTTGCTTTGGCGGTACTCCAGTTCCTGCTCAGGATTCGCCGGATAGCGATCGATCAGGGTGGTATTGAGGGTCCAGAGTTCGAAATCCTGAAATGTCGTGAAGTGAAGCTGTTTCATCAGGCGCTCTGCGATATCGGTGCACTGAGGAAGCTCTTCACCATTGCGGGCAGCGACATGCTCGATGGCGAGTTCGAGTTCAAGGTTCAGCTTGGCGTTCAGCGCGGCGGTCGAATCCGCAAGCGGCTGCGTCCATGCGTAGTACTGATCGGTCTCTAGCGCCCCGCACACACTCGCCACACCGAGGACACAGAGGATCAGCGCTCGCGCGAGATACCTCGGTCTGATCAGCGACCCCATCGATAGTCGAGCATCACGAGCACGGCCTCACGATCTCCGAAGAATCCCTCGCAGGTCAGCACAAAATGCTCACCGAGTTCAGTCGTCATCCCAACCAGGTAATTCCAGGCTTCCTTCTCGCGCAGGGAGACCTTGAACGGAACCTCTCCGAAGAATGTGACGTCGGCAGATCCCGTGTGTTCTTCTTCCGCTTTCTGGTGCATGCCGCCGAAATACACGGCTGTCCCCTTATTCTGGTAGCCGAACCTGGGTGTGATCACTTCAGCGCGTACTGTGGAATCGGAGGTTGAAAGATCTGTTTCGTTGAGGTCGTAGGTGAGTGTCACGAAGTAGTTGTCCCAGCCGGCAGCAAGCGTCGCACCAATACCGTAGACCCAGCCGTCGTACTTCACCCTGATGTTACTGAGGGGCACCGGCAGTCCGAGTTCCGTGTCGTTGAGCTTGACCGTGGTGCTGCCTTCGACCTGTCCACCGAGCACGTACACGTTGAGGAACGGTAATACCCAGTAGTCGAACTTCAAATGGTAGGTCGTCGTTCGGCTATCTACCTCGAGGTCCTCGAGCGAGAGGAGACTCAGTCCAGTCAGCTGAAACTCGAGTTGATCTATTCGATACGGCTGACGCTGGTCATAGATTGTCAGTCCAAGGCCCCAAGGAGCTGGCATTCCCTGATTCTGAGCGGCGGATTGCCATCCTTGCGCGTCGACAATCACGGGGTTGAGCAGCATAGATGCGGCAACAACGAGCAGTCCGACGGTGTAACGTCTCACGTCTTTGTCTCCTTGTCCTCGATGAGCTTGTGACACAAAGCATCGTATCAAAGACGGATCCTACTGAAACAAGGAAATAACAGCCTATCCTGGTCGGCTATCGCCAACTCGTCTCCTACGACCTGTCGACGATCCATCCTCCTGACATTCTATAGAGACGATAATTTGTAACCCCCCTGGTTTCCTAGGCTTGAGGTGGAGAGGGGGAAATGAAAACACCCCAGGCAAACCCAGGGTGTTGCTAGCGAATTTGGCGACCCCAACGGGATTTGAACCCGTGTTGCCGGCGTGAAAGGCCGGTGTCCTAGACCGGGCTAGACGATGGGGTCACTCTGTTGGGTTACCCGCTGCCTGTCTTGGCTGCGAGGCCCAGGGGCGTATCCTACACTAAGACGCTACGGGGGTAAATCCCCGCTTCACTACGGCTTCTTAACGAAGTTCCCGATGGTACAATTCCATCCCGCGTGATTTCGAGGAGGATTTATGCGCAAATTGTCCATCCTGGCCGGTCTTGCTCTCTTCCTGACCCCGATATTGAGTTGTTCGCAACAATCCACTGTGCCCGACGTCGACCCCTCCTACTTGGCGGAAACCGATCTTTGGCACGCTCAACGTATTGAGCGCTTGGCGGATAGCTCCGGCTGGTTGACAGTGGTCGGGCTGCATTGGATCGAAGAGGGAGAAAGCACGTTTGGTACCGCTGCGGACAACACTGTAATCCTGCCCGAAGGAGCCGGCGCATCTCATGCTGGGTCGATCTTCCTCGAGGAAGGCGCCTTGCGGGTAGAGGCTCTGGAGGACGTCGATCTCAAGCTCAACGACGCACCGACTGCCGCCGTTTCGATCACGAGCGACGCTGATGGCCCGCCGGACATGCTCACATTGAACGACATCATGTTCTTTGTCATTCAGCGCGGTGATCGCTATGCGGTTCGAGTCAAAGACCCGAACAGCGAAGCCCGCCAGACCTTCCATGGTGTCGAACGCTTCCCAGTCAATCCTAACTACCGGTTTGAAGCCGACTTCGTCCCCTTCGACCCACCTCAGGAACGCCAGGTTCCGACAGTCATCGGCACCCCAGCCTCGTACCTCGTGCCCGGCGTCGTCAGGTTTGAGATCGACGGCGTACAGTACGAACTCGAACCGGTCATCTCTAGCCTGGAGAGTCCTGTTCTATTCTTCATTTTTGGTGACGCCTCCAATGGCGTCGACACCTATGGAGCAGGCCGATTCCTCTATGCTGATCGCGAGGCCGACGGCAAGGTCTTGATCGACTTCAACAAGGCCACGAATCCGCCGTGTGCGTTCACGCCGTATGCGACATGTCCGCTACCGACGCCGCAGAATCGTCTTGCTGTGCGTATTGAAGCGGGTGAGCTTGGATACGGAGACCACTAGGGAGAAAACGGGAGATTCTTCGTTGCTTCGCTCCTCTCAATGACACACGACCCCAAATTGTCATCCTGAGCGAGCCTTCGAGCCGAAGGATCTCCCCTTGAAATCAGCGATATGCAGCCGAACGCTTCGCCGCAATCATGGCGCTCACTACTGGAACGGGAGATCCGTTCGACTCCGCTGCGCTCCGCTCAGGATGACAATTATTTAGGGGCAGTTGAGGTCGCGAACGCGGCGTAGAAATACTCCCAAAGACATCATCCCGCTACTGTCAT
>JAAESQ010001548.1 GCA_024229275.1 bacterium | reverse complement strand
GGAGAATCCCCTGTGGGGTGCGCCTCGCGTGCACGGGGAACTGCAAATGCTCGGCATCGAAATTGCCCAGACCACGGTCGCCAAGTACATGGTTCGGCACCGAAAGCCGCCATCCCAGACTTGGCGGACCTTCCTCGACAATCATGCCAAGGACCTTGTGTCCATCAACTATTTTACCGTCCCCACAGCCTCCTTTCGGATCCTCTACGTACTTCTGGTGCTGCGACATGAACACCGCCAGGTTGTCCACTTCAACATCACCGAACACCCCACGGGTCAGTGGACGGCACAACAAATGGTCGAGGCATTTCCCTGGGACGAAGCCCCGCGGTATCTCCTGCGCGATCGCGACAACGTCTACGACACCCGGTTCCGTCGCCGTGTGCACAGCCTCGGCATCGAAGAGGTGCTCGCCGCCCCGCGCTCACCTTGGCAGAATCCCTATGTCGAACGTTTGATCGGCTCCGTACGCCGTGAGTGCCTCGATCATGTGATCGTCTTGAACGAACGTCACCTCAAGCGACTGCTTCGATCCTATTTTTCCTATTATCAAACGGCGCGAACGCATCTTGCGTTAGACAAGCAATCTCCGCAACCACGGCCGATCGAATCGCCCGACAGTGGAACGGTGG
>JAAESQ010001547.1 GCA_024229275.1 bacterium | reverse complement strand
TGGCCGTGGAGGCGGTGGTGGAGGCGGTGAAGGTGGGGGCTATTCTCAGGGTGGTCCAGGACCCAGCAGCGGCGGAGGCGGTCCATCCTTCCCGGACGATGCGGACGACGTTCCATTCTAGGAACGACAATCAATAGCTGACACTCAGCCCCCGCCGCATTGGCGGGGGTTTTGTTGCGCAAAGGCTATGCGGGACAAACGGGGCGAACGGCTATACGGCAGAACGGCGCGGAAGCGGGGCTCGAGTAATAGGCGCCAATGCGGTTCAAAGAACCGCTCTCTGTTCTTCTATGCGTTCCCCTTCGTATGTCTTGCGAGCTTGGCGGTTCAAAAACTCACGGACCTGTCTGTTTTGAAGCGCCATATTTCGAAGGCGATGGCGATGGAAACTTGTCACGGCGTAGCTTTCGAGCGAGGCCGGATGACGAGGAGGACACACACTCCTTCCGAGTGGTCCCGTACTGCCGTATAGCCGTTCATCCCGTTCGTCCCGCATAGCCCTCTTCCCATTCCATCACCACGTCATAGCCAGAATCCGCTATCATACATCCCGAGTCGCGACCGCGGCTCTGGGAGGTCTTGGTGAGTGGACCAGTTTGGCAAAAGAACGAAGCTGAAAATGCCGTCTGCGACAAATGTCTGAGCAAGACTGATTCATCGTTTCAGCGTGGTGAGGTCGTGGATGGAGAATTCCGCCCTTTGCACACCTACTGCGACACCTGCTACGACGAGAACATCAACCTCATGGCTCGCGAAGCCTGAATCAATACACCTCTCATTTTTTGGGTTTCACACTTGAGCGCGTGGATCACTGTAAACGATAAATGTGGGTGGTATCAGCGAGAAGATCGAAGCCAAATTCAGCGTATCCGTGCATCTGGGAACGCATGATCTATGAGATAGGCAACAGGACTATGGGGCAACGAGACCTCGAACCTACAGGGCGCTGCCGCTGAAGTTAAGATCCTGAATATCCTCGAGTCTCGGTTTGAGAAACAAGTCCACGTACTCACGATGAGCCGGGTCAACACGAAACGGTTCTAGATCCTCGACCGCAGCAAACTGAAGAACCAACGAAACGTCCCAACTCGCGAGAGTCGCAGTGTCCGCCCCGACTCCAACATCAGCCTTCAAAACTCCGGGCATCCCAGGCAGTACTTCCCGACTCTTCCCTGCCACCTCTTCGCGACCCTCAGCCGTGGCGTGCTCCGTACTCAGCTTCAGTAGAACGATCCTCGTGATCATTTGGTTCCTCCCTTTTCTCAATACAATAGCGCGCTTGCTTCGTTCCCTGTGTTCCTCTTGCCGGCCCACACTATTTGCATTTCACACTCCGACTTGCAATCCTCGTCCTGGCATCTCGGTGCCGATCTCTTTTCGGGGGACCCCACCATGCACAACAGAGATTTTTCCAGATCCCAGTCAATCATCGTGCTGCTCACCGCCGTTCTCCTCGCCTCAGTGGCTTTTGCAGGCGACAAGGCGCTCACTTTCACTGACCTAATGAAGTTCCACGAGATACACGACGCAAGCATTTCCGAAGAGGGACAGTGGATTGCGTACGCCTTGATACCGGATCGTGGAGACGGTGAAGTCGTCATTCGATCAACTGAGGACGACCGGGAGTTTCGGATCGAGTTGGGCACGAAACCACTAATCGCTTCTGGCGGTGCATGGGTTGTAGCAGCGATCGAGCCGACTCTCGAAGAAAAAGAGAAGGCGGCCGAAAAATCGAAGGGCAAGTCGAAGGACAATGGGCCCCAAAAGGGTCTTGCCTTGGTCGACCTTGGAAACGGCAAAGAAATCCGAATCGAAAAGGTTGAGTCGTTTGCCCTCTCCGAAGACGGCGAGTGGCTTGCTTACAAGCACTATCGCGAGGACAAGAATGCCGAGGACATAGATACCGAGGAGACTGAGAAGCCGCCTCAAGAAGAAGAGGCAAATGACGAAAAGAAGGCGAAGAAGGAGGACAAGAACCTCGGCACCACTCTCAAACTCCGCAACCTCGCCAATGGCGAGGAGAAACCCGTACCCTGGGTCACGACATTCAGCTTCGACGATTCGGCAACAGTTCTCGCTTATGTCATCTCGGCGCCTGACGGGGAAAGCAATGGACTCTATCTCCAAAATCTTTCCGATACAGCTTCGGACGTCGTAAGCGCACACCAACAAACCAATGGGCATTACACCGAACTTGCCTGGGCGCATGAGCAACCTCAGTTGGCTTTTGTTGCCTCCGTGCGTGATGAGGATGGTGAGCCCACTGGCGCTGAGGTCTGGACCTGGCGTTCTGGCGCCGAATCCACCCTGCTGGCCGGATCCGATGATGCGCCTGAAGGATTCAAACTACCCGTTAAGAACGAACTCGAATGGAGTCGTGACGGCAATCGCCTTTTCCTCGGCTTCGCTGTTGCCGACCCAGCTGACGAAGAAACAGACCCCGTGGACTCGGACGAGGAACCTGAAGAGGAAAAACCATTCGACCCCTATGACATTGATGCGCTTGTAGCGAAGCGGGGTCTCGATGTGTGGCACTGGAACGATCCTCTGATCATTCCCCATCAGAAGAAACGTTGGGACCGTGAGGAAAAGGATCGTACCTATTTGGCTGTCGCCCATCTCGATTCCGGGCGCATCGTGCCGCTTGCCAAACTTGACATTCCTAAAGTCCAAACGGCCGACAACGGCAACGTGACTCTCGCTGGATCACCTCTTCCCTATTTGAAGGAGGTGACCTGGGACGGCGGCTACGGCGATGTCTACGTCGTCGATCTCACCACCGGCAATGAACAAATTGTGGTCAAGCGTATCGCCACCGGTCGCAGACCCCCTGTATCCCTCTCGCCCGGCGGTAGATTCGTCCTCTACTACGATGCCGGCGATTGGCATCTGTACACAGTTGCCGATGCCTCGACTACGAATCTGACTGAGTCTATGCACGTACCGTTCGCCAATGAGGATCACGACTACCCGTCCGATCCGCCAGGCTACGGACACAGTGAGTGGTTTTCCGACGATAGCGGCGTGCTAATCTACGACAAATACGATATCTGGCAAGTCTCAACCCAAACAGGTGAAATGACGAACCTCACCAAGGGCGAGGGACGAAAGAACGAAACAGAGTTTCGTGTCATCGACACCAATGATGAGATCGACTGGATCGATGCTAGCGATGAACTGTTGCTGTCCGCCTACCACGACAAAGAAAAGCACTTTGCCTTTTACAGTTCTCATCCCAGCGGTGGCGGAGTCAAATCCCTCTATGAGACTCGAAACCATCGCGTTGACTTCGTTGCACGCGCAGAAGACACGGGCCAAATCCTCTTCACTCGTCAGCGCTATGATGAATTTCCCAACCTCTGGATCACTGACTCGAAGTTCAAGCATTCAATGAGACTCTCGGATGTGAACCCACAGATTGCTGACTACGCCTGGGGCAAGGCCGAGCTGATCGAGTGGTCGAGCGCCGATGGGATCCCACTCCAGGGCATTTTGATCAAGCCCGGTAACTACGAACCCGGTAAACGCTACCCGGTTCTGGTCTACTACTACCGTTTCTTCACCCAACGACTCCACAGCTTCAACCAGCCGGTTGTGAACCATCGACCGAGCTACCCCATCTATGCCTCTAACGACTATGCCGTCTTCCTCCCGGACATCCGCTTTCAGGTTGGGCAGCCAGGATTCTCAGCCACTAAATGTCTGGTTCCGGGAGTTCAAAAGCTCGTAGACATGGGCATCGCCGATCCCGACGCCATCGGTTTGCACGGCCACTCCTGGAGCGGTTATCAAACGGCCTTTGTGATCACGCAAACCGATCTATTTGCTGCTGCCGTCGCGGGCGCCCCTGTTTCAAACATGACCAGTGCCTATAGCGGTATCCGGCTGCAGACCGGGCTCGCCCGCCAATTCCAGTACGAGAAGTCGCAGAGTCGCATAGGCGGTTCGCTTTGGGAGTATCCGGAGCGCTACATCGAGAATTCACCGGTTTTCTTCGCTGACCGCATCAACACGCCGTTGTTGATCCAATTCGGAGACGATGACGGAGCAGTTCCTTGGGAGCAGGGCATCGAACTGTATCTTGCGTGTCGCAGATTGGGTAAGGACTGTATCTTCCTCCAGTACCGCGGCGAACCCCACCATTTGAAAAAGTACCCGAACAAAGTCGACTACTCGATCAAGATGAAGCAGTTCTTCGACCATCACTTGAAAGGTGAGCCCGCTCCTGAGTGGATGACCGAAGGCGTGCCTTACCAGGGCAAGTAGTCCAACCGACACAACCAGAAAGAAAAGAGCGGGCGCCATACGGTGCCCGCTTGTTGGTTTACAGAAGCTTGACGACTCGGTCGGTCAGACCGTTTCCGCCAAGCACGACAGTCAGTTGAGAGTTCTCGGCATGGAACTTTCTGTTCAGGGAAACACTCACACTATTTCGAGGTCGATGATGGAAAAGGTGCGCTCCCAGCTTTGGCAACTAACTTGGCAAGGAGGAAGCTTAGGCAGGAATGAGATTTTTCCTATGATGCAACACGCACGCGAATGTGGGGACTGCCGAGCCTTCCTCGCGGCTGTACGCGACCTCGACCACGCGGTGGCACAGTTGAGTGCTAGCGGTATGTCCTTGGACGAGTTGAAGGCACGGATAGAAGCAAGCGCGACATCCGGCAGGCCGGTGGAACGAAACTAGAGGAAGCTCATCGTTGTCTGAAGCAGCGCTATCGCTTCACCGTTCAGAATCATTCAACCGCGAATCAGGCTTTTCCTCTCTGATCCATACCGCGCACTCCAAGAACACGCGACGACACAACCTCATTGAACGCTTGTTCGACCACGAGCGCGTGAACACTCGATGAGCATTCTCAAGGGATTCTCGAGGATCCGGGGTGACATAGACCTGACCTTCACTCAATGCTCCGTTCAGAGATTGCGTATCACCTACTTGAATCCTGAATCCCTTAGAGCCCAAAACGTACTGTGCATGAGGTGTCAACTCGTGGCGATAGATCACTATCGACTGAGAAGTATCCTGGTTGGCACGCACCCATTTGAGCGCTGCCCATATGGGTGCTTCTTCGGTCGCCCTTTGTATCCATGTCGGGTATCCCCAGGCAAGCATCAACACAGCCAGAACGCACATCAAACCCGATAGTACGTGCCGAACGTGATGTGATCGCGCCATTGCCGCACCTGCTGCGAGGAATGCCACAAGTGCCGCGACCGGAACACTGTAGCGAACTGAATTCGAAAGACTATGAGTCCACGGAACGACGAGTAAGAATGGCACAACGCTCAACAGGATCAACAGTGCAGTCCTGCGATGGCAGGCCCACCATTCCACTGTTCCCTTCACTGCGAGCATCCAGATTACAGCAGCTGGAACCAGCCACCCCCATGGATATACGAGCCACTGTTTCAACAGGTGGGAGAGAGGTGCATGAGGTAGGCGCAGACTTGCCTCGTTCACAGCCATCCAGGCTGTATGATTCTGGATCGCAAGTAGAAACTGCTCTCCTCCTGTGAGGACTATTGCTGGCAGCCACACCACCGTAAGGCAAGTCAACCCGGAAAAACCAGCCCACAGCAACATTGGCCATTGGCTGTTGCGAATACAGGAGAACGCCAACCAGGCTATCGGGAGCACAAGCATGATTCCAAGTTGCGGTCGTGTGCTGATTGCAAGGGCCGTGAGTACTGCTGCTATGACGACAGCCTTCGGATCATTTCCTCCGCCAAGCGCGGTTGCGATACACCCAAGTGAAAGCAACACAAGAACTGCGCCACACATATCAGACAGACCCACGTTTGCGAAGGTGAGAACCGCCGGAGTCGTGGCCGTGAGAAGCGCTGTCAACCAACCAACTCTTGACGATCTACTCCACTTCGCTGCAAGAAATCCAGCAGACAAGACAAGCAAGGTTGCACTAACGATTGAAACCAGTTGTAGCGCGATAAACGGATCTCTGATCAGACAATTTGTGACAGCGCCAATCGCAACAAATGCCGGATAGCCTGGAGGATGTGGTGAATGAGCAGCTATGTCATAGCGTTCCAGCGAGTTCAGGAACAGAATCTCATCCCACTCGAAGGGAGTCGCCGGGGCAAGGAGCCAAAGCAGTATCGCGTAGCCAAGCAACGCCGAACCAGCCAACGCGCGCCGAACCTGACGACTCAACTCTTCATTTCACCGACAAACCGTAATAGCGGAATGTCTCACGGCACTGCTCACAGCGGCGCGCATGACGC
Source organism: bacterium (assembly GCA_024229275.1). Lineage (GTDB taxonomy): Bacteria > Acidobacteriota > Thermoanaerobaculia > Thermoanaerobaculales > Sulfomarinibacteraceae > JAAESQ01. The sequence continues at coordinate 7,058 of JAAESQ010001547.1, read as the reverse complement.
TTCCAACGACGCACGTAGCGAGATCGCGGAGGAGAAATCTCAAGCATCGGCGCACTGACATGGCCGCTGGATTCGACACATGACGGCATGCGACGATAGCGTGCAACAAAGCCGGGCTGAAGAACCTGGGCGACCAAATCGTCCAGAGTCCTTCGTCTTGCTCCAATTGCTATGGTGCCGACCGTCGTCATTTTCGCTCGAGCTACTCCTTTCTGGGAGAATTCTACACCGGCACTACGATTCCTACGTGACCTCGATCATGACCTGACCGTGATTCTTCTTTCGCCAACATACACAATCCACGATTGAGGCCACTCGATTGGGACGAAGTTTTCTCCTGCCGCCTTTTCATCTCTCGGAGATGGGCCATTTCTATCAGGTGCTTGAGGGTTGAGAGCCTATTTTGACAAGCGGAGCCTGTAAACGCCCCCGCCCCACGTCGCCGCGTATATCGTGGATCCGTCCGAAGAAAGGGAGAGATTCATAACCTTTAGGTGGTCAAGCCCATCGTTAAACGCAACCCAACGCTGTTCCAAAGGAGCCCAGAAGTGCACTCCACTCCGTGTGCAACCGATCCAAACTCTATTGGGAGCTACGGGGTCTATGACAATCGACATAATCTGTTCGTCGCTATTGAGACCACCTGGCATCGAAGTCCATTGCCACTCCGTAGTGCCCGATTGCCTGATCCCTCGATACACTCCCCCGCTGTCGGCCCCTGCATATACTTCATCTGAATCGAGCGGACTCAATGCCACGGCGCGAATGCCTTCGGGTTCAAGAGCCTTCATATGCTGCCAGCTTGCTCCCCCGTTTTCCGTCCGCCACAATCCATCAGAAACCGTCGCAGCCCATGCTACGAAGTGGTTTCGCGGATGCACAGCGAGGTCGCTGATCGACTTTCCCAGAAGCTCGTCGCCACTCGCGTTGAGCCAACTGCCCGTGACACCAAAGTTGTCCGATCGGAAAACACCGTGCGCACGGCCCTTCGCCGATGTTGAGCTGGTGCTGCGACTGCTCGCGGCATACACGACATGCGCTGCCGATGGAGCGAATACAATTCGCTTCATGCCGTGCTCCGTCTCGCGTCCAGGGCTCGGTGGAACGTATAGAGCTTCCTGCCATGATCTGCCGCCGTTGGTACTGCGGTAGACAAGTCCTTTGAGTTCCTGCGACGCGAGCACGAGGTCCGGTTGGTTGGGGTGCAGTGAGACCGCGAGACTCTCACGGAGTGAGGTCGGAGCGAGGTTCAGTCGTTTCCAACTCTGCCCTCCATTCTCCGAGCGAAACAACCCACTGCGTGCTGCTGCATAGACCGTGTTGGGCGAGTTAGGATGCACTTCAACATCGAAGACCAGTGTTCCTGAGCGGCTCGCGCTTTCTTTGGACTCGGTTGTTCCTGCGCCATTTTCGATATGACCAATCGGAGCCCTTGTCTGGATCCAACGATTCGTTGGAGCCGCCGGTAGCGCCCTACTGAGAAGCCAGGATTCAGGTATATCCCCCATCTCTACAGCAGTATTCCTTGCTTGTTGTTTTGGCTCGTGCTCCTTCGCAGCGTGCCTTTGCCCTTCAAGGAGGACATCCTTGGTCGATCGAGTATCTCCGCCACTGCATGACGCCTCAGCTCCGGCCGCCTCGGCATAGAGGGTTCCACCGACTTCAGCGCAGTCGGGTGCGACAGCTTCGAACACCTGATTGTGTGCGCAGCAGAAACCCACCCTCAAATCGACCTCATTGCTGCCGGTTCCTGACCGGTTTCCTTCTTTGGCGCAAGTCTGATGAGCCGCCTCTTGGCTCGCGAAGAAACGACCTCCCAATTCGAAACACAGGGTCTCAATTGATTGGAAGACTTCGTTCTTTGCACAGCACCAACCTCGCTCCACCTGACCCATTCCCTCCGCTCCGCCTCTACGCACTCTGCTCACTTCACCTGAATCGCAACAAGGGTCGGCGGTCGCCGGAGACACGTCTTCCTTCAGCCAGCAATGCGCCCAATGCCCGGGTCGTTCCGGGCGGACATAGGTGAACGCCTTGCATCGAGCATCCTCGATGCAGGCTTGGAGGCATGCCTCGGGATTGGCCTCAATCGAAAAGTCCTGATAGTCGTGCCCTAGTCGAATTGTGTTGGGTTCGATGCCGTCACGACTCTGCTGGCAGTACGTGCTCTTACCTCCACATAGAAGGAAAAAGGCGATTGTGAGTACGGTCGTCCTGAGTACGGATCTCCTCATCATGCGCTCCACCCTACACCAGACGGTTCCGCGCCCGTCTCAATTCCAATCCTGTCAGCGCGATCAAGGCCAAGCCTAGCACGACGAGTTGCTCCCGAAACTAGATCGTTGTCACATCTCCAAGGGTCTCGTTCACCTCTCTTGCGTATACTTTCAAACGAACCCTATGCTCAACTGGCAAATCCTCCTCAGCGCAACAGTCCTGATCGCAGATTTCGCGATCCGTATTTCAGTGGCTCTGCGCATTGTGATGCGTCGCCGCCCACTGGGAGACTCTCTCGCTTGGATAGTCATCGTCCTGTTGATTCCGTTCGCCGGAGCCGTCCTCTATCTCGTCGTCGGAGAAAGCCGCCTTGGTTCAAGGCGTGCACGTGCCGCTCTGGCGCTAGACCCTATTCTGGTTGATTGGGTGACCGACCTCGCAGCAGGTTGCAAGACAGACTGGACGGAGTGTCACCGCGATGCCGCAGAACTCGCTCGGCTGGTGCGCGCAACTCTCCATGCTCCACCACTCGAGGGAAACCTGCTCGAACTCTTTCACGACACTGAAGCAACGCTTCGAGCACTCATCGATGACATCAATACCGCCCGCGAGACAGTGGCCTTGGAATACTACATCTGGTCACCAGGTGGCACCGTCGATGACCTCGCTACCGCTTTGCAGAGCGCAGTCGCCCGTGGAGTGCAGTGCAGAGTGCTGGTCGACGCTGTCGGCAGCAGACAGTTTCTCGACAGTGCCTGGCTGAATAGGCTGCGCGAAGCCGGAGTCGAAGTTGTGGCCTGTCTTCCGGTTGGCCTCATCCGATCGTTTGCAGTGCGAATTGACCTTCGAAACCACCGCAAGATCGCCATTGTTGATGGATGTGTTGCCTACACCGGGAGCCTCAACCTGGCCGATCCTCAGGTGTTCAAGCAAAACGCAAAAGTTGGTCGCTGGATCGATGCTACGGTTCGCATCACTGGACCCGTAGTCGAGGTTCTCAGTGCAGTGTTCGAACTCGACTGGCATCTTGAAACGAGTGAACCTATTGCTCGCAAGCCAATCGGGCACCATGGTTGTGGCTCCGAAATGCCTGGCCGATCCACGGCACAGGTCCTCCCGTCGGGACCGGGCGGAGGTTCGCCGCATGCGATACAACAGGTGGTTCTGACAGCGATTTATGCCGCGCACGAAGAACTCATCATCTCGTCTCCTTACTTCGTGCCGGACGAGCCGACGCTAAGAGCTCTGGCTTCAGCAGCGTACGGTGGAGTTCGCGTGGTCCTGATAGTGCCGGCCCGAATTGATCATCCAATGGTCGCTCTAGCGTGCCGTGCTTCTTATATCGATCTTCTCGAGGCCGGAGTGGAAATATGGGAGTTTGAAGCTGGCCTCCTGCATTCGAAGACCATTGTCGTCGATCGCAGCATCGCGTTCATCGGCTCCCTCAACATGGATATGCGGTCGTTCTGGCTCAACTTCGAAATAACACTCGCTGTGTATGAACAGGGCTTTGCCGAAGAGCTGAGGGTCTTGCAGGAGAGCTACATTGAGGATTCTCGCCAAGTCTCATTCGAGGACTGGCAACACCGTTCATTTGCGCGCCGTCTGCTGGAAAACTCAGTCCGCCTAGCGGGTCCAGTGCTCTAGTTCGTACTTGGGTCTTGACACGCTGCGGCGAGCGCGGCAGGCTGTCTTCATCATGAATAATCCACACCCCGCGGACATCCCCACATTCAATCCAAACTCCTTCGGTACGGACCACCAGTTCGCCAGAATCGGCGCAGGTGAAATTGGCGCAAAAGCCTCAGGATTGCTGAGTCTCCACGAAGACTTTCTACCACGCCTTAAGGAACTCCAATCGGACAGTCTGAAGATCGAAGTCCCAGGTTTTGTTGTAATTGCGAGTGAGGTTTTTGTTCAGTTTATGGAGCGGAATCGCCTCTGGGATCTCGTCAACGAGGGTACGTCTGACAGCCAGATTGCCCGGGCCTTCCAGGAAGGTGAACTCCCTGGCGAGTTCCGAGACGAGCTCCGGAAAGTCGTCGCCGTTTTGAAAACTCCCCTCGCCGTACGACCTTCGAGCGTTCTTGAAGCTTCTGGGGACTTCAATTTTGCCGGCATATACTCCACCAAAATCATCCCGAATGCCGAGGACAACCCTAATTCTCGCTACCGCTCCCTTGCAGCAGCGGTGAAACTCGTTTGGGCTTCGACCTTTTCCCGTGGAGCTGTTATCGCCCGCCGCGCAGCCGGAGAAACGTCGGAATCTGAGCGCATGGCGGTCCTGATTCAAGAGGTGTTCGGCACTCGTCACGGGTCGCGCTTCTATCCAACCTGCTCCGGAATCGTCAGGTCCTACAACTATTACCCGTGTCTTGGCTCTGTCCCCTCCGATGGAGCGATCTCTCTGGCACTTGGGCTCGGTAAGACAATCGTCGACGGAGGTTATGTATGGAGCGCGTGCCCCGCACGTCCTCTTGCTCCCCCACCATTCAAGAACACCAAGGATCTTCTGAACCACACCCAGACGACTTTCTGGGCCGTCGACCTCGACGGGCCTGCGACGCCCAATCCCACCAGTCCAGGAGAATGCCTGGAGAGAGCAGGGCTCGGTGATGCGGAGGCGGATGGTGCCTTGAAGTTCTTGGTCTCAACCTACGACGCTGGCTCCGACCGCCTCGAGTCTGGTCTCTCGGCACGAGGCCCGCGCGCTCTCACCTTCGCTCCACTGCTCGGCTCACGCTCATTCCCTTTCAATGATTTTGTGAACCGCTTGCTTGAGACGTCTCGCGAGGCGGTGGGGGGCGAAGCCGAGATCGAATTCTCGGCCGTGATTGACAGTGAACGCGGCATACCGATGAGAATTGGTCTTCTGCAGCAGCGACCACTCGCCGCTTCTGACGAGCAATTCACCGTTCAAGCCGAGGACCTCACCGCGGACGGATTGGTAGTGGCTTCGGACAACGCACTCGGCAACGGTTGTCGAACGGATCTTGAGGACATTGTCTATCTCCGTCCAGACAACTTCGACCGTAACTCTACTCCAGCGATGATCAACGAAATCGAGGCGGTGAACCGCGGCCTCGTCGAGCAGGGCAGGCACGCCATTCTGATCGGATTTGGAAGGTGGGGAACCTCCGACCCGAGGTGGGGCGTACCGATCAGTTGGGAACAGATTTCTGCAACCCGTGTCGTGGTCGAGGCTATGCTCCCTGACACTCCGCCCCAGCTCAACCAGGGCAGCTACTTCTTTTATCAGTTGCTGAGTTCACGGGTGCTGTATCTCTCCGTCGACCCTGAAGGACCTCATGTCATTGCCTGGGACTGGCTCGACAATCAGCCGTCTGTTTGGGAGGGTCGCTATGTCCGTCAGATCCGCCTCCCGAACGCGCTCGAAGTCCTCGTAGATGGCACTTCGGGGAGGGGTTTGATCAGACACAAGTAATTGGTGAGCCTCTTGCAGAAATCAAATACCAAACAGCGCCCCGTGAGCTGTCATGTTGAACGGAGCGAAGCGGCGTCAAAACATCTCCCTCTGAATCGAGCAAACTGCTTGAATACAGCACCATACGGCCTACAAAATGTAGCGGGAGACCTTTCGACTCCGCTCCCAAAGACATCATCCCCTACTGTCATCCCGACCGAGCCAAAGGCGAGTGGAGGGATCTCCCGCTACATTTAGTAATCTACTGAATTACAACAACATACATACTGCAGATTTCAACGGGAGACCCTTCGGCTCCGCTCAGGGTGACAAGTATTGAGGTTTGGTGTCATTCCATGAGTTTCCGCCGCGAGTGCGGCGTAGCGTTGCTCGGGATGACAACGATTGGGGCGGCACCGTCATGCCAAGAGTCAGCGCCGGACCGGCGTGGATATGCTCAAAATGACAGGTTGGAGTCGACATCCCATTGCTGCGCGAGGGTCAAGTAACAGGTCGTGTTGTTGTCAGTTCACCAGGCTTGAAGGTTGCGCCTCGGGCTCAGTGTTGCTCTTCAGCTTGGCCGACCCATTGGGTCCACCGTTCAAATCGCTGGAGAACTCAAACTCACAGCCACCTGGCGCCAGCATCTCGCGTAAAGCTGCGCGCACTTCTGGTGTTGGGTCGACCGTCAGTGGGGGCGGAGGAATCATCCGTGCTCTGAATTGGCCTCGACGCACCAACTCGAAACGTACAGGCAAATCGCCACTATGTTCCAGTAGATACTCTCGGAGAGTCTCGAACCACTCCTCGTCTGCCTTGTCGAGATCGATGACGATGCGCAGTGCTGTCGCCTGTGTCTGCTCGATTCCGGCGAGAGCCACCACCTCATCCACTGTGAGTTCAACGGCGTCGCCCTCACCCTTGAGAGATGCAGTGACCAAGACCGGCTGATCATCTTCGAGTAGGCGATGGGATTTGTCGTATGCATCCGGAAAGACCACGGCACGCACGGTTCCTCCCGAATCTTCGAGCTGAAAGGCCGCCATCCGGCGCCCATGATTCGGTCCGTTACGCTTGATTGACATTACTCGAAGACCAGACACCAGCCCGGCCACCGTGACGCGCTCTGCGCCTGCTTCCAATCGAGTGCCGAGGTCAGCAATCCTACAATCTGCAAAGCGTTCGAGTTGCGGACCGTACCGATCGAGGGGGTGGCCACTGAGGTAGAGCCCAAGCACTTCACGCTCCCATAGCAATCGATCTTTTTCCTCGGCTTCGGCAGCGTCTTTTAAATCCTCTTCGAGAGCCTCCGACGGAAATGCGTCAAAAAGGAATCCCTGCCCGAGTTCGTGCTGCTCCCGCTCGCGATTCGCAGCCTCCATGAGACGGTCCAGATTCTCGACGAGTGGTTTGCGAT
>JAAESQ010001546.1 GCA_024229275.1 bacterium | reverse complement strand
CGCCCCCTTGCGCAAGAGTATCTACAGCCTGCGCGATCTGCGGCAGCTGATGCAGGCCGCCAATGCGCGCTACCTTGCCTTCATGGCCTGCCTCGACAATCCCGATGCCGGACAGAAGGTCATCGACAAAATGGCCAGCCGCACCAAAGTGAAGGGCCGTTCTTTCCGTGGTTTCGACCTCTTCCTCGGTGACGACTACCGCCTGTTCCTCATCCTGGGGCGTGGCGAATGGACCATCTCCGGCTTTCGCGCCGCCGATCTGCGCGCTCATATTCCCGATCTCACTCCCAGTCGCTCCTCCTATCTTCTCAAACGTTTGCGCACCCACGGACTGATCAAGAAAATCGGCCGCCGCTACAAGTACTATATGACCAAGCTCGGTCGCCGCGTGCTCGTCACTGCACTTCTCCTGCGCGAGTATTTCGTACAGCCTTCTCTTGTTGCGAGTGCCTCATGAAATTCTTCGTCGTTTTGTTCAAGATTTCAGGTGTAAGGGACTAAGTTGTCCCTGAAGAGCAATCATGTGGAACGTGGAAAAGCCGTCACTTCGCCATGTCGCGATGCATGG
>JAAESQ010001545.1 GCA_024229275.1 bacterium | reverse complement strand
GGCACCCTCTTGCTGCTGGCTGAAGGCCGTGACAACGTCCGGTATTTCGACCTCACCGAGGCGCAGAGTGGCGCCAGCGGCGAGCTTGGAGCGGACCCCGCCGCCTACTCCCCAACCGCTGAGAGCCTCGAAGCGAGGTTGAAGGGTTGCTTTGAGATTATGTTTGGCGGCGAAGGTCGGAAAGATGTCGAGAGTGGAGCGGCTGCCGGTGTCGATCGAAAAAGTTGCCGGTACGGAGGCGACAGTGCCCTCGACGATCGGGGTGCGATTGTCAAACTTGAACGGGACAGAAACGCCGTTTCCGGAGTACTCGAAAGCTTCCGGGCGCGTCAGAACAAGTCGTCGCTCGGCATAGTCGATTTCGACAATGAAGCGTTTGAAGACTTCGAAGCCGATGAGGCCGTCGAACCTGACGCCCTCTGCGGCCTGGATTTCTGCCATCGGGATGACGAAGAAGGTCTGATCGGAGAGCGTGATCCCGCCAAATGTGAAGGACTTGACCTCCGCCAGGGAGACGTCGACGGTTTCTTCACCAACTCCGCGTCCCTGGATCGAGCCTTTGGACTCGATACCGAGGCGTCCAGCGGCATCTGCGGTCAGCAGATTGACGCCGCCGGTGTCAACAAGGAAGCGGCCTCGCTTGTCACCGTTAACCGTAGCTTCAACATAGATGTGGTTGTTCAGAAGGTCAAAAGGAAGCGTGACTGATGTTGCACCCTCTGCAATCACGAAGTCGTCGATCTCGACCTTCGGGATGTTGAAGAAGGCTTCGGGGAGTTGCGGATTGACTTCAACGGAGGTCACTTCAACCAGCGTGTCGTACTGAGTATCCCCATTGCTCGTGCGGATGTGATGGGGCAGTGTGAGATTACCGGCGGCGCGATAGTCGGAGAGGTACGTTGTTGTGATCGGCTTGGCCTCAACCTCGACGATCTTGGCCGGAAGATAGGTTTGGCTATCGAGCCAGAACTCGAGGATGCGGCCTCCCTCTGGGATAATTTCGAGCACATGGAAAGAGCGGCCGTCTTCTTCTCGTGTACCGGCGTTGGAAATCTCTGCAGGCCACCTGTCTGGGTACCAGCAGCCTCTGGTGGTGAGAAATGCCTGGTTGTGGGCACCGTGCAGGTTCTCTTCGGAGCCCTGTTCGGTGACGTCGCCTGAGGGGTCTTGGTTCCATGGAGTAGTTCCGTCAAAACCATTCGCGACCTTGACGACACCGAGGTCGGCCTGTCCGACGCTTCGCCCGCTGAGCAGATCCTCCCAGGACTCGAAAGTGCCCTCAAAACCGCTGGTTGCGATCGTCGTGGTCAAGTGTAGATGGGTGACGTCATCCCAGGCTTCGCCGCCCGAGGCAGCTTTGGCAGCCGCGAGCAACTCTTGAGGGTCCTCCGTCGCAAGGGCCTGGACCGAAATGAGGGTGATTGCAAAGGTCCAGATGACGAGGTGCCGCGGATCTCTCATAGCTCTCCTCCCGAAGCGCACATCTAGTAAACGTCCGCAGTCGGCATGAGTTTCAGGGCATCCATGCCGGATGTAGACCGCCAACCGCCGAAACGTTCCCGTATGATCGCAGGAAGAGGCTGTCGTTGAACGTGCCACTGCGGCGGCCAGGAGGGGGCAGTCGTGACCGGAGCCCACGAGATCGGAGAATCCGTCAGACGCTGGCGCAATGACACGCCTGGATGTGCCGGTCGGATTCACCTCAACAACGCCGGTGCGGCGCTGATGCCGCAGCCTGTGATCGACGCGATCAAGGCGCATCTCGAACTCGAGATCTCCCTCGGAGGATACGAAGCGGCCGACTCTGCACAGAAGGAGATTGTCTCGACCTATGAATCTGTGGCGCAACTGATCGGTACGCACGCAGGCAACATAGCGGTCGTGGAGAACGCCACTGTGGCGACGGCCCAGGCTCTCAGTTCAATTCCTTTTGAGGCTGGGGATATCGTCCTCACAACGCGGCAGGACTATGTTTCAAATCAGCTGATGTTGCTGAATCTTGCCAAGCGCCTCGGAATCCGTATCGAACGCGCCGATGATCTTCCGGACGGGGGCGTCGACCCCGATTCCGTGAACTCACTCATCCAAAACCGTCGCCCGAAATGCGTTCTTATGACCTGGATTCCTACCAACTCAGGACTGGTGCAGAATGCTCGCGCGATTGGTGAGATCTGCGCTGGGGCGGAGGTCCCGTTCATTCTCGACGCATGCCAAGCCGTCGGGCAGCTTCCGGTCGACGTGGAGAGCCTGAACTGCGATTTCCTCGCTGCGACGGCACGCAAGTTCTTGCGTGGGCCGCGGGGTGTGGGTTTCTTGTACGTGTCGGATCGGATGCTCAAGCGAGGTGCCTGTCCGCTCTTCCCCGATCTTCACGGTGCCGAATGGCTTGGGCCCGACTCTTATCGCCCGGTGGAAAACGCCAGGTGCTTCGAAAACTGGGAGTTCGCCTACGCGTTGTTACTCGGCCTCGGTGCGGCAGCCCGCTATACCCTCGACGTCGGTATTGACCGCGGTTGGAAGCGCTCAGGTTATCTGGCAAAAACGGTGCGCGAGAAGCTTTCCGAACTCGACGGAATTCGACTCCTCGACCGGGGGCAAGTGCAGTGCGCTATCGTTTCTGCAGAGATCCAGGGGCGGGACGCTGGTGACATCGTGAAGGCTCTGCAGGATCGCGGTATCAACACGAGCACGATCGTCCGCGAGCACGCGATCATCGACATGGATGAGAAGAGTGCACGCACGGCTCTTCGCATCTCGCCGCACTACTACAATACGACCAAGGAGATCGACGACTGCATCGCTGCGCTGACCGAGGTCCTTACTCGGTGTGGAGAAGTTGGGAAAGGTTGAGAGAGCCCACCCTCCAACTCTGGGTGAGGACGGCGGCGAGGGACACCAGGCCGACAACTACAAAAGTGAACGTGAGCGAAGGCAGATCCCAAGGTTGGACTCCAAAGAGCATCTCTCCCAGAAGGTGGCCGACAACCAGGGTTGCTGCAAGGCCGACGAGCAGACCCGCTACGACCGGCACCAATCCCTGTGTGATGATCATGCGTCGAACGCCTGACCGGTGAGCGCCGAGCGCCAGTCGAATGCCTATCTCTCGCTGTCGCATCGCGACGCTCATGGCCACCATTCCGGCGATTCCTATGGAAGCCAGAATCAGTGCCACCGCGCTGAAGAACCCGAGAAGAACCGCAGGAAGCTCGCGATCATCGGCCGCTGAGGCTCGCACATCCTCCATCGTTCTCACGGAACGCACCACAGCTGCGGGCTCGAGGCTGCGTATCAGGTTTTTGAGGGGTGCGGCGAGTTGCAGAGTATCGCCCGAACCGTGAACCACGAGTGCCATGTCCGAGGTTGGCTCAACGCCGTTAAGTCCCATCTGTGCCGCGGCAACAAAGAGCGTTGGAAGAGTCGGTTCCGTCGGGCCGTACTCACGGGTGTCACGCAGAACTCCGATGACCTCAATCCACGGTGAATCGGGTCCGAACATTCGAACTCGGTGGCCGATAGCTGATTGGCCCTCCATGAACGTACGGGCAAACGACTCATTCACGAGCGCCACGGGCACGGTGCCCTCGCGGTCCGTGTCAAGAAGAGATCGTCCGGAGACGGTCTCGTATCCGAGGGTGCGCAATGCGCCCGGCGTGGTTTGTTGAAGCTGTGTGATTGGCGCCTCTCCGATGGCATCGACCTCGGCGCCGTCGATCTGGATCGACCAGTTACCGTACTGTGACGCGATCGGGAGTCGACGCATGATTCCGGCTGAGCGTACGCCCGGAAGAGCCTCTGCACCCTGCTCAATGGCTAGGGTCAGCTGTCGCAATGCGTCGACGTTCTCTTCGCGTTGACCTGGCATAGAGATCCACATGCTCAGCACATCTTCGGTGCGCATCCCCAGGTCGACGTCGAGGAGAGCGTTGAGACTGCGGAGCATCAGGCCTGATCCTCCGACCAGAACGACTGCAAGAGCTACCTCGGCCGCGACCAGAAGGCGGCGACTCCTTTGGCGTTTCTGTCCTATTGAGAGAGATCGGCCGACTTCTTGCAGTACTCTCCCGATATTCGATCTGGAGACGATCGCTGCTGGAACGATTGCAGACAAAACCCCAGCCAGCACGGATATCGCAATGCCGAATGAGAGTATTCGTAGATCGAGGTTGACTTCGTCGAGACGTGGCAACGCGTCGGCGGCCAACCGGAGCAGTGAGGTGTGGCCAACCCAGGCGAGGCCGAGACCGAGTACGCCCCCGATCAGGGAAAGCAGGACACTCTCAACCACGACCAGTCTGACCAAACGTGGGCCTGTGGCGCCCATGGCGGCTCGAATCGCAAGCTCTCGGCGCCGTCTGTCGGCACGAACGAGCAACAATCCGGCGACGTTGGCACATCCGATCAGCAGAACCACGGCGACTGCACCCAAGAGGAGGAGAAGAGGCTGCCGGGCCGATCTGACCTGAGATTCGCGGAGCGGAAATGCGACCGCACCAAACTCGAACGTTGAATAGTTGTCGGGAAACTCTTTGACGATTTGCTCACCATAGGCGGCAACTTCCTGTTGCGCTGCCTCTAGCGCGACACCGTCGCGCAACCTGGCGACGGCCCTTAGAAAGTGATTTTCACGAGAGTACGGATTCGCTGGATCGATGATGAAAGGCATCCACGCCTGAGCCTCTGGAGTGGGAAAGGCAAACGACGGAGGCATGATGCCGACAATTTCGACCGGTCTCTCTTCGATCAGAATTTCGGCGCCGAGCGCCGACCGGTTGCCTCCGAAATGGCTCTGCCAGAAGGCGTAGCTAATAGCCATCGTCTGTGGAGGAGAACCGGCTTCGGTGTCGTCTGCGCTGGGTAGCCGTCCGTGGAGCGGTGAGGTACGTAGCACGTCGAACAGAGACGGTGTTGATGCAACTACCAAGATCGAACTGGCTTCTCCCGCACCGCTGAGATGACGGCGTATCCAGGCGTATCCACCGACAGCCTCGAAGGCGTCGATGCGCTCACTGTAATCGAGAAGATTCGCTTCGGAATTTGCCGATAACGATCCACGGAAGAAGGTGTGCATCTGGACCAGGCGATCTGGTTCGGGCAACGATAGGCGGCGGAGCAGCACTCCATCAACGATCGAGAAGAGTGCGGTGGCAGCACCGATCCCAATACCGAGGGTCAGCATCACGGCGACCACGAGACCGGGTTCGTGAGTCAACATCCGAAGTGAAGATCGTAGATCCGAAATGAATCCGTTCATGGCGACATGCCTCCAATACTTTTAAGTTGCACTTTGCATGCCATATTTGCTTGGCAGGAGAAACAAGCCTAAGAAGGTGCTTTGAATTGGGTGCTCAGTGTTGCCTGTTCGTGATCGAACGAGTGCTATCCGGGATCGGGCAGTCGACGGTGATTGGCCCCGGAGGTACCATTGTGGTGTTGAAGCGTGGAAATCTTCTCCAGACGGGTAACTGGAACGGGAGTCTGCACCATGGGCGATTATGACTTCAAGGCCGACACAGTGAACAATCGGCTCTACATGAAGCTCTCAGGCTTCTTCAGAGACAGCGATTCCGCACCTGTCTTCGACGCGTTCATCGAGGCCGTCGATCAGCTCAAACCGGGCTTCGACGTCATCAACGACATCCGAGGCTTCATTCCGGCTTCTCCCGCTGCGGCGGATACCATCAAGCGCGCGGGAAAGGTTATCACCGAGCGCAAAGTGGGGCGCACCGTCCGAGTCACGGGCAAATTCATCACAGGTCTTCTGCAGTTTAAACGCCAGCTCTTTGGTGTGACTGACGTTGAAATCGTAAACTCGATCGAGGAAGCAGAGGAGCTGCTCGACAGAGATCGCTGACTAGGCGAGCTTCGCAAGAGCCGTAACGGTCTCGTCGGGCTCCGGCCTTCTCGTGTAGTCGGGATCAGTCCGTGCATAGACGATCGTGCCATGGCAATCGACGATGTAGCGTGCTGGAAGTGGAAGCGTCCAGCTATCGTCTTCGTTGCCTGTCGGCAGGTCGATTCCGAATTGTGAGTAGAGCGCCTTGAGGTTGTCCGGTAAGGGCCAGCGAAGCCCGTACGCGGCGGCTGTTTCGTTGCCGCTGTCGTACAGGATCTCGAATCCGAGCTGGTGTTTCTCGATGAGCGCCCGATTGTGTTCGCTGAGTTGTGGTGAAATCGCGAACAGGCTCGCTCCGATTTCGTTGATCTTTCCCAAAATCCTGTTCAGAGCATCCAGCTCTGCATTGCAGTAGGGTCACCAGTCGCCGCGGAAGAAGGTCAGAACCACAGGGCCTTTTAGGCGCAGAGAAGCCAGACTCGTAGATCTGTCGCGGCTGTCTTCGAGGGTGAACGCCGGTGCCTGCTGCCCCTCACCGAACACTCCTTCCATGATGTTCGAGGCCTTGAGGTCGGCGGCGGCTTGGTGCATGACCGCAAGTGCCTCCGGTGGTGCATCTTTTTCGAAGTTTGTCCGGATTCGGTCGAGTCGTGTTTGAAGCGACATGGTAAACCTCCACTACTCAAGAGTGATTTGAAACGGTAGGAATTCCCGCATGCTTGATGGTTCGCCACCAGCAGCGGCTTGTTAATGGCTGAACGGTTGGTTCGTTTCTATGGCAGATACGAAAGCCGAAGCGGGGTGCGCGAGATCTCGGGCACAAAGCGGGATTCGCCTCGCCAGGCCGTGGTGGGAATGGAGAGCTGACATGTCTACCATCATCGATGAACTTCGCTTCGCATATCGTGGTCTGCTGAAATCACCGGTGCTGTCTGGAGTCGCTGTGCTTACGCTGGGATTAGGTATAGGCATGACCGCACTCATGTTCTCTCTCGTCTATGGTGCGCTTTTCAGGGGACTGCCGTTTCCTGACGAGCAGAACATTCTTCGTATTGCAGGGATCGAACCGTCGGCGCCGGATGGCTGGATGGGACTGTCAGTTCACGACTACACCGATCTCAAAGAGCAAGTGAAGAGTGTGGAACATCTTGCTGGACTCTACACCGGCACGGTTAACGTTGCCGGCCTTGATCGCCCAATTCGATATGAAGGGGCCTTTATTACAGCGAATGGATTCGAGTCTCTCCAAGCTCTTCCAATTCTCGGACGCAGCTTTCGAGAGGATGAGGCGGTGCCTGGCGCACCGTTGACGATCATTCTCGGGTACCACGTGTGGGTGAATGACTTTGGCCGAGACCCGGCGGTACTCGGCAAGGTCTTGAGGGTCAATGGAGAACAGGCAACGGTTGTAGGAGTCATGCCCGAAGGCTTCAAATTTCCGGACGTTCAAGACGTCTGGGTGCCCTATCGAGTCAGCGCACTCGAACTCCCGAGAGGAGAGGGACTCGACCTCATGGTCTATGGCCGTCTGGCGCCGGGTGTTGAGAAAGAAGAGGCTGCAGCGGAATTGGCCGGCATCGCGAAGCGGATAGCCGCTGATCACCCTGAGACCAATGAGTGGTCCACATTTCACGTTGAGAGGTTTTCCAAGCCTCCGATTGCGATGACGCTTGTTTTCATGACTCTGCTGGCGACGGTGCTTCTCGTTCTTCTGGTTGCCTGCACGAATGTCGCCAACCTTCTCCTTGCCCGTGCAGCAGGGAGAACTCGTGAGTTTGCCGTACAGATGACCCTCGGCGCCACCCGCGCCAGAATCGTCGCCAAGCTACTCGCTGAGTCAGTGCTCCTGGTTGCCGCCGGCGCAGTGCTGGGCATTGCTTTCGGGTGGTTGGGTCTCAAGATGGTGTTCTCGCTCGCGGTGACCAGTCCGCCACCGTTTTGGTTCATCTTTGAGATAGATACTCCGATCCTACTCTTTGTCATGGCCGTGAGTGCGGTGGCGGCGTTTGTCGCCGGAGTCGTCCCGGGTCTCAAGGTCACCGATACACGTATCAGTGAAGTGCTGAAGGACGAGGGCCGTGGTTCATCGTCGATGCGCATCGGTCGGCTGAGCCGAATCTTGGTCGTTGCCGAATTGGCGTTGTCGGTCGGATTGCTGGTCGCAGCGGGTCTTCTGGTGAAGGGCATGATCAATATGCGCAACCTGGACTACGGAATCTTCCAGGAGGAGATTCTCACCGCGCGAGTCGGACTGTTTGAAACCGAGTTTCCCGATAGCGAGGCGAGGGGGCGGTTCTACACCGATCTTCAGGAACGACTCTTGAATCGATCCGAGGTCACCGATGCCACCTTGACCAGTTCGTTGCCTGGACTTGGATCAATGAGAATGCCAGTCGGTATCCAGGGAGTGGAGTATTCGGACGAGCAAGACTATCCCCAGGTTGGGCTCGTCAATGTTGCGCCAGGTTTCTTCAGTACTTTTGGAGTGGAGTTGATCTCAGGCCGGGACTTCACGGTGCTTGACGACCTGAAGTCGACACCGGTAGCTCTTGTCAACCAGAGCTTCGTCGAGCGGTTCTTCCCCCAGGGTGATGCGATTGGTCGTCAGTGCAGGTTTGGACGTGCGGATAGCGAGGAACCATGGCTCACGATTGTTGGAGTGGTTCCCGATCTCTATCTGGAAGGCCTCGCGGGACCGAACGATAATCACCCTAGTGGAGTCTACCTGCCAGTGGCTCAGCAGGCGCCTAGATTTCTCAGTATCGCTATACGAGGTCATGTGAGTCCGGAACAGTTATCGACAGTGCTCCGTGAAGAAGTCGGTGTGCTCCACGCCGATACGCCGCTCTACTGGGTGCGAACGATGGCTCGAGCGCTTAGAGAAGAGATCTGGTATGTGGACCTCTTCGGCGGCCTTTTTGCGGTATTCGGAGTGCTGGCGCTGTTGCTTGCGGCTGCTGGACTGTACGCAGTTATGGCCACCGGCGTTGCTCGCAGGACCCGTGAGGTAGGGATTCGGATGGCCGTAGGTGCTTGCTCGAAAGACATCGTGGCGATGGTTGTGCGGCAGGGAGCGACTCAGGTCGTTTTTGGGTTGATCCTTGGACTCGGTCTGGCGGCTCTCACGACACGGGGCCTTCAGGCTATGCTTCTCGGCATCGAACCCTGGGACGTCTCGGTCTTCCTTGCAGTATCGGCTGTAATGCTGGCCAGTGGACTCTCAGCCTCACTGATTCCTGCACGGCGAGCGACGTGTGTGGATCCTGCGAAGGCTCTCAGAGCGGGCTAGAAGGCGGCAGCCTCCAGAAATTTCAGTCCTGAAAAAGGCTTGGCTGAAGCCGCACCTTAGGGATGGGGCAGGCTCGACGCACGCGAATGAGCAGTCTTCGGGCACCACGCATCGATGTGGAGGCCCGTATCGGCGAGTGATCATGCCAGTCGGTGCAACCGCGGTGAGAGTGGGTGCGCTCAGGGTACCGCTCGACGAATCTGCGATAGGCGACTCTCTCTGACACAAGGTGTCAAGTTCTCCTGACAGACGCTGCATGTGGTCCAAACCTATCCTGTAGCCAAGAGATGGCGCAGCCATCACTTGAGGACCGGTCGAGGAAACTCAACCAGTGGCAATTTCGAAGGAGGATTGAATGGTGGACAACAGATCGTGTCGGATCGGCGGTGGTTTGTACGTCACTTTTGTGGCTCTTCTGTTTCTGGCGATTCCAGCCGGACAGGTGGCAGCGCAGAGTGCGTTCGACAGCGTTCAGATTCACGGCTTCGGCGGATGGGCCTACGGTGAAACCGATGGCAACGCCTATCTCGTAGGAACCGAGGATGGTCGCTATGACAACGCAGACTTCGCCCTCAATGTGACGGCCCAGCCCATGGAAAATCTGAGCATTGTGGCTCAGCTGAGGGGCGAAGCGGTTCGTGGGGAAGATCAATTTGAGCTCGACTATGCATTCGCGGCCTACGATTTTGCAGACTCGTTCAATGCGCGCATTGGGCGAGTCAAGCATCCATTCGGCATCTATGGTGAGATTTACGACGTCGGTACTTTGCGCCCGTTCTACAACCTGCCGCAGGCCATCTACGGCCCCAACGGCTACACAGCGAGGGCCTACAACGGAGTGGGTGTTGCGGGGTGGTTTGACTGGGGAGCAGACTGGGGTTTGCAGTACGACGTCTACCTCGGTGAGATCGAGGGTGATTTTGTGACTCCAGGCATCACTACCACAGATCCCAATCTGTTTTTAGAACCGAGGGTGAACTTCGGCTTCAGGGTCAGCCAGACCATAGGATTTCGTGCCAAAGTCACAACGCCGGTGGACGGTCTGACCTTCGGGCTCTCAGGCTTTACCGGCGACGATGAGACTGAGCTTGACGTCGGGCTCGAAGCGGATGCTTCTCGCGATGTACTCCTCGGGAGCGTCGAGTACTTGACTCATCGTTGGTCGGTGAGAGCCGAGTACGGCACCCTCAAGAGAGACATCGACTTCGAGTCGGAGAGTTGGTATCTCGAGGCGGCTTTCAGACTCACGGAGCACTGGCAGCTCGCGGTGAGGAAGGATCAGGCGAACGTTACTCTTCCCTCGACCGATTTTTCCACCCTTCCACCGTTCTTCCCCCAACTGCTCGACCACGAAGAGTTGGCCCTGGGCGTGAACTATTGGTTTGGCTCCAACTTAGTGATTCGCTTGAGCTACCAGATGGTAGAGGGCAACCGTTTCGCCTTCCTGGAGACCCCCGAGCAGGTCGGGGAAATGCTGATAACAGGTGATCTGGAGTACGAGACAAACCTCATTGTCTTCGGTGCCCAGTTCAGTTTTTAGGAGGCTCATGATGAGACGAGCATTCATTGCAGTTTTTCTCGCTTCGATCATGGCCGTTTCCGGGATCGCGTTCGCACAGGACAGCTCTTTCAAGTTAATCGGTAATCCGTCGACTACCCCGGACTCGATGTCCAAGAGGGATCTGGAGCGGATTTTCCTGAAGAAGAAGAAGAAATGGCCGAACAGTCAACCCGCCCACCCGGTCGACCAGCGAGGTAACAACGCCCTGCGCACTCGCTTCTCCGAAGAGGTGCTCGGCAAGTCCCTCGCAATGGTCGAGTCCCACTGGCAGGCCCAGGTCTTCTCCGGCAAGGGAACTCCTCCGAAACAGCTAACTTCAGACGCAGCGATCATCGATTTCGTACGCAAAACACGTGGTGCGGTCGGCTACGTTAGTGCCGGCACGAGCACCGAGGGCGTCAAGGTGATCAACATCATCGATTGATCGAACTCCCTATGCGTTTCGGGTCAAGATCCCGAGGTCTGCGTGAAACCGAGTGAAGCCGGAACATGAGGGCCTTGGGATCTTGGCGTTTGGAGCGCAGTCAGTGACGTGCCAAACCCGGTTTGACCGTCTAGATTCCTTAGTAAGGGAAACCTGGACGTGGTTCTTGCGTATGCGTTCTTTAAGGACCCTAGAAGGAGGTGCGAGATGAAACGTGCAGCACTGTTCGTTGTAGTCGGCATTTTGGTGGTGGGCTTTCAGCCCGTCGCACGGGCGAACTCCGACTTCGAAGTGGTCGGCCTTTCCGACTTGG
>JAAESQ010001544.1 GCA_024229275.1 bacterium | reverse complement strand
CACAGGACTCTTCTTCTTCATGCCGAGCTTACGAAGAAGCCTCTCCTCTCTGGCTTCCCTGTGGTCGTTTGATGCCATGCCATCGACGATTGGGAATCCGACAATCGTTCTGATCGCCAGCGCTGTCGTGCTCCTCATGTTTTGGCTGGCCGATTACCACTCAAACTGGGTCAAGACCTAGCCTGCACTCCTCACCAATTTCTACTGCGACGATCAATACACCGCACCCTGTCGTGCTTTTCGCAACTCGCCCTTCTCAGCGCACCACAAGCGCGCCTTCGGCGGTCGAGTCACGTAAAACCCGACATGGCACGGCGTCTCGACCGTCTCGCTACGAAATCGGTAAGAAGTGCAGGCTAGAGGCCAGGTTGGAAACCCCTCGTCAGTCGGGTGAAATCGTCAGATCTTGCTCTTGACTGATCGGAGGAGCATCTTCCGTGTGGTAGATCATGACGTAGTCGCCGATGTAGACACGGTCGCCCGATGAGAGCTGCGTCTTTTCCTCAAGCATTGCGGCGTTGAGGCGAGTGCCGTTCGAACTCCGATTTTCGATCCAATACTCACCGGCGTCGTCCACCGTGATTACGGCGTGCGAGCGTGACACCTTCTTGTCGGTGAGCTGAACTTCGCAGTCGCCGCTGCGGCCGATGTTGACAGTCTCTTCGCCAAGCGAAACTCTCAAGAAGAGCTTGAATTCGATGAAAAAGTCCAGACGTGGCATCGCTTCACCTCGTTGTCATATGCCGCCCGCAGGCGTTTTGCTGCTCAGCTCCGAGACTCCATGCTACCCGCCTCGGGAACCCTCGTCCAGAGGGGAAATCTACCTCACCCTGCGCAAAGGCTGGACCTTCATGTAGGTCAGCGTACGCCAAAGCCACTCGAACGGTCCAAACCGGAAGTGCCGCAGCCACAGTGGGCACAGAACCAGAAGCAGAACCCAGACCATCAAGACGACTGCAATTTGCGAAATGCGATCCACACTCCCAAAGAGCCCAAATCCATGCCCGTAGAATATTGCAGTACAAATAATCGTTTGCAGGAGATACGCGGTGAGCGCCATCCGGCCAACCGAAGCAAGCGTCTTGAGAAATCGAAGTCGTGGTGCCGAGAGACAAATCAGCATGACCAGGCCGATGTAGCCTAACGCTACTGCAACGCTTCCCCAGTAGTTGTATTGAAAGCCAAGGAACATCGAGTACTCAACGCTCCACTCAGCGGCGAAGTTCCTCATGATTCCATATGCGACGATTGGAAGGCCGGCTCCAAAACCGAAGACCATCATCAAGCTGTAGAACTTCTTCGATCTCTTGGCAGACAGAACGCCGAGTTTGAACAAGGCCATCCCGATCAACATTTGCCCACCGGCTCGCCATCCGAGCAGGATGAGGAAGATGAACGTCTGCATGGCCAGTGCTTCCGGGGAACGATGTGACATCTGGTCAGTCCAGCCGGAGCGCATGGCTTCGAGTTCGTGTTCTACAGTCTCGGCGTCAGGATTCCAGCTCAGCATCATCTGAGCTTTGCCTTCGGGTGGAATATGAGGCATTGAGAAGCCGATGAATCCGTACATTGCCGAGGGTATGGCTAGGAGGAGGATGCCAATAATGATGAGGGTCTTCGGAGACAACTTGCGGAAAAAGTAGATCAGCAAAGCGCAAATCGCGTAGGTGTAGAGAATATCTCCGTACCACAGGAGGTGGGCATGCAGGAGCCCGAATGTGAGAAGCCAGAACGTCCGACGGTAGTGAAATCCGGCAGCGCTTCTTCCCTTCGCTTCTGTTCGGCTCGTCATCAGAAAGATCCCAGCGCCGAACATCATCGAGAATAGGGCCATGAACTTCATGTCCGTCAACAGGTGGGAAAAGACCCAGACCAAACGGTTGAGTCCGGTGAGATCGCCGTAAGCCGTTGGATTGAGGTATGCAGCCGAGATCATCGAGAAGCTTTGGATATTCATGACCAAAATGCCGAGGACAGCAAAACCTCGGAGAATATCCAGAGACTCGATACGGTCGGTGTGGCGGGTCGGCGTATTTGTGCTCAAAGTGTCACTCATCGTCTTTCCTTCGTGCGCAGTCTGATCGCATCCTACAACGCAGAAGGTAGCTATGGGGTTCTACAGACATATGAGAAGTGATGGAGTTCCCTCCAAGATCACCTTTTCTCAACCGCAGCAGCACGGAGTGTGCTGTATCCTCAGCGAAGATTTCGACGGTCTCCCTACGAGTAACGGTTGATCGCAGGAGGAGGGTCTGAATGCTGTCACGTCACAGCGTTGTCTTGGTCGTGTCGGTCATAGTTCTTCTTGGTGCGTGCGCAGCGCGACACGAAGAAACATCACAGAATAGTGAGAACATCTATGACAGGCCCGTGCGATCAGAGCGCAGCCGCGAGTTCGATGTTGAGCACTATCGAATTGAACTCAGCCTCAATGCCGAAGAACGATCGTTTTGGGGCCGCACAACCATCACGCTAACTTCACTCCGCGACAATCTGCAGACCTGCAATCTCGATGCGGAGACGTTCGTCATTGACAGCGTCGAGGATCAGAATGGGCAGACACTCGATTTCGGGCACATCGATGGCAGTTTGAGTGTGCAGCTCGCGAACCCTCTTGATTTCGGAGAGAGCGCTTCCCTAGGGATCACCTATTCGGCAACGGATGTCGACCCCAACCCGCTGAGATCTGGCCCCGGAATGAACTTTCATGTCAGCGACACAACGCCGGATGCCGTAATCGCCACCAGTTCGTGGCCGGAGTCCGCACGGCATTGGTTCCCTTCTTATGATCATCCCAATGATCGGGCAACCCAGGAGGTCATCGCAACCGTTCGCGACGACTACAAAGTGTTGTCTAACGGTAGGCTCGTCGGCGTCGTCAATGGACCAGAGCCCGGTACGCAGACCTGGCACTGGTCGCAAGAGCAACCTCATTGCACGTACCTTTTCACACTGGTAGCAGGTCCCTACATCGTTATCGAAGACTCACTCGGCGAGCTCCCCGTGAACTACTGGGTGCTCCCGGGTGATGTCGAGAATTCCGAACGAACCTTTCGCAAAACGCCGAGAATGATCGAATTCTTCAACCGTGAGTTCGGCTACACCTATCCGTGGGCAAAGTACGACCAGATCGTCGTTCCAGGTTTTGGGGGCGGCATGGAGAACACCACTGCGACGGTCCTCGGTCACGGCACGCTGCACGATGAGAGGGCGGAGCAAGACTTCCCGAGCCATGGACTCGTTGCGCATGAGGCGGCCCATATGTGGTGGGGTGACTTGGTTTCCTATCGGGCATGGCAAGAAACGTGGATCAGCGAGAGTTTTGCCACCTATAGCGAGTATCTCTTCAGCAAGCATGATCTTGGAGAGGATGAAGGAGCAGTTAACCTGCGGCGCAAGAAGGAATCCTACCTCAAAGAGGCGACGACACAGTACATACGACCAATAGTGTTCGACCGCTGGGAGCATCCTGCAGATAACTTCGACAGTCATACCTATCCGAAGGGCGCTGTGGTGTTGCACATGCTGCGATGGGTCATGGGTGACGCACCGTTTCGGCAGGCACTGACTCACTTCCTGCACGAGAATGAATTCCAACCGGTAGATACCGGTGATCTACTGTCGGCGATCAAGAATGCGACGGGCCAGAACGTCGACTGGTTCTTCGACCAGTGGGTGCGCTCACCCGGACATCCTTTCTTCGACGTTTCGTACCTTTGGGACGAGAGTGCGGGGAAGTTGAAGCTGAAGGTCAGTCAGGTCCAAGATACGTCTCTAGGAATCCCGATCTATCGCATGCCGGTTGCCGTCGGTGTACATACAACCTCTGGTGTGATGTCCGAGACGGTCTGGTTGAACCATGCGGTAGAGACCTTCGAGTTCGACCTTCAAGAACCACCGCTGTTGGTGCGGTTTGACGAGGGCAATCATCTACTCAAGGAGTGGACCTTTGCCAAATCGATTGATGAGCTGACCTACCAGCTCCACAACGACGACGTGATTGGACGGGCGTGGGCCGCAACGCAACTGGGCAATTTTGTAGGCCATGCCCATGCCTCCGAGGCCCTCCTCACTGCCGCGCAACAAGACCCGTTCTGGGATGTCAGGAGATCGGCAGTGAAGGCACTCGCCGGATTCGCCGGGAACGATCATATGGTGGTCCTCAAGGAATGCGCCGAAGATTCCCATTCCAAAGTTCGAGCCGCCGCCCTGGAAGTGATGGGAGACACCGGAGATTCAGGTCTTTCAGAGTACCTCAAGAAACGCTTTGTGGAGGATGACAGCTACTCTGCACAAGCTGAAGCGCTGCGATCACTGGGCAAGATCGGCGACCGCACGGCGATTGACCTTCTGCGGAGTGCTACCGAACAAAAATCTCCTCGGAACACTCTTGCAGAAGCGGCTCAGTGGGCTCTAGATCAGATGCCTGTTGAGAAATGAAGAAGCGCTCGGCTCTGAGAACGAAGCCAATAGCCAGTGACATAGAATCGCTCGGAATCAATCTTGTGAGTGTTCTGCGTGGTCGGAGTCAGCCCCAGCGCTCACTTTCGGTTTCGAGCGCTGACTTGATCCAGCCGACGATAGTCTCTTCTGGATCGTCGAACGGCTCCTCTGTGACCATCGTGAAAGCTACGGTCACGCCGTCATCGTCTGTCTCTTCGATGTCACGTGTGATGTGGAGGAACGGCGCGCAGCCCCGCCACTCCTCGATCATCACGTCGAGGGTGTCCAGCTCTCGGTGTGTCAGCTGAATTGTGAATGTCGTATACGCGCCTGGAGTCACGTTCTCATTCCTGTCTTGAAGCCACGTTTCCTACTCGCCCGTACGAGTTCATTGCTGCAGTCAGTGGCAAATCGAATAGGAAGCATCACCCTCGTCACCCATTAATGATAGCTGGATTTTGCTCGGATATCCCGTAACCAGTAAATGACACGAGTCCCTCATCTAGGCTTTAGGGCCATCTTGTCGGCGTGAGCTACT
>JAAESQ010001543.1 GCA_024229275.1 bacterium | reverse complement strand
TATCCCGGACGCGTTCATGGGGGCATCGTGACCGCTCTGCTCGACGAGACGTCGGTGTGGGCGGTGTCGGTCGCGCTACGCCGTTTTTGCCTTACCAGAGAGATCACCACTCGCTTTCGACGCCCGATACCAGGCGGCAGACCCATAATCGTGTACGCCGAGGTGACCACGGCCGATGCCGAAATTGTGCGGGCGCGTGCCGCAATCGAGGATGAAGACGGAACAATACTGGCAAGTTCTGAAGGAGTATTTTCTCCTGTGCCGAAGAAAGTGCACGAACAGATGGTGCCCCTACTTAAGATGCCGGGGCGTTCGGCGGAACTCGCTGACATCTGATCACGAGAGGCCAGTCTTGAGGCTCGTTGGTGGGTTTGATTGCTGGTGGTTGCAGTAGGGATCATGTATGTTGTTTCGACTTTTCGCCATTGGCGTCATCGGATGAAAACAACGTGCAGTGCTTCCAGAAAACACATTCTTCGGCAGTACACCTGAGCGGTAGAGGGGATCGCTGCTGAATGGTATTTGCCAGTACGATCTTCCTGTTCTACTTCCTGCCTCTCTTTTTGGTCATCTATTACCTCGCTCCCAGGCGAGCGCGTTCGCTGATCATTGCACTGGCGAGTTACCTCTTCTACGGATGGTGGCGACCAGATTTCGTGATCTTGATGTTGATCTCGACGGTGGTTGATTTCGCCTGCGGAAAGTCGATTGTGCGCGACCAGGATTGCGGAAAGACAGGTCGCGTCTGGGTGGTGGTGTCGGCGACGGTCAATTTGGGTCTGCTGGCCTATTTCAAGTACGCCAACTTTGGTATCGATACGCTGAACGCAGCTCTTGCACCTTTTCAACTAGGGTCGCTTGAGTGGGCAGAGGTAGTGCTTCCGGTTGGCATCTCGTTCTATACCTTCCAGACCTTGAGCTATACCATCGATGTTTATCGTGGGACTTCGCAACCGGTGCGTGGATTCACCGATTTCATGTGCTATGTAGCCATGTTTCCTCAGCTTGTGGCCGGTCCGATTGTTCGCTACAACACTATTGCGGAGCAGCTTCATTCGCGGACCCACACAGGTGGCAAGTTCTATCGCGGGGTCCTCGCTTTCCAGGCTGGTCTCGCAAAGAAAGTGTTAATCGCAGACATGCTGGCGCCGGTTGCTGATCGGGCGTTCTCCATGCCTGAGCTGGGCCTTTTTGACGCGTGGGTCGGCATATTGGCCTACACGTTTCAGATATATTTCGATTTCTCAGGCTACTCCGACATGGCAATCGGACTCGGCTTGATGATGGGGTTCCGTCTGCCGATTAACTTCAATCGCCCCTACCACGCGATCAGCATTACTGATTTCTGGCGACGCTGGCACATTTCGCTTTCAGCGTTTCTTCGCGACTATCTTTATGTGCCTCTTGGTGGCAACCGGAAAGGTCCGATCCGTACGTACGTCAACCTGGCGGCGACGATGCTATTGGGTGGTCTTTGGCACGGAGCGAACTGGACCTTTATTGCATGGGGCGCCTACCAAGGTTTCTGGCTTATCGTGGAGCGGTTGGGAGGGAAACGGCCTTTCTACTCGAGGGTCCCACAATCAGTTCAAATTGGCCTTACCTTCATTGTCGTGATTTTCGGCTGGGTCCTGTTCAGAGCCGAAAGCATCACACACGCGGTTTCGTACGCAGGCTCCATGCTCGGTGTACACGGAGTGGAGATGGGAACTGCACTGGTAGTAGAGCCTCTTCATATCGTAGCGGCGGTGACGGCTGCTGTTATCGTCTGGGGCTTCCCTACGACGCAGACTTTGGTGACACGCGCTGCCCCTCAATTCGCGGTTGCAATACAGGGAGCTTTCCTGCTTGCACTCGCACAGACTCACTATGCTGATCATGTTCCATTCCTCTACTTCCAATTCTGATCGAGGGGATCAGCTCGGCCTGATCCTTGCCGACGAGAAGCCGCCGAGCGGGCTATTGGCGCGATTCGGTTATTGGTTGTCAATTGTGGTGTTTGCGGCAGGGATCTTCTCGGCACTCTTGGTTGATTCTCTCGGACCGGTAACCCCCATCAAGCTGCGTGGCGAGGAGGCGCGAGCAGAGATCAAGCTACGACGAGATGCTCGCGTGATTGATGGATCGATGGCCAGACTCATCGAGCATGACCTTCGAATGAAGTCGCGGATTCGTCGGATGGTGATCGGTCCGTACGCCTGGATGCTTTACCGGTGGATGGGACACGTCAAAGAAGGTGTCATTCTTGGTGACGACGGGTGGCTGTTCCTTCGAAATCGCGTCGAGGTTCTGGTGGGGGAGCCTGACGAGGCTATCGCGCTGGCAGTTGCCAATGTTGCGGCGCTCGAGCGCAGGCTCGGCGCCCTGGGGTTCGAAATCTACGTCTTGCCGGTTCCAAGGAAGTGCGCCGTTCACGCCGACAAGTTGCCTGCACGAATCGACGCGAGACCGGAACTGGATCGCCTGTTGATTGAGTCCCTCAAGCAGTACGGCACGCCGACTGCGGATGTCATGGACACCTTCATGGCCGAACTGTCCGAGCCGGCATATCATTCGCTGGGCTCGCACTGGGACGATCCGGCGGAATTGGCGGCGGCGGAAGCATTCGCCCGCCTGGCCGGGATATACGTTGAGCCTGAAGAACGGCGATCGAGAATTGACTCGACTCCGAGCCCGGTGGACTACGTTGACACGGATCTGCTCGAATTTGCGGGCGTCTATTTCGATCCGAAGATACCGGAATCTGCAAGACGAACCGTTCATGTCGCCCGGCTCAACGTCGAAGGAGCCGAAGGGCAAGATCTGCACCTTGCCAAGGAGATTGGTGAGATTGTTGTGTTGGGGACCTCTTTCACGGCGCAGCGCAGGTTTCCTCACTATCTTTCCCACTACTGTGATCAATGGGTATGGAGTGGGGCGAAGGCTGGCGGTCGTGTGGATTGGGTTGTGGCAGAGTTCATCACCCAACCCGAAGCTCGCAAGGGTATGAGGAAGATATTCCTAGAGATTCCGAACCACTTTCTGTTGGGCCATACGGTGCACTCGGTCTCGAGCGGTGTTTTCGGTGTTGTCGCGCCACCGACAGTGATATCGGTGCGGGATATTTCGCCAAGCGAGTATTCAGTTGCCGTTGGTGAGATCCTCGAAGTTGGACCTGGTGGAGCTGTGTTGGTGGCCGTGGAAGGCGGAAAAATCGCTCATGCGGGGGATGGAACGCTTGCGATCCGGCTTCGTGGGGAAACCACCGCCGATCTCAAAATTCACTCGACGGGTGGAGGGACATGGACGCTGCCGACGACCTGGCCGGCGAATCA
The DNA here is from genome assembly GCA_024229275.1 of bacterium. Classification (GTDB taxonomy): domain Bacteria; phylum Acidobacteriota; class Thermoanaerobaculia; order Thermoanaerobaculales; family Sulfomarinibacteraceae; genus JAAESQ01. The sequence goes on along the minus strand of JAAESQ010001543.1, from coordinate 1,765 downwards.
GAAGGAAGTCGTGCTGCCACTGATCTCAGCGGGAACCGCCACCGGAAGAATCGTGCTCAGAGTCGTACCGTCAGATCCGTCTGCTGGACCGACGCAGGTGCGACTTGATGCTGCGGAGGTGGTGAGTGAGATGCGCCACACGGGATCTCTGACCCAAGCTTTGTCTGAGCCGACGCGCAGCGAAGCCGGCTGGCAGGCCACCGTTCTGTTCGACGGCGAGGGAGTGAAAGTGGGAGATCTCGCAGTCCTGCACGTGCATCTGACGGGAGCCGAGGGGTTGAGCGGAGCCGTGCGGCTCGAGGTGAGGGCCAATGAGGCATCCTCACCGGGATTGAGCGCTGAGTTCTCCGGACTCGACCAGGCGGACCTCATCGCAGTCGGCCTCGGTCCCTTGCGGGGGCAGAAGGTTACGGCGGTATCTCTCGTTGGATCCGGTTCCCCACCCGGGGACCTGGCGGGCGCCTTGACACTAATTCCCGACCTCGGCTCAGGCCCCGACTTATACTGACCTAAGATGAGCGATTCTCAACGGTGATCTGCACCAATCTCTTGCGCCCTGGACACTTGCGCCAATGCTCGAAATACCTCGGGGTATTCCTCCGCTTGTCGCAAGCACCAGACCATCAAGATCTTGGCATATCTCATCCGCCAGAATCGCTCATCTCAGGACTGAGTGAAGTTACGATTGTTGGGAACGGAAAGCCTGTATCTGAAATGAGGCTTGAGTTTGTCGACCGAGGTGTCTGGGGGATTCTGTGATTGACCAGATTTGGGATTCAGTAGGGGCTTTCTACTCGCTTCCAGGAGTGAGCCAAGTGACGATCCTTGCCGGGGCAGTACTGGTTGCGCTCACTGTGCGGGTGGTGTTTTCTCGTGTGATTCTGGTGATGTCCCGCAGAACGAAGAGTGAAGTCGATGATCGAATTGCGATCTTCCTGCGCCCTGCGATCGTATGGTCGATTGTGTTCGTCGGCATTGGTATGGCTGCGGCTGAGTCGGATCTGCCGGCAAGTGTGGACTATGGCATCAGGGGCGTCTTAATTACCTGCGCGGCGCTGTTCTGGGCTGTCGCAGGGTCTCGTGTAGGTCGTGTGTTGCTCGATGTTTTGAGCCGGCGAGTCGATGAAGTGCCCCTGATCCAGCCAAAGACGATGCCTCTCTTCGACATGGTGCTCAAGGTCATCGTTGTCGGAGCGTTCCTCTATTTTATCTGCATCGCTTGGAACGTTCCACTGACCTCTTGGCTGACATCTGCGGGAATCGTCGGCATCGCCGTCGGCTTTGCTGCCAAGGACACTTTGTCAAATCTGTTTTCCGGCATCTTCATCATTGCTGACGCGCCATACAAGATGGGCGACTTCATCATTCTCGACCAAGGACTGCGTGGCGTCGTCACGGAGATCGGAATTCGTTCGACGCGGCTGTTGACGCGCGATGACATTGAAGTGACGGTGCCGAATGCGGTCATCGGCAACGCCAAGATCATCAACGAGACTTCTGGTCCACATCAGAAAATGAGAGTGCGGGTCAAGACGTCGGTTTCGTACGACTCGGACATCGATCAGGTTCGTGAGGTACTCCTGGGTTGTGTTGAGGGAGTGCAGCATGTTGTGCCCGAACCGGCGCCTAGGGTGCGGTTTCGTGAGTTCGGCGATTCGGGCCTCCTCTTCGAACTGTTGGCCTGGATTGAGAAACCGGTCTACAGGGGAAGAGTTTTGGATGCGCTGAATGGGAAGGTTCTTAAGGCCTTTCGAGAGGCCGGGAT
>JAAESQ010001542.1 GCA_024229275.1 bacterium | reverse complement strand
TCCAGGTCACTCCTGGTGGTTCAGTTATGGCTCACGTGTAGCCGGAGCGGCGCCCGGAGTAAAGGGCAAGCCGGCCCTCGGAGGGACGGTCGTTCCGACCCTTGACTCCGGGCGTCACTCCGGCTTGGGGAAAGCCATGAACCACCAGGAGGTGACCATGCACAGACCGCTCGAAGCTCACACCATCGCCCTCGAAGCCGCCGGAAATGCCATCACGCTCGTTCGAACAGTTCCGGCCCCACTCAAATCTATCGCCGATCAAGTCATTAGATCCGCCAGCTCTGTCCCCGCAAATCTCTCTGAAGGGCTCGGCCGTGCTGGCAGGGATCGCATCAATCACTGGCGAATCGCCTACGCCTCTGCCCGTGAGGTCGAGTCTCATCTTCGCTTGCTGCTTAACGCGAGCGCTATCGACCAAACCAAAACTCACTCCACTCTCGCACTCTTCGATAGCGTCCGTGCCATGACCTGGCGGTTGATTCATCCCAAGTAGTGATGCACATCCAAACCCGGACGGGTGTAAAACCCGCCCCAACAAAAAATACACGTATCTGATACGACCACGAGAGGTGGGTGGGCTGGGCACCGGCAGAATCAGGGCCAGTGCCGCCCTGAAAGCAACACTGGCCCTAGATTACTTCGGGTGGATGAGCCGCCACGTCATGGCGCGGACTTGGTCAAACAGGTCAGAAGCACTCTTGGCTTGAGCGGTGTCTACTACACCCGCGCCGCATAGGAGATGAAGGAATGTGTCGACTTCCTTCGCCGAACCGTAGGCGATGCGCCAATGATTGAAGCGGTCTCGACCGAACCTGCCGTTTCCTTCATTCAGGTTTGCAGCTACCGAACTTGCGGCTCGAATCACTTGGTCTGACAGTGACTTAAAGGGGGTAGGGACTCTTCGTACGAGAGCTAATGTCTGTGAGGCATCTTCAAGAGCGACGTTGTGAGCGATGAGGTCCGTTCTGGGCTGCGAGTCGTGCATGGTCACCTCCGGGTCGTTCATGACTCCCCTACACGCCGGTGAGGCTGACGGTGTCAAGGGTCGGAACGACCGGCGTTCCTACGCCGGCTTGCCCT
>JAAESQ010001541.1 GCA_024229275.1 bacterium | reverse complement strand
CGACCGAAAACGAAGTAGATAACGACCGCAACTACAACTACGGCTACAGCGGCGAGAATCACTGGCAGCTTCGATCCTTCACCGGAGGGTTTCTTATCTTTCTTGGGTGGTGTCGCGATCGGAACGGCTTCGACCGATTCGGGTTCTCTCTTCGGTTTTGGCTTGGGCTCTGGCGAGGCTTTCGTAGGCTTTGCAGAGGCTGAAGCTGCTTGTGCAGGAGCCTGAGGTTCGGGCTTGGGCTCGGCGGCGGCGACTTTCTTGCTCTCTTCAGGCTTGGCCTGGACCGCCGGTGTAGGTTCTGTTCTTGCTTCCTGCACAGCGATCGGAGTGATCTTTTGCCCGTTGCTGAGTTCAGAGAGGAACCGATCCATGTCTGACGAATCGGGAGCCCAGTTGCTCTGACGCAACGCTTGCTCGAGATCACGTTGAAGACCGCGTGCTGACTGATAGCGCGCATCTCGGTCAGCCTCGAGAGCTTTGAGCACTATTCGGTCGACTTCCTTGGGGATGTCGGGGATCAAGCTTGAGGGGGCGGCGATGTCGGGATTGCGTACCTGCTCAAGGATCGACAGTTCTGAATCGCCGGCGAAGAGTTTCTTGCCGGTCAGCATCTCGAACAAAACAAGGCCGAGCGAGAAAATGTCAGAGCGATGATCGATGTCTTTGCCCCAGGCCTGCTCCGGTGACATGTACTGAAGCTTGCCCTTGAGCGCACCGGCTCGTGTATGTGATGCCTTTGATGCAGCCTTCGCGATCCCGAAATCACAGAGTTTGATGTCACCTTCGTTCGAGATGAGGACGTTTTGGGGTGAGACGTCGCGGTGGACCAGTCCGAGATCTCGGTCTTCAAAATCGAGTTTTTTGTGGGCGTGATCCAGAGCCGAGGCGAGCAAAGTTGTTGTGTGCAACGCAAGCGGTATTGGCATCGACACTTTGCGCTCGCGACACTCCTGGAGGATCGAGCGAAGGTCCCTGCCTTCGATGTACTCCATGGCGATGTAATAGGATCGATCGATCTTGCCCAAATCATAGATATGAATGATGTTGTTGTGGTTGAGCTGAGCTGCGAGTTTCGCTTCATCGATGAACATCGTGACGAACTCATCGTTATCCGTCAGATGAGGAAGGATTCGCTTAATCGCAACGTTCTTCTGGAAGCCCTCCATGCCCATCATTCGTGCTTTGTAGACTTCGGCCATACCACCGGTCGCTACGTGTTCCTGAAGCACATACTGACCGAATTGGGTACCTGGACTGTCAGGCGCTGCTTCCACGGAAGGCGTCGCCTTGGGTTCGGGAGGAGCTGCCTTCTGAGCCGGAGCTGACGGTTTTGCGGGCGCCGGTGTATCCGCGTCGGGATCTGGAGCTGCTGGCGGACTCCTGTCCGGCTTGGGTTCTGCCGGGGGTGCGGCTGGTGAACTCGGCGCGGCTCTACGTACAGGTTGGATATCGAGGCCAGCGAGTGTCTTGGAGAGAATTGCATCGACATCGGTATCGCTCGGTGGAGTTGCTCTGCGGGTTGGACGCGCTCCTTTGCCGCTGAGAACGTCGGCAAGTGAACTCTCAAGAGTTCGTTCAATCTTCGCGTCGGTGTCTTCACCTCGGGGCGCCGGCTTAGGTTGCTTTTCCTCGTTCTCAGGCTGCTTGGCTTCAACACCGTGGCCGGTGTCGCCGTCCTCGACATCCGACAAGATGTCGCCAAAAAGTTCGTCAGATGTGAGCGACTCGGAGGACTCATCCTCGGTCAGACCGGCACTCCGTCTCAGGGCGTCGAGCATGTCCCGAGGAATTGCCTGTGTGGTTGCCGCGCCTTTCTGCTCGCCGAGCAGGAGTTGGACCCGCTGCACCAAGACCTCTCCTGAGAACGGGCGCTCAAGGATGTCCTGTGCGCCGTACCGGGAAGCATCCGCTCGCGGATCACTACCTCTATATCCGGACATCAAAATGAGAATCGGGGTAGATCGCAGACCCGCGCGTGCCCGCAGTTGGGTAATGGCGTCTTCGATTCTGACCCTTGGCAGGATTGAGGTGAGTACGACCAGATCCGGCGCAAACTCGGCACAGGACTCGACAGCTGAGTCTATATCGTTGGAAACCTCAAGTGTGAACCCGGATTCCGACAGTGCTTTGCGAATCCGATCGACATACCGCGGCTCATACTCGATGACTAGGATTTTGCGATTCATTGCACCGCCTTTGTCGGCCCGAACGTCGAAATGTCCAAATTCATTATGTTCGAGCGTCACGTAAAGTCAACTACGGCGACCGGTAACTCGATCACGTTCACCGACCTGAGACTTTGCTGCGCATCAGTAGTCATAGAGTCGATGTCAATCCGGCTCCGGCGTCTATAATGGCCTGAGTCGGAGCCCGTATTGGGCCCTATCGGGAGGTTTTCAGATGTCTGGCCACAACAAGTGGAGCACCATCAAACACAAAAAGGGTCGCGAGGATGCGAAAAGAGGAAAGATCTTTACCAAGATAATTCGCGAGATCACAGTGTCGGCTCGCGAAGGAGGTGGCGATCCGGATGGCAATCCGCGGCTCCGGTCCGCGGTTCAGGCAGCGAAGGCTGCCAACATGCCCGCCGACAATATCAAGCGGGCGATACAGCGCGGGACGGGTGAGCTCCCCGGTGTGACTTATGAAGAGGTCTTCTACGAAGGCTATGGGCCCGGAGGTGCGGCAGTCATGCTGCAAGTCCTGACCGACAATCGGAACAGGACCACTCCCGAGGTGCGCCATCTCTTCTCCAAGAACGGAGGAAACCTCGGCGAGACAGGATGCGTCTCATGGCTGTTTGCGCGAAAGGGTTTGCTGCTCGTTCCAAACAATAAGGAATTCGGTGAAGAGGAGTTAATGGACTTCGCTCTGGAGGCGGGAGCCGAAGACCTTGATGTAGACGATCCGGATTTCTACCGAGTGACGACTTCTGCCGATGAGCTTCACCAGGTAAAAGACGCCCTTGAGGCCAAGGGAATCACCGTTGAAGCAGCTCAGATCGATATGCAACCTTCGACATCGACAGCTCTCGAGGGGAAGCGGGCACAGCAGATGCTGCGACTCATGGACGCTTTTGACGACCACGACGATGTCCAGAACATTTGGTCAAATTTTGATATCGGGGATGACGCGATTCTCGAGTGATGATGAGAGTCCTCGGAGTCGATCCCGGTTCAGCGGCGACTGGGTGGGCCGTCGTCTGTAAGACTGGCAACACATTCGCGCTTGAAGATGGTGGAGTCATCAGGACGGGAAAGGGAACCAGGCCGACGCGTCTCGCCCGTCTTGATGAGAGTCTTGCCGAAATTGTCGAGCGACTCAGGCCCGAAGCTGCGGCAGTGGAATCTTCGTTCTCTGGAGTCAATCCTCGCTCGGGTCTCCGTCTGGCTGAAAGTCGGGGAGTGATTCTGGCGGTCCTCGGTCGCTTCGCGATAGAGGTTGAGGAATATTCTCCTTCCCAGGTGAAGCAGGCCGTCACCGGTTATGGCCGGGCCGAGAAGGCTCAAGTAAAGTTTATGGTTGCAAGACTTTTACATCTCGAAAAAACTCCTCCAGCCGATGCTGCTGATGCGATGGCAGTGGCCTTGGCACATCTTCAGGCGGCGAGATGGAAGTCCGTGACATGAAACAACTTGGCCTATCTTGACGGGTGTTGGACACCATGTTAGCATTCGTTGCCTTCGTGCGCGAAGGCAAAGCACATCGATACTACGGTGGCGCGATTGGGCGCTTGTGTCGAGTCACTAGTTGGTACACAATGAAGCCCGTGCGAGTTGGAACTTCTACTCGCCGGCGAACTCATACGAAGAGGAGGCATGATCGTGCAGTTCGGACAGCTTGCTACGTACTTCCGCCAGGGTGGGCCGATGATGTGGCCGCTCCTGTTCTTCTCGTTGTTGGCACTGACATTCATCATCGAGCGGTTCATCGTCTTTACAAAGGCGAAGATCAACGTCAACGAGTTTCTGACTCGGATTCGTAAAGCTCTGCTTGTCAACCGCAACGTCAAGGAAGCCATCAAAGTTTGTGAGCAGAATCGCGGCCCCGTCGCTTCGGTGATGAAGGCTGGATTGCTGCGCTATGGGCATTCCCGCGAAGACATCGAGAAGACAATTGAAAACGCCGCCCTTTATGAGCTGGATCGGCTAGAAAAGAGGATGGGCGTGTTGGCAACGACTGCGAACGTTGCGCCTATGCTCGGATTCCTCGGAACCGTTACAGGCATGATTAAGTCGTTTGCAACGCTCGCCGCCGAGGGTCTCACCAATCCCGGCGCAGTCGCAGCTGGTATTTCCGAGGCGCTTATCACGACCGCCACGGGTCTTATCATCGCGATCCCCGCACAGCTTGCTTACAACTGGTATACCACCAAGATCAATCGTTTTGTGCGTGACATCGAGACTGCTACCAATATGCTGATGGAAACCTTCATCGAGATGGACAGTCAGCGGTACGGTCAGGGCGGCGAGGGCCCGCAGGCGTAAGCCGGCAGGCCTAAGAAGGGAGTCCGCGATGGCTATCATCCGCGGTAGAGAACGAAAAACATCAGGCAAGATCTTCACAGCCTCGATGGCGGACATCGTCTTTCTCCTGATCGTGTTCTTTGTGTTGACGTACAACACTGAGGTCGATAGGACCCAGGTCGATCTGCCAGAAACTTGGGTTCGAACCAAGATTCCCAAGGAAGCGGCCGTGGTGTCGATCGCACCACCAGATCAGGGTAGTGTCATTCGAGTTTCGACCGGCGAGGAGATGTCGCTTCCTGTCAGCACTGACGAGGAGATCGTGACCTTTGCCTCAAACGTGATCGCCGAGAACCCGATGAGAGAGTTCATCATCAAAGCAGACCACGGTGTGAAGTACGACCGGGTTGATGCAGTGCTCGATGCGCTCAAGCAGGCCAAGGTCAAAGTGATTTTCCTGCTGTCTGACCAGCAGACCATCGATTAGGAGCGGGGGAACCATGTTGATCAAGAAAAAGGACGTCGAATCCGAGATCTTCACCGGTTCGATGGCCGACATCTCGTTTCTTCTTATCATCTACTTCATGGTGACCTCGGTGTTCTCCGCGACCCGTGGATTAGACTTCGCGTTACCGGAAGAGGACAACCAGCAAAGTGAAATCAAGCGTGAGGACTCGATAGACGTCTTCATCGCACCCGGGCCAACGCTCACGGTCGACAACGAGGACATGCCTTGGGACTCGATCGAAGATCAGCTTCTTCTGTACATCGCCGACAAGCTCAAGGACAACGCGAAGAAGCCGGTCATTCTGCGAACTGATCCGGATGCTACATATGGAGACATGATCACGGTTTTTGACGAGCTGCGTCGGTCCGAGGAAAAGATCGGAATGAAGATCGAGACGATCTCCATTCCGACCCAGCGCGAAATCCAGAACATCTGGACGCTGCTGGGTGTGCAATAGGGAGGCTGCCATGAGCGAGGAGCCCAAGAAGTCGGCGAACTCCGGTGGGAGCATACTGCCCCCGACTGTCATAGAAATCATCGCCCAGCAGGAGAAGCAGGACTCACGCTTCACTCGTTGGTCGATCGGGGTGGCAGTGATCCTTCACGTCATCTTCTTTGTCATGAACTGGCCCAGCTTTGCTGGCGCAAGTTCGGATTCTGAGGCCAAGAAGGCCAAGATATACGTTGTCAAACAGGTCAAATTCAAGCAGCCTCCGAAGCAGGAGATGCAGCAGATTCCGAAGCCCAGGACTAAGAGGGTACCGATTCCCGATCCGACACCGGATGAGCCGGAACCTATCCGCGAAGAGGAGCCCAGGGACCTCGATTACATTCCTGATGACAACCTGGTGCTTGGTGTTCCAGACGCACCGCCTCCACCGGAGCCGGATGGTCCTGTACGCTTCGTCGTCGGTGGCAACGTGACCGAGCCTGTGAAGTTGAGTGGGCCAAATCCGGCCTATCCGGAAGCAGCTCGGAGGGCACGTATTCAAGGTGTCGTTGTTCTGGAGTGCACCATCGGCAAGAACGGTATTGTGAACCGGACGAAGGTGCTTCGAGGACTCCCGCTGGGCCTGACCGAAGCTGCCGTCACCGCCGTGAAGGACTGGCAGTTCCGGGCATCAACGTTGAATGGTAAACCCGTTGAGGTGCTCTACATCCTGACGGTGAGGTTCAACCTCCAGTAGGAAGGACATGGCGCTCCAGGGGTCCCTCTCAGAGCTCTCACTACCGGACGTGATCCAATTGGTCAGTGTCTCGGGTAAGACGGGAAGCTTCGCGATCAGTCGTGATGACGAGAGGGGGAGGATCTATCTCAAGAAAGGACAGATCGTAGATGCTTCCGTAGGTACGCTTCGCGGAGAGCACGCTGTCTATGAAATGGCGATATGGTCGCGAGGCGACTTCGAGTTCGTCTCGGGTGAGGAAACTGAGCAGGTAACCGTACATAAGTCGAACGCCAACCTTATGATGGAAGCTGCGCGGCGTCTCGACGAGTGGCGAGTCCTTTCCCGTAAGATCCCTTCGCTTGATCTCGTGCCATTCTTTCCCGGCACGGAGCGAGGGCAAGACCAAGTCACGTTGAGTCCCCACGAGTGGATCCTCGTGACTAAAGTCGATGGATCGATCTCGATCGACGATATAGCGGCCGAACTCCGCTGGTCCGCTTTTGATGTCTCAAAGCTTCTCTTTGGAATGATCACCTCGGGACTGGTTGAGCTCCGCAAGCCGAGCAAAACGTCTAATGGTGGCCAGTTCGAAGGAGGTCCGAGTTCCGTCACCCTTTTGGGTCTCGCAGAACGGATTCGGGTTGTAGCTCTTAAAGTGATTGGCGCAAGCGGTGAGAAAACTGTCGAAAAGCAGTATGTTGGAGCGCGGACTCGCATTGAAAAGGGTGAGGGACTGGTAGCGATTCGCGAGCTGGTCGTACAGAACAGCAAGGCAATAGCCCTGCTCAAAGGCTCGGATATGGCCGCCATGTTCGACGAGCAGGTTCGTCCCCTACTCGGAGGGCTGGAACGCGGGCGGTGAGTGAGTTGCAGTGTGCGGAAAACACGATGGAGGCACGAGGACGATGAGAGTGACGGGTCGTCGGATAATTGTTGGATTGGCGTTGCTGGCGGTGATGTGTATTGCACCCCTGCCGGTTGACGCCGACTGGGCTGAAGGTGTTGATGCGTTTCAGAAGCGAGACTATCGCACCGCGATCACTGAGTTCGACACAGTAATAGAGCGAGCTCCGGATTATGCTGGAGCCTATTACATGAAAGGCCGGTCACAGAGAGCCTTGGGCCAGACCTCTCAGGCGCTAGCAAGTCTGAGACAGGCGGTCGAACTTGACGGGAGCAACGCTCTCTACCGGGTAGCTCTCGGAGAAGGGTTGCTGCAGACAGGGAAGTACGCTGAGGCATACAGCACCTTGAAACCGGTGAGTTTGAATCAGGTTGACGCGCGAACTCGGTCTTCCTTCGCTCTCCTCTTTGCGAATGCTGCGACCAAAACCAATCGTTCCGATGAGGCCGCTCGGATACTGAGTCAACAGATCCAGACTGACGGAAGGAATCCTAAGCTCCATCGCGCACTTGGTGTCGCTTACGACGCCTCAGGAAACGATGGCCGAGCCTACAGTTCGTTCCGCAGGGCCTTCGAACTTGACTCGACCGACAAATCGAGTGCCCGGGAGGCGATCAGAACCGCTATCACAGCAGGTCGTCGCTCCCAGGGTTCGGCTGACAAGAAACGGTACTACACCGAGGCCGGTTCAATTGCTGAGCGCCTTGTCGGCATAGAAGCGACTTTTGACCATCACCTTTTAGCAGGTGAGTCATGGTTGGGAGCGAAAGAATACAGCCGAGCTCTCGGATGGTTCGACAAAGCGAGACAGCAGAATCCTAAGAACGCACTCGTTTATTTCTACCGCGGTCAGTGCAACTCGTCTCTGAATCGTCTAGACCGAGCGGCTGAGGAATTCCAGGAGGCGCTAAAGGCTGGACCGACGCAGAGACTTCGCGGTCAGATTTACAACAACCTCGGTTACGTGTATGACAAGCAGCAAAAGTACGACGATGCGATTAGGATCTATCGTGAGCTCGGAAACCAGCAGAAAGTCCAACAGATGGTCACCAAAAAGGAGCAGCAGGCCAACAACCGAGCCGCCGATGCCGAGCGCGCTCGATTCCGCCAGCAGGTAAATGCTCTTCGTCAACAGATTCAGGAACTCGAGAAGCTTGGTGAATCTGAAGAAGTCAAGATGCTTCGCGAGCAGCTTACAGAACTCGAGAAGGCACTGAGAGAGCTGTAGGCTCAGTTTTATGGGAAGTTCTTGGGGCGGCACTTGGTGCCGCCCCTTTTCATTGGCAGCGGCTACAGTTGGTGAGATATTCGAATAGGGAGTCTGAACCAAAACCGTGGACAGTGCATCTCAGGCGCCTAGTCGCTAGACTCCTCGTAAGCATGATGGCTGAGAGTGACTAGGCCTGTGACGATTGGCAGGCCTGCGCTAATAATGAGCTGAAGAATCGTTGTGGTCATTGAGACCTCTACCGGGGGTAAACCGGCGGCACCCGTGAAACGAGAGACGGCCGATGCAAGGGAGGTAGTGCCTACAGCGGCAAGTATTCCGGCCGCGACGCCTGGTACGGTCACTGCCACCATGAACGGTCCGCGAATCATTCCCTCCGTCGCTCCGATGAGGCGCATAATCGTAATCTCATCCGCATGGCGATAAAGCTCGAGATGAATCCAGACTCCGGTGAGCAAGGCTGCTGATGCCAGCAGCGCAAGCGTTACTGCAAGTGCGAGCCACTTCAGCTTGGACGCCACTGAGGCTATCGTCCGATGCACGGATGAACGGGGACCGACGGCTATGACTGCCGGGCTTCTGGATAGCATATCGAGCGTCTCAGGCCGTGCAGTTTCAACTTCGATGAGTTGTGGCAACAATAGCGTGGGGTCGTCTTTCAACAAATCAGTGAGATATGGAAACCAGTGACTGAGCCGATCCGAAAGTTGCTCGGGCGGCACCTCGCGGATGAGCCAGTCCGGGTTCTCTTGCCTTTTTTGATTCAGCCATTCGCTGCGTTGCTGTTGTTCCATAACGGGATGGAGAAGCACAGGTATCGCAAGGCGTTCGTTTCCGAGATCGGCAAGCGGCCGAAGCCACGCTCCAAACGCAAACGTCAATCCAGCGAGGCATACCGGGATAGCGAGCGTCACGGCAAGCATGGCACTCATGAGGCCTCGGTGACGAACAAGTTGCCAACCCTCGATGGCTATATGTTGAATCATGGTGGCCAGAACCCGTCGTACTCGATCTGGCCTCGGTGGAGTATCAGAGTACGGGCCGGTATTGCTGCAAGAAGTGACTGGTCATGAGTCGCGACAACCACGGTTGCGCCTTGATAGTTTATGTCGCACAACAAACTGAGAAGTTCGGCTGCCAAATCTGCATCGAGATTGCCCGTCGGCTCATCGGCGAGAATCAGGCGCGGCTGGTACGCCAGAGCGCGGGCAATCGCTACACGCTGCTGTTCACCGCCTGAAAGTGACTCTGGGGTCGCGGCTTGGCGATGCTGTAGGCCAAGACGCTTGAGCGCCGTGTAGGCTCTCCGGTGCGCCTCTTTCTGAGCTAGGCCATGAAACCGGAGAACGAAGGTGAGATTCTCAAGAACGCTTTTTCGTTTGAGAAGCTTGAAGTCCTGAAAAATTACGCCGATCTTTCGTCGCAGAAACGGAAGGCTCTTTGAGTTCATTTCGTCGACTCGGTTGCCTGCGACCCAAACCTCTCCACTGGTGGGTCGCTCAGCTGCATAGAGCAGCCGCAGCAACGTGGTCTTCCCTGCACCGGAGGGTCCGGTCAGGAATACAAACTCGCCAGCCTCGATATGAAGATCGATCCGTCGTAGGATGCGACGCTGTTCGTAGCTCTTTTCGAGGTTGCGAAGACGAATCATGCTTTCTTTCTTCATGACCCGCTTGGCGCTTCCGTAGGACAGCGCGTGGACGGGCCTCCCGCGGGATTGAGAGTCAAGACTGCAGGCGGGATGCGAAATTGTACCATTGTGGGGCCGCGTTGAAGACAGACGCCGCGGTCATGAAAGGGATCAATATGCTTGACGCATCGAGTTGGCGAAACGTACACATCGGTGACGAGCGGGTCATGCTCTTACGGAGCAATGGCGTGTCATTTGGATTCGGCTTTGGTCCCAGTTCAAGCATTGGTGCGCATACCGAACGTATCCAGAAGTTCATTGACGGTTGGCCAGGAGGACGGCTTCGTGGATGTTGGTGCCGACAAGTCCATGGTTCGGATATTTGGCACGTAGATGGCTGTTCTGCTGCATCTCGAGTTGAATGTGCAGGGGAGCGTGACGGTCTCGTCACAAGAGAACAGGATATAGCACTGTTCGTCTGGACCGCGGATTGTGTTCCAATACTCCTCGCAGGAAGTGGGGTGGTTTCGGCAGTTCATGCTGGATGGAGGGGGCTCGCCGGAGGCATTATCCCTCGTGCGTTAAACGCAGTCGTGCAGGTGCAGAGGAATGACGAGGACTCGTTGACGGCGTACATCGGTCCAGCCATAGGTTCCTGTCACTATGAGATCGATGAACCTGTCATTGAGGCCCTCAGTGCGTCGGGGGTAGAGCCACACCATTGGCTTGATGGCAGACAGGCGGATCTCCGCGCCCTCGCACGTATACAGCTCATCAATGGAGGCGTTGATCCGAAACGGGTTTACGAAGTTGGGTCGTGTACGGCCTGCGATCCGCGATATGCTTCGTTCCGACGCGATGGAAGTCTGGCAGGCCGTCAGCTGTCGATGGTAGTCCTGGAGTGAGTCTCTCTTCCCTTCAGCTGACCGCAGGCGGCGCTGACATCCTCTCCCCGGGACCAACGTACAGTGGCGGTAAGTCCCTTACTTCGGAGTCTCTCGGTGAACGCCAGAATCCGTTCCTTGGGCGGTTGCCGCAGTTCAGGGATGTGGTGACGATCCTCGTTGAAGGGGATGACATTGATCTTAGACGGAAAGTCCTGGACAAGCTTCCCTAGAGCAGAGGCGTCTTCGGGAGAATCGTTGAAACCTGCGAGAAGAACATATTCAAAAGTCAGTCGCCGTCCGCGTTCTAATGGAAATCCACGCAAGGCAGCGAACAAGTCACTCAATGAATAGGTTTTTGCTATGGGCATAATCCTCTCTCTGCGCGCCTGATCAGGTGCGTTCAGCGATACCGCGAGCTTCGGTCTTCTCTCCATCTTCGCTAGACTTTCGATTCCAGGAATTACACCCGCAGTAGAAACTGTGATTCGGCGTGGGCTGACACGCTCATACAGCGCCTCGAGAGCTGACAGAAGCTGCGTGGTATTGAGCAGCGGTTCTCCCATACCCATGAAAACGATGTTAACTCTCTCTACATCATTGGCGCTGGATCGGAGCATGCTGCGGTACTGCCCGACAAGTTCACTGGATTTCAGATTTCGTCCGCCACCTAGGGCTCCTGTGACGCAGAACTTGCATCCGAGCGCACATCCAGTCTGGGACGAAAGACAGAGAGTCAGCTTACGGTCCTCTGGTATCGAGACTCCCTCGACCTTTGCGCCGTCTTCAAGCTCAAAAAGGTACTTCGTTGCGCCATCTTCACTGCTGCGCTGCTCTACCACGCATGGGTCAAGGAGACAAAAACTGTTAGCAAGGTCGGTTCGTAGCGACAGCGGGAGATTGGACATCTCGTCGAAACTGGTAGCGTGCCTCTGCAGGATCCAGTTTGCGATCTGATCGCTGCGAAACCTTCGATCGACGAGGGGGCGAATCAGCTCCCCGATCTCTTGGCGCGATCTACCCAGGAGATTCGTCTTCATTTCGCCACTGAGGGGTACGAGGCATCGACCGAAACTTAGATGGAGATATACCAAGGGCCTCTAGAAACGAGGCGTCGGAGGCGTCGAGTCGATACGCAGCATGACCTTCGCCAGCACGCACATGGACTTGGAGGTTCGATTCGGAGTCTTGGGTCATCTCCTCCCTACGGCAAGCAACGTAGGCTTGCAGCGCCATAACTCCATCCCAGCCCTCCTTGTGAAGTTGTTCCAAACTCCGTTGTACGTCTTCTGAGTCGTGTACTGAGGATTTGATGGCCATACCCAGTCGTTTCAAAATATCGCGTAGCCTATCTGCTTGTGAATCGTCCAATCGTTCATCCCCTCCTGTGTGTCAACTGAAGCCGCTGCGGAGTTGTTCCCATGAGGGCGCTTCATAATGGCATACTCAGAGCGATGAGATATGAATTCCCTAGCCCATTCTGGATGACCCAAGAGGCTCAGGCGTACTCAGACGCGGAGCCGCTCCGAGGTGATGCCTCTACGCGCCGATACGCACGCCTCGCGAATAACGATGGTGCAACAGCGATTCTTGTGCAGTATCCGCCGCGGGCGTATAAGGATCTCGAACATGATCTGACAGTAAACAGCTGGCTCATAAAGCGAGGTGTAGTCACACCGGAGGTGTATTGTTGCGATCTGGTCAATGGTTGGGCGGTGCTGCAGGACTTCGGTGTTCGGGATGCCGCTCGAGTTCTGGCAGAGATGAACTCGACAGACCGCTCGTCCTGCGCTTTACGATTGATACAACCGCTCGTGAGGCTTTCACAGCTTCCACTTGAACCTCCTCCGCCTGGAGGCCCAAGACTCGACCATCCTCGACTTCGCTGGGAGTTGACTGGTTTCGAACTGTGGTTTGTCGGGGCCTTATGTGGAGGGAGAGTTGTTTCTGAGATCTCTAGATGGCTCGATGCGCTGGTGGATAGCGTGGCTGCATCTCCGCAAAGAGTCTGCCATCGCGATTACCATCTCAACAATGTTTTTCTGCTCCATAACGACAACGTAGGTGTCATAGATGCTCAAGACACGCTCGTCGGTCCAGACACATACGATGTAGTCTCGCTGCTTGAAGAGCGGGACATGCCGGACCTCCTCTCTCGGAAAGCAAGGCAAGCATGCCTCGAGGACTGGGCGCAGCAAACTAGTGCTGATGAGGGATGGTTTGATCGCTATTGCGCCGTCCGTCTTCAAAGGGCACTCAAGGTGATAGGAACGTTCTCTCGCTTGGTACTCTCTGGGCGGGAAGAGTATAGACCTTGGCTTGTACAGGTTGTGCAACGATTGGTTACGGAGCTGAATACGTGTCAAGCCCCGGATTGTTTGACCTCAACTCTGATAAACTGGTGCGATTCTGGAGG
>JAAESQ010001540.1 GCA_024229275.1 bacterium | reverse complement strand
GGACGGCACGGGCACCGTGAGTGAGTAGCGTCCGCAAGTAGGCGTCGCCCTTCTTGCTGATCGAGCCGAGGTGTCGGCGTAGGCCACTCGAGCGTTCGCTTGGCGTGAGCCCGACGAAGCTGGCGAAGTGTCGACAAGACCGAAACCGGTGAATGGTCCCAACGATGGCAACGAGGGCGGTAGCGGTGAGTAAGCCAATACCGGGAACCGTCATGAGCTGCTGGACCACAGGCATCTGTTTCGCGAGAGCATCGAGTTGGAATTCGATCTCATGAACGCGAGCCTCGAGAGCGCGGATCTCATCGCAGAGTTCATGGAGCACGTGACGAAGAGAATCAGGAACGGGCGCCTCGGCATCTTCGATCAGGGCGATAACGTGGGGGACAAGATTTCTGGAACCGATGGGTATGAAGATTCCGAACTCTCGCAGCAGACCCCGAGCAGCATTGATACGAGCTGTACGCGTGGTCATCCAAGCCGAGCGAACGCGATGCAAAGTGGCGAGCGACTGCTGCTCGATGGTTTTGACGGGGACGGGATGAATGCCCTTGTTTCGGTGGGCCTCGAGCAGGGCTGCGGCATCGGCGCGATCGGTCTTGTTTCTTCGGACGTAAGGCTTCACGTAAACAGGCGGCAGCAGAACAACAGTGTGTCCGAGTGGCCGGAGCTGACGGGCCCAATGGTGGGCGCTGCCGCAGGCCTCCAAAACGACGGTGGCGGGCTGTCGCTGGGCGAAGAACTTGAGCAACTGTGAGCGACGCAGACGATACGTTTCGTCGACGCGGCCCGCCCGGTATGAGATCGCGATCTCGAAAACACTCTTTGCGATATCTACTGCGATTGTCGTATGTTTCATCTCAGGACTCCTCCTTTTTGGATGTCAGAGTTCACTGACTATGGCACATCGATGCCGACTTAGTCAGAGGAGGAGTCCATCCCATCAAATCAGGCAATCCGGAGCACCTTGGCGCCACGGATCTTTCGTGCCTTCAGCTCGAGGAGGACTTGGTTAGCTTGCTCCAAGGCATATTCTTGTACTTCGGGTTTGATGGGGATTTCGGCGGCCAGTTTCAAGAAACCACTCACGTCGGCTCGACTGACGTTGGCAACGCTTTTCACCTCTTTTTCCATCCAGAGGTGGGTGGAGTAATCCAAG
>JAAESQ010001539.1 GCA_024229275.1 bacterium | reverse complement strand
TCTCGTCGTGAGTCATTGTAAGAGGGAGAGTCTCCTCATAGGATCACCCGCACCGAACTCAGCTCAGTGGCAGCCACATCCACCATGACCGGGGAGCAGATCGGTCAACTCGGCGAGTCCCTGGCCCGCTGCCAAACGTTCGTGATTCAGAGCCGCGAGTTCTCGTGCTTCAAGCAGTTCCTCGAGATCGCCCTCGTCCGCTAGCCCGTCGACAACCCGCGCACACGCCTGACCGAAAAAGTTGTCGAGGTCGCTCGCCGCAGTATCGATCTTGGCTGCAAGCGCCTCGGCTTGCTGTACGTTCTCATGCTCGCTTTCGAGTCCGGCCTTGCCCCAGAGGTCTATCGCCTCGTTGATCTTCTCGCGCGCACGTTCGAGGCTTTCAGCCGCGGCCAGCATTTGACCGAGAGATTCCAGGCTATCGCCACCCTCATTAGCGACGGTCCGTCGAGTCGCGGCGATCGCCACCCAATGCTGGGCTGCTTCAACAAGATGCAGGGCCGGATCGATAGTACTCACAGTGGCCTCCACGAAGTCTTATCAATGCAAGGATGACATGTGGAGCGTCCTTCGTCGAGGATTGGAGCAGAACTGTCAGATTTGAGGGGC
>JAAESQ010001538.1 GCA_024229275.1 bacterium | reverse complement strand
TTCGACGAAGCATACTCCCATCGTGTGCAAGATCAGCTTGACGGCGTTGATGTCGATCTCATCAGTTTGCACCATCTCAAAATAAACAAGGTTGCAGCCGGCAGGGCCAAGGATCTCGCCGATCTCGAGGAACTTCCGTAGGCCGCAGAAGAAGCAGAGGAGGAATCCATTTGAGTTATCACGCTCATCTCGGCCTAGCACCGGAACAGGTTGGCGACAGTCAGCGGTGCGTGAGGTGATGGGAGTCGCCGAGGGTTTCGATCATTCGGGCAGCTTCCTTCGCGATGACGTGATAGCCGGCGCTTCGTGGGTGTCCGTCTGAATTGCGAGGATAGATCGTTTCGCCACCAATCAGTTCCTTCAATTCCTCGTAAGCGCTCGCGTAGGGTATTTCTTCTTCTTGTAGCAGACTCTCGATCATCGCGAGGACGATCTGCTCGTTCCTGGCGAGTTTGTCGATCAGTTCTCGTTGATCGTCGAGTCCGCGCATTTGGGTGTACTCGGCGAATACGCGTATCTTGGTGGGAATGATGATGACGACAATCTCCGCGCCATGATCTCGGCTGACATCGCGAAGCTCCGGCAGTACTTCGAGGGTGAGATTCAAACCTTCGGCGATGAGCGGGTTATCCAGGTCGAGGGCGGCGAATCGCGAGGTCGGATCCAGTACTGTCAGCAGGGTGCCATTTGGATCGTCGACGACGGTCACCTCTGTGCCGGATTCGCCCACCAGTGCAACCTCGAATGGTCTGAACCAGTGCCCGACCGAGACGACGGTCATGCGGTAGAGGACGGAGTTCCTCCGCAGCCACTGGCGAATACTCGAACCGATCAGATTGTTGAGTCCCCCCGCTTTCTTGACCCCCGCCTTCTCGGCCGCATCCTTATCCGCGACGAACTCCGCACGCAACGTTCGAAGCTCTTCGCTGCGTGCTGGGTCTCTGCGATCCTTCCAATAGTCCATTTCATAGAGTGAACGCGACGCGTTGTAGAGATCATTGCCAAGGTAGAGTCCAATCACGACCACTTCCGGCGACAACTCAACGCCTTTGGTCCGAAGGATCTCCAGATACTCGTAGGGGCCCCAGCCCCCGATCCCGAAGTTGTAGACGCTGCGATCGGTCTCGCGAGCGAGCCACGCGGGCCATGAGTTGTGGGCGGCCGCGCTATTGCCATAGGTCTGGGAGTCTCCCACAGCCACGATCTCGACGGACTCCGGAACTTCTGGATTTCGGAATCCCCAATCATCGTGGCCACCGCTGCCGCCCTGAATGCGACGGCGCAGTCTGTCGTCGTCGATCATCTCCGGGAGGAGGTAGTTCACCGGGTCGACGATGAGGCGCACGATGGGCTCCGCCATCACCAGGCAAAGCATTGTAGCGACCGACATCAGCGAGAGTTTGATCAGCAGTTGCTTCACGGAAGTCCAATTCCAGTGGCCCGAGACTGAGCGGGGAACTCCATGTAGGTTCGTGACGAGGAACTCTTTCGTGCGACCTTGCGAAGTCTCCTTCGCGCTCTTTTGCTTTAAAACTCTGCGGCGATACTATCAGACGCAGGTCTGTGACTGAATCCTCGACCGGAATACGCCACATCTTGACCTGAGGATTCACATGCGAGATTCCACCACCAGATGAAACTTGAGGTATGCCAGAATCCGACGGATTATCTCTCGGGAAACCTCGGTGTCATCGAAGAGGTCGAACGCATGCGGTGCGGAAGCGTGATTTATGAGCGTCACGGGCAGGTTCGCAGCCAAAGCCTGGGCCAGGAAGCGGTCAATAGATTTGTTGAGGTTGGGCATCTCGTCCAATCCCGATCTGACGACAAAAAGAGGCAGATCTTGAGGGAGGTCGTGAACGATCCAACGATCAACCGGATTGGCGAAACCGAATTGCGCAGCTGCGTTTGCCACGTCAGTGGAGCCCTCACTGTCGAGCATGTAGCCGTAGCACAGCACGGCACACCTGATCTTCTCGCTCGGTTTCTGAATGAGCACTGATAGAGCCATCGGGACGTTGCCAGAACACGCCCACACGCCTATTTGGCGCTCGTCAATTCCCAAATCTGCAGCGTTATGCCGAAGGTAATTGAGTAGTCGACCGAGGTCTTCCGCCGGTTCTTGAGCGGAGTAGGTAACGGCCGCTAGGCCAGAAGCAGCGACCAGTCGGCCCCACGACGTATAGGCACCCATATCCTTGAGCTTGCAGCCGACTATCTTCTCCATTCCTCTGTCGGAGTAACCTGATACAAACACAACCACGGGTGACCTCCGCCCGGTCTCCGAAACCGGGGACGAATAGAGATCAAAAGTCCGGATTCCCGCATCTCTGTCACAAAACACAACGTCCCGTCGGACACCCACAGTCTTCGTTCCGGGCATGTTGTAGACCACTGTTCTTCTCGAAATGTCATTCCGCTCTTCGTTGCTGCTCATGGTTCATCTCCTTGTTTGAATTCTGATGTGATTGGCCGATCAGACAATGGATTGTCGAGTAACGTTCGACACCTCCCCAAGACCCTTGTGTTTGGATCACACCGGTGACCGATTTACCTCTGATTGGAATCAACACGCACAAACGCCAGCCTCAACAGGCTGGCGTTTCACCACGTCAGGCAGTGCGGCCCAACGAAATCACTACAATCAATGTAGGCGTCTGAAGCGTGGATCGCAAACTTGGAAACCACACATTGCGGTTTCAGCTGGAAAAAGGTACCGGGCAGCCTGGTATTCGTGTATTTCTCAACGAAGCCAGTCTCCGAGACTGTCGAATCCACAGTTAATCTGTCTGCGCATTTGGGATTGCATCCGTATTGGATCAGTTTCGGAAGAGCACCCCCTGTAGAGCCAGTGTATCCCTCGCAAATCTCCAGATGCAGCCTTGTGACCAATTCATCCACTGGAGAGTGGCGCTTCTTGACCTGATGACGCAGGAATCCGTTGGGCTATCTGCCCTCTAGTCTACGAAACGACCAAGCCACGACCGCTCGCTGATGGGGACGGGGATAGAGGTTAGACGTATTGTCCTTACCGAGCGCACTGGCCTTGGTTTGAGCCCGGCGGATCCTCGACACGGGAACATATGCCACTAGAAGTTCTGGATCCCCTGCACTCGTCGGAGAGCAGCGATCTATGGCTGTGGCAGGCCGCAAGGCGGACTGGCTACAGCCACTCGCTGGTCCCGGCGAGACGCGGCCATCGTCCGACGATGGCCGCCACACCCCACCGGTGAAGCAACAGAGTTCAACGCCAAAGCCGATTGGTTGAGGAGCTGCCATCGCCGGCCTTGGCCGGCGCGGACATTAGGCTACCCAAAAGGGCTGGGCAAATACGCTAACCAGTCAAGTGATTGAATGAGCCTTCTTCGGGGATCGCGATCCACCCTTCGGTTCTTGCTCGGGCTTTTTCCTCGTCAGTCGGCTGAACGACCAGGCCGAGTACCGCAGCCCTCGCGATCATGGCCGCGATGATAGCGTCGAAGGCGTCGTCGTTAGTGGCGAGCAGGTGTCGATGATCTGCTGAGGTGACCTTGAGCCAGGGTGCGCGTTCGCAGAGTTCCGTGAAGAGGTCTTGCAGGACATCAACGTGCTTCTTGGTCTTGTAACCAGTTGAGCGGAAACCCCATTGATGCAGCGCGGCGGCGGGATAAGTTTCAAAGACCCGACCATCGCCCGAGCGATCCTCGATGCCCATTCGGGGAACGCGGAGGTTGGGGTGTTGCGCTGGCTCTCCATGAACTCGAGAAACGGTTCCGGCCAACCAAATGGTGAGTCGATACCCGTGACATCGCATCGATTGTGAAGATCGAGCAAAGCATCGTCATTCAGCCCGACCTGCAGTTCGAGAACACTTGCCTCCCCCGCTGACCACTCGACGACACACCCTCCCGTCTTCGACGGATCAGACGAAAGATCGGCAAGACACGAATACCCGAACACCTGACTCGGTCGATGCTCAGCATCAACCCGAGAACCCCTGCCCGCTCGTCCGTTGTGCTCCAAGGGGTTCTTGAACTCGAGGGCGCACAGGAAACGAACCAGAGTCCTGTGAACTCGCTGACTGAGTCAGGATCTCCGAATTTCGGTACCTGGCACCGAAGATCTATCTGTGCCTACATTGCTGGCGGCCTCTACCGCCGACTTCGTCGATTCAAAAGTGCATTGAGATTCCGGCCGAGAAAGCTCTCGATCGCCGATTGGCCGAGGTGTGTGAGTTTTGTGCGGATACCGTCTGCAACGTCGCTGTCTGGCGGATAGTCATCGTTGATCAGTGCCTCCGTTTCGTCGGCCGAGAAACAGACGTTCGTGTCGGCGATTTGGAGTCTAGGATTCGCTGGGCAGCTCCGCTGGCACAGTAGACAGCCGAGCAAGCAGTGGTGAGTTTGAGGTTTGACCTCGAAACGCCACTCTCCAGGACTTTCGTTGGCGATGGTGAGACAGCGCTCTGCGTGCAACAGTAGGCGATCACCCGCGATCGCGCTTGTCGGGCAGGCGGACAGGCACCGTGAACATCCCTCACATTCGGGAAGGAACTGCGATCCAGGGTCCAAAACATCATCGAGTTCGGGTATCGCAGCATCTACTGCGTAACCGCATATCTGCATGTAGCTACCGATCTCTTGAGCATATGTGATGTTGTTTCGACCGTAGCGAACCAGCCCGAGCAACGCGCCTACAGTTTTCAGCGGTGCAGTGAGGGTTTCAACACGCACGCCGGGGAGGGCGTTTTCAGCGAGATCATTGCGAACAGCTTCGAACGTTTCGCGATACTGAAAATAGGTAGGCGGCAATAGAGCATCGAGCCGCGAATGGCCAAGGTCGAAGCCCACGGCATGAGCAGGCCGAGGAACGGCAACGACGACAACGGATTGTTCAAGCGTTTCGTCATCTTCATTCAAGACGAAGTCAAGTTCGTTGCGACAGAAGTGTTCTTCGAGTTCGCCTGAGTCGTGAAGTGCGTGAATCTTTCGACGCGCTTGACGCACGATTTCTCGTGGGCCCCATGCAACTCGATATCCACGATTGTCTGCCCAGGTTGTCAAGTTGTCGATCATGTTGTCCTCCTACGCATGGTTGCGGCGTCGTCTTCGCTCGTTCCCAGTCTGGTTGGCAATCGATTCCGTAACACCTTTTACACATTATAGGGTGTTACCTCTGTACAATAGGCTCTCGGTCTGTAATAGTCAATAGGGTCCGAAAGGTGTTACACGCAATGGAGCCTCTCTGGGCCGATCTCATCAACTCCGACTGGCACGATCACCGTGGGACCGGTGCGCGCGAAGATCGCATTGAAAACGATGTATGGCTGGCACGTTTTCTCGACAAGGCCGGCTGGACTGCCAAACAGCTCCCGGGTCAGGAAGAACGCCAGGCGCTACGCGAGATGCGCCGTTATTTAGTGCGAGTCGTTGAGCGGGTGCGCCACAACAAAGAAATGTCGAAGCGGGAACTCGATCGTCTCAACCAGTTTTTGTCACGTTCTCCTGTGGTTCGTCGCCTGGAAGTGGACGGTGGCAGCCCTCACGTTGCGCTGATACCTTCTGCAGTCGGTATTGACGCAGTGCTCGGCGAGGTTGCGGCTTCATTTGCAGAAATGATGGAGAACGGAGATCCGACCCGTATCAAGACGTGCGCCAATACCGATTGTGGATGGGTGATCTACGACAACAGTCGCAACCGGACGCGTCGCTGGTGTGACAAGACCGAGTGTGGAAACTTGATCAAGGTACGGCGTCACCGTGAACGTAAACGCGAGAGTCGATCGGGTTGACGGCGGGATCCCGGACCCTAATCGCGCCTCTAGTGCTCACGCATCTGGCTTCGGTGCCAGGTGCCAAGATCCCGAGATTTGACAGGCTTACGTTGGCGCGCCATGCCGCGCACCGAGGGCTTGCCGAACCAGCAAATTCCTGAGGAATCACAATCCAAAGCTCTGATGATCACGAGCTACCTGAGTCGTGGGGAAGAGAGCGGTGATGAGGCAGGTAGTTTCTGGGTTCGCGCCCGATGCAGCCGCGAGAGACCGGCAAGACACGATTACCCGAACACCTGACGCGGTCGATGCTCTGCATCACCCCGAGAACCCCTGCCCGCTCGTTCATTGTGCGCCAAGGGGTTCTTGAACTCGAGGGCGCACAGAAAACGAACGAAGGTCCTGCGAACTCGCTGACTGAGTCAGGATCTTGGAATCTTGGTACCTAGCACCGGAGTGCTAATCCGGCCGGGGTGTCTGAAACAACTGCAGCATAGCGGCAGCTCTCACCGGATCGTCCTGCAGAACCTCAGAGCGTTCAACGGCCGACTCCGCGCGAGGGAGGCTGACGGACACTCCTTCCTTGAGTAGTGCTTCGACCATTCCGACGTTGCCGTAGCGCACTGCTGTCCATAGAGCCCGTTCAAGGAGTCTTCGATCCTCACGAAAGGTCTCGCTGTGGTCGAGAAGGAGCGGCAGAACTGCGCCCCTGCAATGGCGTGCTGCAACCAGAAGAACAGACCGGTTCCCACCCGGAGGTATGACATCCGGACTTGCCCCTGATTCGAGGAGCAACTGGACAGACTCGACTTTGCCCGACTCCAATACGCCCATCAAAGGATAGCGGTGCATCTCGTCGGGTGTATTGAGATTCACACCGGTCTGTATCAGTAGTCTGAGAATCTCTGGGTTCCTTCCATTCAGGAGGTCACACTTGTCGCGGCCACTTTCGTCGATGATAGCTCCTGCTTCTATAAGCACTCGAACGATCTCGGCATCCTCTGAGAGCACTGCGCCAAGAAGTGGATAGTCGAGATGCATCTGAAGCTCAGTTCGAGCGTTTGGATCTGCCCCATATGTAAGGAGCATGTCCACAGCCTCGCGGCAGCCCTGTCTAGCGGCCGACATGAGAGCGGTCCGCCCTCCATTGGCTCGGGCATTTGGATCAGCCCCAGCGGCAAGGAGCACATCCACCACATTCTGATCGCATCGTTTCGCAGCAATTGTGAGCGCGGTTGTCCCCTCGCTGTTCACAGCATCAAGCACCGCATCGTGTTCAATCAGAAGTGCAAGGAGTTCAGAGTTCCCGGAATCCGCGGCCGCCATGAGGGAGGTCATCCCATGCTCAGTGGCAGCGTCTACATCAGCCCCGTGGTCCAGGAGAGTCGCTGCAACCTCGACTGCTGTGAGCGTATTCAGACGAAACTCATGCTGGGACGCCACCTGGTATAGGAGCGATCGGCCGCGGTGGTCCCTTTCGTTTGCATCCACACCCATGTCGAGGAGGGCCCTAAAGGTCTCGTAGTCCCGTTTGTCAAGGGCCCGATAGAGGTCACCCCGCCCCGAGCGCGCCAGATCATTCCCGGCCTGTCGGTACGCCTGAAGCAGAGCGGCAATCTCGTCAGAGTTATTCCGTAACGCTCTGGTGAGGAGGCTCTCGTTCGGTGGTGTTCGATCCATCGGATCTGCGCCGGCGGAGAGCAGCAAACGAACGATTTCGGTTTGGCTGTTTGAAACAGCCCAATACAAGGCGGAGCCTTCGCTACGACTGACCTGGGGATTTGCCCGAGGATTAGCCCCCGCGGACAGCAGGTGCCGCACCGTGTCCACGTCACCGTTCTTGGTCGCTACGAGCAGCGGACTCGCACCGCCGTAGTTTCTGACGTTCGGATCGGCGCTGGCTCTCAGGAGAATCGCGACGATCTCTGCATATTCTCCTTTGACCGCTTCCATCAACGGAGACAGGAAATATCCCTCCTTCACCCGAAGATCCGCCCCATGTGCCACCAACAGCTTGACCAATTCCGAGTCGCCGATGCCTGCAGCGTGCATGATGGGGGTTCGTTGCGCATCCCTCACTACCCGTTTCACGTCCGCACCGGCCCGAATGAGGTTCTTGCTCTCTTCAAGCATGTTGGAATCTGGACGCCGGCCGCTAGTAACCGAAATGTAGAGAGTCTCGAGGTTCCGATTCAGTGCCATCTCCTCTGGGAAGGCAGCATTGTCGTAGAGCTTCGCCACGCCAACATCGACCCGCTGAACCTTCGCGTAGTAGACCGCGTTCGCACCGAAGAACAGCAAGAAGTATCCGTAGATCCAGAGGTTGCGAAGAATGCGCTTGGTCATGAAGGCAGCGATGGAGGTCGGCAGAACAAGGCACACATTCAGCACAAAAACCACCAGCCACGGAACAATGATGCCGAGAGATTCCATGCCTGTCTTGGGGAACATCGCGAGGCAGAGGAGGAGGAAAAGGCCACTCAACAGGCAAAGCGCTGCCAGAATGTCCGCGATCCTCTGGTAAGTCTTCAAACGCCGCTCGGATTGTTCCATTGAGGCTCTCCTCAAGCGATGGTGGTGCTCCCCATAGTCTCACACCAGTACATATCCAGGAGGATCCGGTTGCAGCCGTCGCAGATGTAGGGAATCCCACTCAGTTCTCATCGAGACAGCGGTCTCCAGCACACTCTCCGCGAGGTTGGGTTGGCTTCACGACTCGGATCAGGTTCCCGAGGGCGACAACTGCGTAGGTGAACCCCTTTCCAAACTGTCAGGAATTCGGCCAGGGACGCAAATACCGCAAAAGCCGCCCCTGCGGGCGGCTAAGTTACTGATTTTAATGCTCGGGACGCAGAGATTCTGCACTCGGAGCAAGGCGAAGTGTCACAAGCTTCCCAACAGCGCAGTAACTCTGGACCCCCTGCACTCGTCGGAGAGCAGCGACCAATGGCTGTGGCAGGCCGCAAGGCAGACTGGCTACAGCCACTCGCTGATCCCGGCGAGACGCCAGAGTTGCCCCACAGTCGATCGGTTGAGGAGCTGCCATCACCGGCCCCGGCCGACGCGGACATTAGGCTACCCAAAAGGGCTGGGGTAAATACGCTAATCAGTCAAATGAATGAATGAGCCTTCATCGGGGATCGCGATCCAGCCTTCGGTTCTTGCTCGGGCCTTTTCCTCGGTGGTCGGTTGAACGACCAGGCCGAGTACAGCAGCTCTGGTAATCATGGCCGCGATGAGAGCGTCGAAGGCGTCGTCGTTTGTTGAGAGCAGGTCTCTGTGTTCTGGTGCGGGGATCTTGAGCCAAGGTGCACGTTCGCAGAGGTCCGAGAACAGACTCCTCAGAACTTCGACGTTCTTGGGTTTCTTGTAGCCGGTCGAGCGCAAGCCCCACTGTTTCAAGGCGGCGGCGGGATAGGTCTCGAAGACTCGACCATTTCCCGAGCGATCCTCTACCCCCATTCTTGCGAGCAGACCAACGCATCGCATTGTCGGTAGTGCGATCAGATCTGACGACACACTGAGCGGCCAACGGCCGATCACTTCTTTGACTTTGAAGTCCGTCGTCCGAAAGCGAAGCTGATCTCGTCGCTCGTTTGTCCAGTCTGGAAGGTACTCAGTCGGTTGATCACGCTGACGTTTCACGAACTCAGTGAACGGCTCCGGCCAGCCGAACGGTGAGTCTATGCCCGTGACATCGCTACGACTGTGAAGCTCGAGAAGTGCGTCGTCAACCAACCCGACCTGCAGTTCCAGAACAAGCGCCTCCCCTACTGACCATTCAACGACGCATCCACCTGTCTTCGATGGATCAGACGAGAGATCGATTCCGAGGGTCTTCATCTGCACACCTAATCATTCGATGTTGATCACCGCGATTTCGAACTCGTCCTTCTCGTCCTCAAGCCGGATCGTTCGGATCTCAGATTTCTCGGTGCCCCGCCCAAAATCGGTGAACACCGTCGCTTGAACGGTCACCGGTCCAACCAACTCCGGTCCATCCTCTGAGTAGTAGTTCGCAACGATCCGATAAGTTCCTGACGGCGCAACCCGTAGTGTGTAGCTCTCTGGCCCGAATCCATCCATACAGTCGTCCGAAAGGATTCCGCCGGCAGCCGAGGTAGGACTTCCGTAGTAAACCTTCTCTCCACTAGGCTCAATCACCCAAAGGTCAACATCAGCAGAATCGTTGTCCCAGGTGAGTACGACTCGAAGATCAGCTTCGATTTCCCCGGGAAACTGAGCTTCCAACTCCACGGCTAATCCGTGCCGTTCTCCAAACAGCTTCTCGTATGCCATCCCGACCCAAAACAGATCGACCAGCGCGATTCGGCTCAGGTCCTCGAAGCGACCATCGACCCCATACATATGTTTGAGATGATCGGGCACCGATCCCCATGGCCCGAGGACAACTTGGCGGAGAAGTTCAACGGATCGTTCCAGATCAGACTCTGCCGAACCTGAATCCACGTCAACAGAGTTCAGTCCTCGGATGGCAAACGCCAGTGCGAGGTCCCGATGTGTCTGCGGCAGCTCTGGACGGAGCCGCGTCAGCTGCGCAAGAAGCTCTATGGCGGCATCTATATCGCCTTGCTCCTGATAGAGCATTGCGACGATTCTGATCATACGAGGATCCTCGATCTCTAGATCCAAGAGCGAGGAGAGAATCCTCAATCCAGTATCCCGCTGCTCGCACTTCAGGAAGAAACGAGCACAGTCAACAAAGAACCCGGGACTCGATGTGAAATCACTCCTCAATTTCAAATACGTTTGATACATCTCTGCTTCTGGCGTTGCCTTCAGAGAGTCGAGATATGGCATTCCCGGATCCCACGGCTGGACAACGATTCCGGCGATGGCCGGCGTATCGCGGTCATTGACCGTCACCGTCCTTGGTGACAGTGCCTCCAGATCCTGACGCGGGATCAGCGATGCTCTCACCACGACCTCCGCTTCAAACGCCTGCTCGATAGTTGCCTCGATAGCTTCATGCGGCGTCTCCTCGTCTGCCTCTGCACGAATTGTTGAGGCTGCCTCGGTTGCCGATGGTTGGCGAGTTGTTCGCGGCTCCGTCACACGGGAAGGCTCCGTAGCATGGGATGACGAGGGTTCCTTGTCTGGCGGATGAATGAACTCGGCCCACTGCTCTACCAGGGCATCTAGATGCTCAGCTTCGGTCTCGCTCTCTTCCTCCTCGAGACTCGTGATTTTTGCTAGGTACTCGTCTCGCATCTCCGGCAAGGTCGCCGGAGGCTCAATCCGATACTCGAGGTACTGGTCCAGCGTCTC
>JAAESQ010001537.1 GCA_024229275.1 bacterium | reverse complement strand
TGCTGATGTTCGTCTTTCAGTTCGCCTCCCGGCGCGAGGTCAACCGGGAGATGACCCGCCCCCAGTTCGAGACCAACCTCCGGCTGCTGTTTCCAGAGCTCGAAACGCTGCCTCATGCCGATACCCTGTTTCGCTTGCTGCGTGACATCGATGTGCAGAGTATCGAGCAGGCCCACATCGAGCTGGTCGGGCGGCTGATCCGTGGTAAGAAGTTTCGCCGTTACCTCATCAACAACTGCTATCCCATTGCCATCGACGGCTCGCAGAAGTTTGCCAGAGATACCTTGTGGGACGAGAACCTGTTGGAGCGCACCCAAGGCAAGGGGGACAGTCGCCACACCCAGTACTTCGTCTATATCCTGGAGGCGAGCCTCGCCTTTCGCAACGGCATGGTCATTCCCCTGCTCAGCGAGTTCCTCGAATACGCCAAGGGCGATACCGACAACAACAAGCAGGACTGCGAGCAGCGCGCCTTCCACCGGCTGAGCGAACGGCTCAAGAAGCTTTTCCCGCGCCTTGCCCTGCTGCTGCTGCTCGACGGGCTCTACGCCAACGGGCCGGTAAGGCGCCGCGGCCACCAGTACCACTGGCAGTTCATGATCGTGCTCAAGGACAAAGATCTGATCACCGTATGGGAAGAGTTCGAATCACTCCGACCCTTACAGCCCGAAAATCGCCTCCAGCGCGCCTGGGGCGAGCGCCACCAGCACTTTTCCCGGGTCAACGCCATCGACTACGAATTCACCCAAGCGGGCCGTAAACACCTGACCCTTCATGTCGTAGTCTGCGAAGAGAGCTGGGAAGTGGTGAACGACGAGG
>JAAESQ010001536.1 GCA_024229275.1 bacterium | reverse complement strand
AGTATGTTGTTTCCGGAAGATTTTCCGTTTCTTGAGCCAAGCAACCAGCAGTGTTGTGACGTCGCGAGCTCGCAACATGGTAAGGATCGAGGACCAACTCCAGAGATGCTCCAATACAGCGCGCCCCTGGTCACTCGTCCGAACCACTCACTTCGGCATCTAGCGAAACTGTGCACTGCTGGTGAGCGCAGCTACACCGCACCTTCTCTTATTCACAAAATCGCGTTAGTCGGCGAATCAAGACCCTCCGACCCTGTACGCGATAACAGCAAGCTGGTGTGCGCAGCCGCGCATCTCAGACGTTGACGGACACCAAGTTGTCGGGCATCTCGTCGTTCACGTCCAACGCGTCTTCGCGCCATCGTTGTCTGTCGCCCATGAACCCCGTCGCCTGGAAGAGATCACCGGACGCTTTCCTTTCTTCCAGCAACTCCTTCATGACCTTGCGGACCTGATCAGACAACTCTACCTTCGCCAACCGCAGACTCCAAGCCGTCATCTGCGCGTCGTCGTCCAAGGCCTGGACCATGCAAACGACCGGGGTGACTTCCTCGTCGATCTGACGGATTTGGCAGTCCGGCTTCAGCTCGATCCGAACGACTGGGTACCAACTCTGATCGTACGTCGCGGGCGGCAACCTGAGAATTGCGATCTCCTCGTCCCTCAACCCCCGCAACTCACCTTTACTCAACTTCAACTTCCGGTGAACCTCACTCAGCACCCTCTGCTCCGGATGCGGAACGGCCTGAGTAGGGACCAACCCCAGGTACTCTTCGAAGTACTGGT
>JAAESQ010001535.1 GCA_024229275.1 bacterium | reverse complement strand
AGTCATGGCGACCATGGGCTCGGTCATGACCAACAAATATGCTGAAGGCTACCCGGCGAAGCGGTACTACGGTGGATGCCAGTACGTCGATATCGCCGAGTCGCTTGCTCGCGACAGAGCAAAGGAACTGTTCGGTGCTGCCCATGTCAATGTTCAGCCGCACTCTGGGGCCCAGGCCAACATGGCGGTCTATCTCGCCGCGCTCAAGCCTGGCGACACGATGCTCGGAATGGATCTAACACACGGCGGACATCTCACCCATGGCCATCCTCTGAACTACTCAGGAAAGGAGTTCGAGGTTGTCGCGTACGGCGTTGCTCGCGAAGGCGAAACCATCGACTACGACCGCCTGCGGGAACTCGCCATCGAGCACAAGCCGAAGATTCTCGTCTGCGGCGCCTCAGCCTATCCGCGCATCATTGACTTCGAACTCCTGCGCGCGATCGCCGATGAGGCAGACTGCCTGCTGATGGCCGACATCGCTCACATCGCTGGGCTCGTCGCCGCCGGGCTCCATCCCTCACCGGTGCCGCATTGCCAATTCGTCACCTCAACGACGCACAAGACGCTGCGCGGACCGCGCGGCGGCATCATCATGTGCACCGAGGAGTGGGCCGAGAGAATCGACAAGGCCGTCTTCCCTGGCGTACAGGGCGGACCGTTGATGCATGTCATCGCTGCCAAGGCCGTCGCATTCAAGGAGGCCGGCACCGACGCATGGATGGACTACCAGAAGAGGGTGGTAAAGAACTCCGCCGTCCTTTGCGAGGCGATACAGGATAAGGGCTGGCGCATCGTCTCAGGCGGCACTGACAACCATCTCTTTCTGATCGACCTTGGACCGGACTTCATCTCCGGTAAGAAGGCCGAGCGTTGGCTCGGACTGGCCGACATCACCGTCAACAAGAACACCGTGCCGTTCGATACCCGCAAGCCATACATCGCCTCCGGACTGCGAATCGGCACTCCGGCAATCACCTCACGCGGAATGGGTCCCGATGAGATGCCCGTCATCGCTAATCTCATCGACCGCGTTCTTCAGTCCGATGAAGACAAGAACGACGATGCCAAGATGAAGGTGTTCGGGGAGCGAATGGAAGCTGTTAAAGCTGACGTACATGCGTTGGCGGCGAAGTTCCCGCTGTACTGATCGATCCAACGTAGACTCATTGAGACCCTGCCCGCCGCTCAGCGGTGGGTTTTCTGATTCTAGGGATCATGAACGTTCGCTGTGATCTATCTCAGACTTCTGAATCTGATATCTGGCTCTGTCACGGCGTCTGGAGTCGGCGTCTGGAGTCGGCGTCTGGAGTCGGCGTCTGGAGT
>JAAESQ010001534.1 GCA_024229275.1 bacterium | reverse complement strand
GCCGAAGAGGCCGCCTGCCGCATGGAGCATGCGATCCCGGCCGAGTTGGTCACGCGATTTGTTCGCTTCGTGGAGTTCGTTGAGATGTGCCCGAAGGGCGGCTCCGGATTGCTCGAGGGCTTCCGCGTCCATCTCGATCAAGGATGTCGGCCGAAGTGTTTCGATCAATGCTCGTTGCCACCTTCCGTTGCGGTCGCGACCGATCCGCCAAAGGTTCGTAGTGCGCTGACTACCCTCGCCGACCTTGAAGCAGGGCAACAGGCGACCGTGAAGAGAGTGCAGGGCGAGGGAACGCTCCGTCGCCGACTCATGGATCTCGGACTGATCGCCGGCACTCCGGTCACCATGGAACGATCGGCCCCTCTGGGCGATCCACTCGAAATCCTCGTCAGAGGAACCCACCTGTCGTTGCGCCGCCAGGAAGCGACGGCAGTTCAAGTTGATCTGAAGGAGTGAGCGGTCGTCGCTCGCCCCTTTTTTAGAAGGAGTTTTCGCCTTGCCGAAGAATTTTAGTCTTGTTGAAACTCACGGTGTTGAGACTGAGCCGCAATCGAGATTCGTAACCCTTGCCGGCAACCCAAATAGCGGCAAAACCTCGCTCTTCAACGCACTGACAGGGGGCCATCAACACGTTGGCAACTACCCGGGCGTGACGGTCGAACGCAAGGAGGGTTTCCGCAAACACGGAGGGCTTGATCTGCGCATCATGGATCTGCCCGGAACCTACTCGCTGGCCACCAATTCTCTCGAAGAACGCATCGCGCGTGATGTGCTGGTCGCACAGTGGCCTGATGTCACAGTATCTGTCGTCGATGCCTCGAATCTCGAGCGCAATCTGTATCTGACAGTTCAACTGCTCGAACTCGGCTTGCCGGTGGTGGTGGCGCTCAACATGGTGGATGTCGCCGAAAGCCAGGGCATCGTCGTCAACTCCAAGAAGTTGTCGCGGCTGTTGCGTGCGCCGGTCGTCAAGACGGTTGCTCGCCGTGGCCTCGGTGCCGATGACCTGTTGGATGCGATCCGTGAGCGTAGCGCGTTCCCTGCGCCGGCGGAGTTTCGGGTCGATTACGGCGCGGATGTCGAACGTGAGATCGAGCGCATCGACGGTTTGCTTGCGGTAGCGGAACCGGACTTCGGCCCGGTTGTGCGCCGGGGCCTCGCCATCGCCCTGCTGGAGGGCGTTCGCACGGAGCGAACAGACGCGATTGGCGAGGGAGTCCGTCGTGCAGCGCGCGAGAGTGTGGAGAGAATCGAGCGTCTCCTCCACGATCCCATCGACATTTTGATTGCTGAGCGCCGGCACGGAGCGGCTGCCGGGCTTGCCCGACAGACCGTTCGAACTTCCATCGCTCGCCGAAAGGATCTCACCGAGCTCATCGATCGAGTGCTCGTCAACCGTGTGCTCGGACTGCCCATCTTCCTCGGCATCATGTACTCGGTCTTTCTCTTCACCTTCACCGTCGCTGATGTCCCAGTGGGTTGGATCGAGTCCGGATTCGAATGGCTCGGCGGCGTTCTGAGTGGCCTCTGGCCGGTCGGGTCAGATTCTTTGTTTCGATCGCTGATTGTCGATGGGATTATTGGCGGTGTCGGCGGTGTACTGGTCTTTCTGCCAAACATCGTCCTACTCTTCCTCGCCATTTCGTTACTTGAGGACTCGGGCTACATGGCGCGAGCCGCATTCTTGATGGATCGCGTGATGAAGACTGTTGGCCTGCACGGCAAGAGCTTCATCCCGATGCTCCTTGGCTTCGGCTGTTCGATCCCGGCGATCATGGCCACCCGAACGATCGAGAGCCGCCGCGCGCGGCTGACAACAATGATGGTGGTACCGCTGATGAGTTGCAGCGCCCGTTTACCGATCTACGCTCTGATCATTCCGGCCTTTTTCGCCAGCCAGTGGCGAGCTCCGGTGCTGTGGGTGATGTACGTCGTGGGCGTGGTCTTGGCGATGGGTTGTGCATGGCTTCTCCGCACGACGCTTTTCGCCGGCGCTGGGCTTCCCTTCCTGATGGAGTTGCCTCCCTACCGCATGCCTACCGTGCGAAGCGTGTTGCTGCACATGGGCGAGCGCTCGTGGTTGTATCTCCGCAAGGCAGGCACAGTGATTCTCGGAATCTCGATCGTTATGTGGGCCCTGGCGACGTTTCCCCGGATAGAAGCAGACGGGATGTCGCAGCAGTCGGCTGCGGCAACTGAAGTCGAGGCAACCGTCGCACAGCCGGACGACCTGGCCTCTCGTCAGCTGGCTCACTCATTTGCTGGACGAATCGGACGGATGATGGAGCCGATCGTTGCTCCGATGGGATTTGACTGGAGGATCGGTACTGCGCTGGTCGGTGCATTCGCAGCGAAGGAAGTCTTCGTTGCGCAGATGGGAATCGTCTTTGCCGTGGAGTCTCCAGAGGAAATCGGTGCGTCGAGCCTGCGCCAACAACTGCGTGCCAACTACTCACAGCTCGTCGGCTTTTGCGTGATGTTGTTCGCCCTGATCGCGTCACCCTGTATGGCTACTGTCGCAGTCGTTCGGCGCGAAAGCGGCTCGTGGCGCTGGGCCGCGCTCCAGTTCTTCGGCCTTACCGTTCTCGCGTGGGTAGTGACTGTGGCTGTCTTTCAAGCTGGAAGTGCCCTCAATATAGGCGTTTAATGGAGATCATCTATGAACTGTAGATGTGTGATCCTGGGGAAGTTGTGCCTACTCGTTGCTGCCTCCGTGGTAGCGGGGGAACCCGCGGAGGCGGGCCCAAAGCCGGATCGAACTACAACCACGGATGCAATCGAGAAGACAATAGCTCTGGACGTAGAGAATGACTCGAAGCGGAGTGATTGGCGCTCGCGAGATCAGTTGCTCGGGGACCTTGGCGGTGCTAGGCCGTGGTTGGCGAAGCACGGAATGACATTGGAGATCACTTCTCTTGATGAAGGCCTTGGAACGCCGAACGAGAACCTCAATGAGGATCGATCCGGCCGCTACGCCGGCCTCACCGACGTAGTCCTCTCTCTCGATACAAAAGATGCGGGCTGGTGGCAGGGTGGGAACCTCTCGGTCGTGCTGCAGAATGTTCGAGGCGGTGACATCTCGGCTGTTGTGGGAGATGCCCAGGGAATCAGCAATATCGTTGGACCACCCGGTACGCGCTTTGTTGAGTACTTCCTGGTGCAGGAGTTTGCCGCTGGTAAGGCGATGCTCAAGGTCGGCAAACAGGACGCCAACGCTGACTTCGTGGTTTCGCACGGTGGCGGTGAGTTCATCAATTCGTCCTTCGGGATCATCCCGACAGTGCCCCTGCCGACCTTTCCTTCGCCCGCGCTCGGTGTGATGGGTGCCTGGAGCCCGACCAGTCGCGTCCGTTTCAAGGCCGGTGTATGGGACGGAGCCCCAGCGTTGGGCTCCGGGTCCATGTCCACTGCCTTCGACGGGAGTGGCGGCGCTGTCGCTGCAGCCGGTGTTGAGTTTCAGCCTTTCGGCGGCAAAAGTCTGCCGGGTACCTACCGGCTCGGGGTATGGCATCACTCCGCGGTCGAGCTCGGATCTGACGATCAGCTGGACACTAACCTTGAGGTCGCACCGGCTGATGGAATCTACTTCACCATTGACCAAGGCCTGTGGCAGCGCGGGTCCAGAGAGCTTGCTTTGTTTGCTCAGGGTGGCTGGGGTGAGGCAGACCGTTCCGCGTTCAGTCGCTACTTCGGAGGTGGACTCACTCTAAGCAGTCCATTCAAGGGGCGTGACGATGATCTCCTCGGGATTGGAATTGCGCATGCTGAACTCGGCGATGTCGAGCGACCCGTAGATCACGCCACCCATGAAACCATCGTCGAGCTCTTCTACCGATTTCCGGTCACGCCATGGATGAGCCTGCGCCCCGATCTGCAATGGGTTGATCGCCCCGGTGGGGGCCAAGGCAGTGCCTTCGTCGCCGGTTTGCGCGTCGAGACGTCATTCTAGGTCCACGAGCCGCCTTTCGCGACGCCTGCTGCTTGGTGTCCGATCTCGGGCACTGTTGACCGCTGTAGAACAGAGATGCAATCTCGGCAGGTAGACGAGCTACCCGTGGAGCTGGTATCGATCTTGCGACTGTGCCTGAGCGGTGGTCGATACCACCACAGCGGAGGTGGAAGTTGCAGGCCTTTCTTCATGACATCAGATACGCACTTAAATCTCTTCGAAACCAACCTCGCTTCGTGATCACGGCGGCCATCACCTTGGCGATCGGCATCGGCGCCACTACTGCAATCTTCACTGTGCTGAAGTCAGTAGTACTTGAACCGCTTCCGTACGAGGGTGCCGGCCGGCTGGTCAAGCTCAACTATGACGAGTCGGGTTCGGATGGGGACCACAACTACTTCACATTGCCGGATTTTCGTGACATCCGCGCACGCACAGAGTCGTTTGAGCACGTTGCCTGCTATCGCGACTACTCTGAAATGGGCTTCGAACTCACCGGCAAGGGGCGCCAGCCCCGCCGGGTGATCATGATGCCGGTTAGTGCAAATTACTTTGCGGCGCTTGGTGCCGAGCCGATGGTTGGACGCCCGTTTTCTCGTGAGGACGAGCGCGTGGATAATCCGAACATCGTCATCAGCCACCGTCTTTGGCAGGACCATCTGCTCGGCGACGCAAATGCCGTCGGCCAGTCATTGCTGCTCGATCGCAAGCCGTATTCCATCATAGGCATCATGCCTGCCAGTTTCGAGGAACCATTTGGGCGCCGGGTAGACCTCTGGATTCCGGGCGATCTTTCGGTGGCCAACGATAACTCGAGGTACAACTTCTACCTTAGTGTGATCGGGAGACTGAAACCGGGTGTGTCGCTGACCGAGGCTCAGGCTGAGATGGATACGATCGTTGCCGGAATCGCCGAAGAGAACAGAGACATGGAAGGGCTGGGGAATTGGCGAGCACGGTCAGTTGAACTCGACGAAGAGGTCGTCGGCGGAAGTGGCGCGCTGCTAATAATTCTCCTCGCTGCAGTGGCCGTCCTGATGCTGATCGCCTGCGTCAACGTAGCCAACCTCAGCCTCGCCAACAGTGCTGGGCGTCAACGTGAGTTGGCCCTTCGGGTTTCGCTTGGCGCCAGCAGAGCGCGGATCATTCGTCAGCTTGTTATCGAACATGCGCTTGTCTTCTTAATCGGTGGCGCGGCCGGAGTGCTGCTTGCCTGGGCGGGCGTTGCGTTATTGCTGGATCTCAGGCCTGATGCGGTCCCGAGACTCGACACTATTCAACTTGACGGGATTGTTCTTGGCTTCGCAACGGTGCTTTCCCTCGCGACAGGCATAGTGTTCGGGTTGGTACCTGCATTTCGCTTTTCCAGGGGCAATCTTGAGCAGAGCCTCCGAGACAGTTCGCGTTCCTCTTCCGCTGGCAGGAGCCAGAGCAGCCTGAGGCGTGCCCTGGTGGTCTCGCAGATCGGTTTGGCGTTCATCCTTCTCGCCGGCGCCGCACTGTTGCTGCAAAGCTTCATTCGGATGGCGCGAGTCGATCCCGGTTTCGAGTCGGACGGTGTCGCCACATTCGATCTCGCGCTGCCAACCGAAGCCTATAGCGTGGACGAGCCAGCTCTGCGCGTCGAACTCGAGAGAGAGCTTCAGACTCGCCTCGAATCTCTGCCGGGTGTGCGCGCGGTCGGTATGGTGTCGCGCTTACCGCTGACCGGTCACTACCACAGCTGGGCCTACCGAATTGAACGTGAACAGATTGAGGGCGAAGGTGACGTTTACCACCTGCTGAACTTCCGGGTTGTCGGAGGAGACTACTTCAGTGCCTTGGGCGTAGACTTGCTTGAAGGTCGATATTTCGATTCGCAGGACGTTATGGAATCGACTCCGACGGTCATCATCAATCGAAGTATGGTTGAACTCCGATTTGCTGACGTCAGACCTATCGGCGAACGCATCTACATCGGTGGTGCATGGCGAGAGATCGTCGGGGTAGTGAAAAACACTCGCACCGGACTGCGCTCTGAGGTCCCCGAGAGGGCCTACGTTTCCTACAATCAGTTCGCCAATGATCGCAATTGGACTATGGCCCACGTGGTCGCAGCAGACCTCGACCGAACTCAGCTCTTTACCGCCATCCGCAAGGAGCTTGCCGCTATCGACCCGTCACTCGTCATGTTCAATCCGGCCGCACTCGATGACGTCGTTGAAGAAGCAAGGGCGCGCGAAGGATTCGCCAGCCTGCTGATGACCGTGTTCGCCGGAGTCGCTCTGGTGTTGTCTTTGGTTGGCGTGTATGGAGTTCTCTCTTATGCCGTGAGCCAGCGCTCACAGGAGATCGGCATTCGCATAGCATTGGGCGCACATCGCAGCCAGATCGGTTTCGCCGTCGTCGCCGAGGGTGTCAAGCTGATCCTGGTTGCGGTCGTGGTCGGCACTGTCTGTGGCATAGGTCTCACCAGATGGTTGCGCTCGTTGTTGTTCGAAATCAACGCCGCCGATCCGGTGACCTATGCAGCGGTGGCGGTGCTGCTTTCGCTGACCTCGATCGTCGTCTGCCTGATCCCGGCGCATGCAGCGACCCGATCAAACCCGATGGCGGTGCTGCGCGGTGAATAAAGAGCGCCGGCAAGAATCTTGATCCATACTGAGGTCGATCCTTTCCAACATTTTGTAGGGGAGGGTTTATCCTTTCGCGCTCTGTTTTGGTGAATCATCTCGAGCGATTCTAGCTATCTTCCCCTTGACATCTTAGGGGAGAGGCTTCATATTCCCCTAAGAGTCAAAGGGGAAATCGCATGAAGCCCAAAGTCGAACTCGTCAAAGGCACCCTCGACATCATGATCCTCAAGTCACTGAGTTGGGGACCGATGCACGGATACTCCGTGTCGCGCTGGATCCGCCAGACCACCAACGAAGCTCTGCAGATCGAAGAAGGTGCGCTTTACCCGGCCCTGCACCGGATGGAGGAAAGAGGTTGGCTGAAGGCCGAGTGGGGGTTGTCGGAGAATAATCGCCGAGCAAAGTTCTATCATCTGACCGATCTCGGCCGAAAGCAGCTCAAGGCAGGTGAGTCGAGTTGGACAAGCTTCGCTGAAGCTCTGGCCAAGATTCTCGGTGCCACAGAGCGGCCGGCCTGGGCGCAATCGTGAGCCGTGCCCCGGCCTGGCGCCGCTACCTGAGATTCTGGGGGCCTGACGTCGAGGGCGACGTTCGCGACGAGCTCGACTTTCACCTCGAACAGCGCACCCAAGAGTTGGTCGAGGGCGGCATGACCCCGGAAGCCGCACGCCGCGAAGCTGTGCGCCTGTTCGGCGACCAGCGCCAAATCCGCAAGGACTGTGTATTACTTGGGAAAAGAGCCCAACGCTCGAAACTACGCCTCACGGCCCTCTCCGAGTTGGGAACGGATTTGACCCACGGCGCTCGTGTGGCGTTGGCGCGGCCAGTCCTTTCTGCCGTAGTCATCCTGTCACTTGCCCTCGGCATTGGCGCCAACACCGCTATCTTCACCGTCGCCAATCGCGTGCTCATTGATCGTCTGCCCGTTGCCAATCCCGACGAGCTGGTGCTCTTCAACTGGGCCGCGGGCGATTGGTTCAACTTTGGCCTCAACGGCTCGATACGTGATACGGACGATGGGAAGCGCACCAGTACATCGTTTTCGTATCCGGCATTTCGTGAGTTTGCAAACCAGAAAGGCCAACTCGAGAGCATTTTTGCCTTCACCAAAACCGGGCGTGTCAATCTCTACTTTGATGGCGAAGCCGTGCTTGATGGAGGCCAACTCGTCAGTGGAACCTTCTTCACAGGCCTGGGACTGAAGGCCCATCTCGGTCGCCTGTTGTCTCAGGCCGACGACCGTGTAGATGCAGAACCGACGGTCGTCCTCGCCCATTCGTTCTGGCAACGCCAGTATGGTGGCGATCCGACCGTGATCGGCAAACCGATCCGCGTCAACGGAACGCTCTTCACGATCGTTGGGATCGCCGAGCCGGGATTCGCAGGTACCTTGCAGGTGGGTCGATCACCGGCCGTCTTCCTTCCGCTCGCCCAGCACGGATTGGTGATGGGGAATGGCGATCTTTCAGGCGCCGTAGACCTTTGGTGGATTCAGGTGATGGGCCGGCTTGCGCCAAATACGGATCGTGCCCTGGTCGAGCAGAGGCTCGATCAACTTCTTGTGGCGATGGTCGAAAGAGACCTCGGCCAGTCGCTCCAGGGCGACGAAGAGGAAGCCAACGCGGTTCCTCGTCTGCGTCTCACGTCCGGCGCGCGAGGGCTTCAGGAGGTGCGCCAGGACCTGATAGATCCTTTGGTCGTGGCGTTCGGCATCGCGGTGCTGATTCTTGTCATTGCGTGCGCGAACACGGCGACTTTGTTGCTTGCCGGAGCCGAGAGTCGCAGCAGCGAAGTGGCCGTGCGGATCGCACTCGGAGCCGGCCGACCTCGAGTCATTCGCCAGCTGTTGACCGAGAGTCTTATGCTCGCCGTCATTGGCGGGACGCTGGGCGTGGCGTTGAGCCTGTGGTTGAGCGGTGTCTTGGTGGCCCTTCTCGAGTCTACAACCTGGTCGGGATTGGCGATCGACCTCAAACCCGATCCCATGGTGATTGTGTTATCCGCTGTGATCTCGATTCTGACCGGCGTGGTGTTCGGTCTCGTGCCGGCATTGAAGATCCTCAACGTAAAACTGCCGCAACTACTGCGCGAAGGTGGGCGAGGTCGTCTCGGCGCTACGCGCTCGCAGCATCGATTCGGTGCCGTGCTGATAGTCGCCCAGGTCGCCGTCTCCTTGGTGTTGCTCATTGTCGCCGGCCTGTTTCTGCACGCACTCAACCAACTGCGGGCGGTTGATCCTGGATTCGAAAGTGAGGGTGTTCTCACTTTCCGCATGTCTGCAGGCCTCAACGGATACCGTGACCAGGACCTGCTCCGCCTCAGCGAAGAGTTTAGAGATGGCCTGGCGAACCTCCCCGGTGTGACGTCTGTCGCAATGGCAGGGTTTTCACCGATCACGGGCTCGGGGATGTGGGATCGCGCCGAGGCCTCAGATGGAAAGTTTGTCGATACCTACATTGGATTGGTCGATCCATCTTACTTTGATGCTTTGCGGGTCCCGCTGTTATCAGGGACCTCATTCACCGCCCACGATGACTCGGATTCACCCCTGGTTGCAGTGGTCAATCGGGCGTTTGTGGATCAGGTATTCGACGATGCTGACGTCATCGGCGAAGAGTTCTCCACTGGCCGAGACGAAGATCGTGTGACTTATCGCATTGTGGGAATGCTGCCCGACGCGCGCACGGTGAGTCTGAAGCGCGAACCTGAGCCGATGGCTCTCCTACCCCTTAGGCAACACAGTGGGACTCTAGGTACTCTCACATACTTTGTGCGGACTTCGGGTCGCCCGGAAATGATGGCGAACCAGGTTCGTGAAGTCGTTCGCCGAATCGATCCCAACGTTCCGATCTTCGACGTTCGCACCCTGTCGGAGCACGTCGATCATGCGATGCAGCAGGAAAGCCAGTTTCTGAGGCTGTCGCTGGTTGCTGCGCTTTTGGCCTTGGTGCTGGCGTGTATCGGCATCTACGCCACGGTGTCCTACGCGGTTAGCCGCCGCACTCAGGAAATCGGTATCCGAATCTCGCTTGGAGCAAGTCGAAACTCCATCGTGCTTTCGGCAATGCGCCAGATGCGAGCTGTAGTAGTCGGTGCCGCGATTGGAATTATTGCGGCATGGGCCCTATCCCGAACGCTTGAGAACATTCTCTTCGGCTTTGGCGAGACCGATATATTCAGCATACTCAGCGCGACGATCTTGCTCATATCTGTTGCTGCCCTTGCTGTGTTCATTCCGGCGCGACGCGCAGCCTGCGTGGATCCGATGGATGTGCTGCGCCAGGAATGAATGTGGATCAAAGGGACTTCACCGTATTTCTCCAGAGACGTCTCTGGTTAGGGTTACAGCAAGTCAAAGGGTGCAGCGATGCAGCCCTCGCTTAATCTTAGTACTTCGCGGCCGGCGTAGACCACCAGACCGGGTTGCACCGCTTCGCCAAAATTGCGACGAAATGTCTCAATCGACCGGGCATCTGATGGATGAGCCTGACTGGATGCCTTGATTTCGATAGGAAAGAGCAAGCCGTCCTTTTCAATGATGAGGTCGACTTCGGTTCCGCTGTGCTGTCGATAGTGATACATGGCAGGCACCAGAGGCTGCCGTTGCAGCTGTTTCCAAAACTCGGTTACTACCAGTGTTTCGAACAGCGCTCCGAATGCGGGATGACCCTGCACCGCGGACGGGGAGGACAATCGCATGAGATAGCAGGCGAGTCCGGTGTCGGAAAGATACCCCTTCGGTCGGCTGCTCAGTCGCTTAATGTGGTTGGCCGCATAGGCCGGGACCTCGAGCCATTGAAACGTTCCCCGCAGGACACCGATCCATCGTTTTGCTGCCGGAGATGAAAGCCCGATATCGCGGCCAAGCTGACTATAGTTGCACTCCTGGCCGGTGAGTGAAGCACAAAGACCGAGAAAGTTGCCAAACTGCATCTCATCACGGACTTCCAGCATGGATCTTATGTCTCGGAGCAGGTAGGTGCTGACGTAGCCCTGCATCCAGCCTGGTATGACGTCTTCCTGTAAGGTCTGGACTTCTGGGAATCCCCCTCTCCAGATAGTTTTGGTGACTGACTCCTTTGCGGGTGAGAAATCCCGCAACGCTTCGATGCCATCGTCGATGTCTTGCGGAGCGGCCGCCATCCAGGTATTCAACCAAGTGCGATCTGGTGTTCCTGCCATTTCCTGCAGACAAAATGAAGCGAGTTCCAAAATGGCGACACGACCTGCGAGCGACTCCGCTAGGTTGCGCATGACGTGCCATTGTTGTGAACCGGTGATGAGGTACAGCCCTGGGCGACGGTCTCGGTCGATGTATCGCTTGAGCGCCGGGACAAGCTCCGGGACATACTGAATCTCGTCCAGTATCAGCGGGGCGGCGTTGTTGCGCAAAAACAGATCCGGATCCTGCCGAACACCGTAGATGTCCTGAGCGGGATCGAAGACGAAGCTCTTATAGGCCGTACCGTGCCGCTGCTCTAATAGAGTGCTCTTGCCGACCTGCCGTGCGCCCGTCACGAGAACGCATGCGAATGACTCGACGTAGCGATTTAGTCTGTCTTCGATGAGTCGATTTTTATAGATCATATCGATATCTTAACATGTAACTTTAAAATATCGCGCCTTGTAGAATGCATACAAGGCACATGATCAAGTCTTGGGATGAAGATTCAGGGGTGCGTATAGTGGCCGTCGCTGGTCAACACCGTCTGATGCTCAGGTCCGATTGAGAGAAGTTGACGGCAGACTGAGGCATACTAATAGTCCACCATCCGTGCCGATTCGAGCCGACACTGAGCCGCCGTGGGCCTCCACTGCGCGCCGTACGATCATCAGCCCGAGTCCGGTCGCTCCGGTTTTGCGCGAACGGGAAGGATCGGCTCTAAAGAACGGCTCAAAGAGTTGGTCCATGACCTCGGTGGGTACTCCTGGCCCTTCGTCTGCCACGGCGATCTCAACTTGTGAAGCTCGCCGCTGGGACGTGAGCCTCACCGTGCCTGTGCCGGCGTAGCGAACTGCGTTTTCGAACAAATTGCCGAGTACTCTCACCACGAGGGCCTCGTCGGCTTCGATCTTCATCGCATCGTTACCGAGTGCGATCTCGAGTCGCATTCCTGCCTTCTCAGCTCCGGCTTCGACGCGTCGCCAGGCTCGCTCCGCCAGCTCCTCGATCGCACAGTCCTGGAGCGTCAGCTTCGCCGAGCCCAAGTCAAGCCGGCTCGCTGTCAGCAGCTCCTCGACCATC
This sequence comes from bacterium, assembly GCA_024229275.1. Taxonomy (GTDB): domain Bacteria; phylum Acidobacteriota; class Thermoanaerobaculia; order Thermoanaerobaculales; family Sulfomarinibacteraceae; genus JAAESQ01. Next base: position 2,439 of record JAAESQ010001534.1, on the reverse strand, counting down.
GAATCGATCGCGTCGACCTCTTCCTCGACCTCGTTCACCTTCTCGTCTGGCGTTCCACCTTCGCGCAGCAGCTCCAGAGCCACCTTCATTCGTGCAAGCGGCGACCGCAGCTCGTGCGAAACCCCAGCCAGTAACTCCTTCTCACCCATGATCATCGCGCCGATGCGATCTGCCATGGCGTTGAAACTCCGGCCCATGGCTGCCACTTCGTTGCGTCCATGCACTTTTACGCGATGATCGAGATCTCCGTCCGCGATCCGATCCATTGAACGACTCATGCGCCTAATCGGTCGGGTCAGATACACCGAAAGTGCGATCACTCCGATCAGAGCCAGAGTGCCGATCTCGAGTACGCCGATGAGGAACTCACGATGACTTTCCTGCGGTGGATGGATCGAGCCACGGAGGATGAGAGTTGCGACGAGAGCGCCATCCTTGAACACCGGCACCTGCGACTCGAAGACCGGTGGTCCGAACACCCTGCACCTGCGTTTGCCAATGTCAAAGTTCTCGAAAGTCGCAGAACCGTGGCGATGGCCTGGGTGTCCATGGGAGTTGAGCGAGTCTGGACCCCGAGGTGTCAGCTCCATCGTCGAGCGCCACGGACGAGATCTGCCCTTGATCAGCTGTGTCACCTCGGGATCATCGAGGGAGTGCGTCTCCAGCAAAGCCTCTATTTTCTCGGCAATGCGAACCCCTTCGTGGCAGCGCAGCATGCTCATTTCAAACAGCAAGCCATGACCAGCGACCCGACCGAAGAGCATTAGCGTTCCCGCCAACACGATTAGTGTCACCAGTGTGAACAGAGCAGCGATCTGAACAGCTGACCAGAACGACTTCACGACTCCTCCGTCCTGGCCAGCTGATAGCCGACACCGCGGACAGTCTTGAGCAGTCTTGGTCGCTTCGGATCGTCTTCGATCTTCTTTCGAATGCGGCTGATGTGAACATCGATCGAACGGTCATACGCCGAGTCGGCGGTGCCGTAGACCTTCTCCATCAGCTGATTTCGCGTCAACACACGTCCAGCGCTCTCAGCTAGGGCATGGAGGATGTCAAACTCGCCGGTGGTCAACTCCACTTCGCGACCCTCGACGGTGACCGTTCGTGACGCAGCATCAATGCATAGCGGACCTGCCGTCAACGGTCCTTTGTTGTCCTCGGCTTGGTCACTACCGGATCTCCGCAGAATCGCGCGAATTCGTGCCAGCAACTCTCGAGCGTCGAATGGTTTCGGCAGATAATCGTCAGCGCCCATCTCGAGCCCGACAATTCTGTCGGTCATGTCGCCGCGAGCGGTCAACATCAGAATCGGAATCCTGCTCGTCGGCCGCAGGCGTCGGCACACCTCGAGCCCATCGATCCCGGGCAGCATGAGGTCGAGAATCACCAGTTCGTGAGCGCCAGAGCGTGCCGATTCCAGTCCTGCTTCGCCGTCGTGAGCAGCGTCAACCGAAAAACCATGCGGTGTCAGATAGCGTTGCACCAGCGCCACCAGCTTCTCGTCGTCGTCGATCATCAAGAGTCGGGTCATGTCCTCATCATCCTACACGCCCTCGACCACCCCTGAGGGATGGCTCAGGAGTGGTCATGGTGTTGGTTGGTTTCTTCTTCTAGTGACCGCTATGAATGCCGTGCCCGGAGCCATGGTGCTCCTTCGCATGCTCATGCGCTTTCTTCAGATGCTCGGTCAGCTTTGCTCGCTGCTCCTCGTCAAGCGAGTTGACGAAGGCAACCAGCTCGTCCGACACTGAGTACGCGATCTCCCGCGCCGCCTCGATGTGCTCGTCGATGGCTTGCCGAACCTCGGCCGAGTTGACGTCACCACTCTCGAGCTGAGCCAGAATTGCTTCGGCATGTGCTCCATGGTCGCCCATCGCTGCATGCACTCGCTCTTCGACCACTTTGTGAGCGTTCTCCAGGTACTGATGCTGCGACTCGCTCAGATCAAGCTCCTCGATCAGTCCGCTCATCACGCAGTGCATTCCGGCGCCGCCACCGAAGTGCCCGCCACCGTGCGTAAACAGCTTTCCACCTGGGCCTGCCGTCACGTATCCCACCATTCCCACAAGGGCAATTGTTAGTACGATCGAGCCTACGATGATCAGTCTCTTGTCGGTCATGAAATCCTCCGTACTGTGTTTTTGAGTGGGTGTTGTCCCTCACTCACACATCAAGATGGGGACCGTCGTTTTCACACTGATGCCGGTACTGCTTCAGATTGCGAAGAACTGTTGCAGTTTGTTGCGATGTCGATAGAAGTTCCACAGTAGCTGTGGGCACGATCGCGAACACGCTACGGAGCCTGATCGTCTACTTTCTGTCGTTTTTCTATGCTCATTGGTTGTTCAGACTACGCCACGTCCAGGGCATCCACCGGAGACAGGCGCGACGCTCGCCGCGCTGGAAGAACGCCGAAAACCAGACCCGTGGTGACAG
>JAAESQ010001533.1 GCA_024229275.1 bacterium | reverse complement strand
CATCGTGGTGCAGAAGTTGCGGTCGGCGATCCACAAGTCGTTCTCTTCAACGGTACGCAAGATTTCCGGCAGGAGTTTTCGCTCTTGGGTATAGCCGTCTTCACAAGGAACAGCGTCGATGGCGAGCATCTCTTGCGGGTCCAACACGACCAACCATTGTCCCGGCAAGGGCGACGAACTCAGCGTTCGAGTTTCCTTGAGGCGATGTTCGGTTCCACCCAGATGCTTGCCGTCGATGATCTTGGCCCGATAACCCTCAAGCAACGGCGGCAACTCAGCCTTCATGCTGCGTATGATCGGCGACAACTGCGAGGCAGTCTCTCGCACCAAGGCCCGCGATATCTGCAACTCCGTATTGGCCAGCTTGTCATAGAGCGACTTAATCGTTACGCCGACCGCTTCCTTCTCCAGTTCGTAAGCCTCGCGAACCGAATTCCGGGAGCGCGATACGGCCAATCCCAGCAGATCCACAGCGGTGGAAAACAACAGGCTGCCCTCATATTGCTTGACCGCATGCTCACGAAACAGTTGATCAATCCGCTCGGACGACATGCCATACTCGAACACAGCCCGAGCCATCACCGTCACCGGCGACTTCTCCATAAACCGTTGCCACATTTCCTCCATCATGACCAAAACCTCCCCGTGGAACGTAACTGACGTGAAATCCACAGGTTACAATAACAACGCACCGCTGGCAAAAAGCTAGCAGTGCAAGCTATAAAGGGGTGGGTGCGTGCAACGCACCATTCGGTTCCTGGGATGTTGAGTGCATGTGGTGCGTTTCACGCACCCTACGCCTTGCATCAGGCTTCGCCGACGCCGACCTTTTTCATATTCGCGCGGAGATGCGCCAGCGCCTGCTTGTAGTCCTTGGCGCCGACGTATTCGAGAATCAGCGGGGCGTTGGGAGTCCGCTCGGCTGCCAGGGTGACGAACTTGGGATAGTCGATGTCGCCCAGTCCGGCCGCTACGCCGCGTTCGGTGTGCAGCTTGCGATCCTTGGCGTGGAGGCAGTCGATCCAGGGCGTGAGTTGGTCGAACAT
>JAAESQ010001532.1 GCA_024229275.1 bacterium | reverse complement strand
CTCCTCAAATTCTTTCGCGGCGGCTGGTGACCCTACTGCAGCGCCGAGTTGCGGCGCTTCGAAGCTCTGAAGAGTGGGCTCGGGAAACACGGTGTGAGTGTCGTCGCACTGAGCAAAGACTCGATTGAAGATGCAGCCCACCAGAAAGAACGCGACAAGCTCAGCTTTCCCCTCCTGTCCGATCCGGAACTTGATGTCATCAATCAATACGGTGTCGAACACCACAAGGCACTGGAGTTCTCGACCGGGAGCTTCACCCTGTTCGGCATTCCTCTCGCTCTCGTGCCGTCAATCAAGAAGATGGCGATTCCGACTACTCTTCTTGTTGATGAAGAAGGAGTGATTCAATGGATCGACCAGACCGATGATTACAGGTTGCGCAGCAACGAAGAACGAGTCATGGAGGCAGTGGCGCACGCGTTCGGGTAGGAGCAAGGCGAATCACGATTGGTAGGCTCCCAACGGTTCGAAGAACCGAACTTCTTCATTCTTCGCGCTGTCTTTGCGATCTTCGTGTGCTTAGTGGTTCAAAACCCTCACGCGCCTAACAGCTTGGGCGCCCGCCGACACGTACGTACCGTCATGCCTCCCCACGCAGGGAATCCACTGGGTCGGTCCGGACCGCACGTCGAGCAGGCAGCCAGGTGGCGAGCAAGGCGCCGACACTGAGCACCGTTGCCCCACCGATAAAAGCTGCCGGATCAGTGGGCTGTACCTGGTGCAGGAAGCTCACCAATAGCCGACCTATCAGAAGTGATCCTACGGCTCCAACCACAAGCCCTATGGCGAGCAATCGGCCACCTTCGCCGAGCACCAGACGGCGGATATCGGAAGCGTCCGCACCCACAGCCATGCGGATGCCGATCTCGCGCGAGCGCTGAGCTACTGAGAAGCTCATCACGCCGTACAAACCAACCGCCGCCAGTACCAGGGCAATGCCGGCGAAAAGGCCCAACAGGAGCATGGTGAAGCGTCTCGAATCCAGAGACTCCGACAGCACCTGTTCGAGAGTGATAATGCGCGACACGGGCTGGTCCGGGCTGATTTCCATCACCGCTTGCCTGAGGGGTTCGGTCAGACTCGCCGCGTCCACGCTGGCGCTCAACACCAGGCTTATGTACGGCCACGGCGCCTGCGCATAGGCCTGATAGACCTCGGCCGCGAGTTCGGAGTCCAGACCTTCGCGCCTGGTACTTCCCACCACGCCAATGATGGTCCACCACTCGAAGTCGTCTTCGTCAGGCCTGCCCGATCCGATGAGACGCCCGATCGGGTTGCCGCCGCCGAGAAAGCGCTCGACAAACGCCTCACTGACGATCACCACCGGCTCACTCTCCGGGCCATCCTGGTCGCTGAAGGCGCGACCTTGGAGTATCGGGATGCCCATGGCTTGGAAGTAGCCTGGGCTGGCCGCCTGCAGACCGGCGGGCGCCTCAGTGCCGGGCTCAACGATCTTGCCTTCGATCGAGAAGGCGCTCCTGACACGCACGCCCCAGTCGACCGGCAGGCCAAGCACCGCTCCTGCCGCATCCACACCCGGCAGTGCACGGGCACGTTCAAGCACCGCCTCCTGGAACGCTCGCAGCCCGTCGTCATCCAATTCGTGGTTGCTTGGGAGCCAGATCTGGGCTGTCACTGCATTGCGCTCCGAGAAACCTGGGTCTGTTGTGCTGAGTGTGACCAGAGTCCGAGCCAGTAAACCCGCTCCCACCAGAAGCGCCAAACAAATGCCAATCTCCGCCACCACGAGTGCGCGCCGCAACCGTGCATGTCCACCACCGGCAACGGACCGGCTACCCGCCTCACGCAGGGCAGTGGCCGGATCGCCACGGGTCAACCACACCGCAGGCGCGAAACCAAAGAGGATACCGGACAGCAGCGACACTATGAGGCTGAAACCGAGGACTGGCAAACTGAGTCCGATCTCGGTCGCGCGAGGAAGATCCGATGTCGCCAGGGCAATCAGAGCATCCGTGCCGAAGCGGGCCATTGCAATCCCCACCGCACCGCCGGATATGGCCAGTAGTGTGCTCTCGATCAAGAGCTGGCTCGTGATCCGCCCACGTCCCGCACCGAGTGCTGAACGAACCGCGACCTCCCGTGCACGCCCGGTGGCATGGGCGAGGAGTAGGCTGGCCACGTTGGCGACGGTAATGAGCAGAACCATAGCCACCGCCCCGAAGAGCATCATCAGGGTTGATTGAATCGAACCCACGATCTCGTCGTGAAGGGGTGTCACGTTGAATCCGAGATTGCGTGTGTTCGGATTACTCTCCGCCAGGCGGGCATTGATGGCCTCGCCCTCGTTTTGCGCCTGTTCCGGAGTCACGCCGGACAGCAGGCGACCCACAACCTGGAAATACCTGTTGTCGCGGTCAGTCTCTGAGTTCTCGTCAGGAGCGAGTGTCGGAACTCGATACGGTGAACACACCCACAGGATTGCGCGATCCGGGATAGCGAAATACTGCGGCATCACGCCAACCACGGTGTAGGAGTGTCCGTTGAGTTCCAGAGCTTGCCCGATCACGGCCGGATCAGCGGCCATCCGCGACTGCCAGAAAGCATGTGACAGAACCACCGTCGGGTCGCCCCCCAGAGGGTCGGCCTCCGGACTGAAGAGTCTGCCCAACAAAGGGTTAACACCGAATACCTGAAAGAACTCCGCGGTCACTGTAGCTCCCGGGAGCCGGGCAGGAAGGCCGTCCTCGCGCATCGAAATAGTCAAATAATCGTAGGCGGCCAAGTGCTCGTAAGAGGAAGATTGGCGTTGGAAATCGACGAAGTCGGCACCGGTCCAGGGCATCTGACCTCGAGATTCCCCGACTGCGGACGGCTGTACGATGCGATCGGGTTCCGAGAACGGCAGCGGCTGCAAGACAACGCCGTGAAGCACACTGAACATCGCAGTCGTCGCGCCAACGCCGAGGCCGAAGATCAACACCACCAAAACAGTGAATCTGGGGCGCCGCAGAAGGGACCGCAGGGCTATCCGAAGATCATGTCGTACGAAGTCCATCTGAATTCTCCAGTCTTCCCGCCGGCTGCACCCACCAGCTTCAGCTCTAACACATAGCAACAAGTATGCCCATTATCAGAGTCCACAACGACCTACTTCAGCGGCGATCTCGCAACGGGAATGCCCGAAAACGGGAATGCAGTGCCCATCTGGGGACGGCGCCTCAGGTCAGCGATGCCGGGCAAGCGCCTCTTTCTGGACCATGCCTCCTCCGGCACCGATATGAGAATTGTCAGAGGCCTCCAAAACACAGGATGATCACTTCCTGACCCGGTCATCTGATAAACTCGTATGCTAGTTAGTTTTCATCAGTTTACAGAGAGGATACTGAATGAATCACCTAAATGAGAAGGTGAGAACCGGGTGGGGCTCCGTTCTGGCACGGATGGCCATGGCGGCGCTTCTCGTCGAGGCGTTTACCGGTCTCATGGTGACACTGGCGCCATTTCACGCAGTGGTGGAGTGGAGTCTCTTGGCTCACACTGCAATCGGACTCGTGGTGCTGGTTCCACTGACGATATATATGACTCTCCACTGGGTCGACTACCAACGTCACTCACTCTCGGATGTCGTTCTTGTGGGCTACATCGCGGCGGTTGCTCTCCTGGTCTGTGCCGTCTCGGGAATGGTGGTGACCTTCCAGGGACTGTTCGCGCTTCGGATGACACCGATGTGGAGGTACACCCACCTGGTCTCCACGGTGGTCCTACTCGTAATGCTGGTGCCCCACCTCGTACTGATTGTCGCGCGGGTGCAGGGGAGAGACTCTCGTGGCCCGGCATTCAGGCTTGTAGCCTGGTCTTCGGTTGGCACTGCTGTCGCTCTGGTATTTTGCGGAATCCTGGCAGCGGCCTATTCTGGCCCAACCTATGTGAACGAATTCCCTGAGGACTACAGCTTTATCTATGGTGAGGATCGCCCATTTGCCCCGAGTCTTGCCGTCACCGCAAGTGGCGGCGCCTATGCCCCGGAAAGCATGGCCAACTCCGACAGTTGTGGGACAGCTGGTTGCCACTCAGAAATCCTCGCCGAGTGGAAGCCCAGCGCCCACCGGTACTCGGCCATGGATCCATTGTTTCAAAAGGTCCAATCGGTCATGGCAGAGCAAAACGGCCCCGAGTCGACTCGTTACTGTGGTGGTTGCCACGACCCGATCTCCCTGTTCTCGGGAAGCAAGAACTTGTATTCGGAGGAACTCACCGATGAGCTCGGATACCAGGAGGGCGTCTCCTGCTTGGCGTGCCATGGAGTTCGTGAGACCGATCTGCAGGGCAATGCCAATTACGTCATGACCCAGCCTCCAACCTACCTCTGGCAGTGGAAGACGGGGGGCTTCGGCAAGTGGGCGAGTGACTTCCTGATACGAAGCTACCCCGATCAGCATCGGCTTCTCAGCAAACGGATGTTCAAGGCGCCGGAGTACTGCGCCGCTTGTCACAAACAGTTCATCGACGAGGAGGTCAACCGGGTCGGTTGGGTCCAGCTGCAGAATCAGTACGACAACTGGAAGGCCAGCCACTGGTTCACTGAGGGGGATGCTGAACGTACTGTCGAATGCCGTGAATGCCACATGCCCCTGGTGCCGTCCAAGGACCCCGCGGCAGGGGATACTGCGGACTATAACCGAAATGCAAGAGACGGACAGCACCGCAGCCACCGCTTTGCGGCCGCAAACTCAATGGTACCGCGCATGCTCGAACTCGAAGGGTGGGAGGAGCACGTGCGACTGACCGAGCAGTGGCTGCAGGGACGAATCGAGATCGACGAGATTTCATCAAAGTGGGCCACCGGCCCGGTCGTAGAACTCGCCATCGACGTCCCCGAAGCAGCCACACCGGGTGAAACCTTCCCGGTGCGCGTAGTCATGACAGCCAACAAGGTAGGGCACGATTTCCCCACCGGACCTCTCGACATCATCCAGAGCTGGGTGGAGATATCGGTCGTGGACAGCGACGGCGTGGAAGTCTTCTCGTCGGGTAAGGTCGACGAGAAGCACTTCATCGAACCGGGGAGCTTCCTCTTCAAGGCCGAGCCCGTTGATCAGTACGGCAACCTCATCGATCGCCACAACCTCTGGGAGATGGTCGGGGTTCGATATCGCAGAGCCATCTTCCCCGGTTACTCTGATACCGTCGAGTACCTGGTGGATTGCCCAACCACCAGCGCGCCGGGGCGACGCCATGCGCGGCAAGAGACCGGCCTTGATGTGAGGGAGTTCGAGGTGCCGTCGGCCGACGTTGGGGAGCTGACCATTACAGCGATTCTCCAGTACAGAAAGGTGGACCAGTTCCTCATCAACTTCCTTCTGGGTGAGGACTCCGGGCTCACGGCCCCGGTAGTGGAGATGAATAGAGCCGAGGCTACGGTGCGTATTCAGGCCACTAAAGATCCTGATCGGGAAGGATGACAGGTGGTCGTGTGAGGAGACGTCATCGTCGCTTGCAACGAGCTGTGTTGGTTATCGGGGTCCTGTTCGTTGCCGCTGGGCTCGGCGGCGTTGTGCTCTACCGAGCCATGCGTCCTTCTGTCTACCGACCCGGGGAGGATCACCAGGAAATCACTCAACGGTTGAGCCGCGCCCTGCCAGCCGATGCGCCGGAGCCCCGGTTCACTGACGTCACCGAGGCCGCGGGACTGGCCACTTTTCGGAGCTTCGCAGGGACCCGCTCGTCCCAGCTGCCGGAGGACATGGGGGCCGGTATGGCGTGGGGCGATTTCGACGGAGATGGAGATGACGATCTCTTTCTGGTCTCCGCCGGGGGAACGCTCGATGCCGACCCATCGGAGTGGGCGCCATCGGTCCTTTACGAGAACCTGGGAGGTGGCGCCTTTGTCCCGGCCGCCGGATTCCCAGACATCCGCATCGTGGGCATGGGCGCAGCTTGGGGAGATGCCGACGGTGACGGCCGGCTCGACCTGGCGATTGCAGGCTACCAGACGCTCATGCTGCTGAGAAACCGAGTCGGAGGCTTCGAGATAGATGAAGAATTCTCGCCGCTCGACGGCTTCTGGGCGGCTCCTTCCTGGGCGGATTACGACCAGGATGGTGATCTCGATCTCTACGTCACCGGTTACGTCCGCTACGTGGAGCCGGGACCGGACACGACTCATTCATCGTCACAGCAGTACGGAAAGGCAGTCCCCTACACGCTGAACCCGGCTTCCTTCGAGGCCGAACGCAACTTGTTGTTGCAGAACGACGGAACCGGCCGTTTCGTGGACGTGGCGGAGGAGCGCGGTGTCGACAACCCAAGCGGTCGAAGCCTGTCGGCACTGTGGCACGATTGGAACGACGACGGCCGGCTCGACCTCTATGTGGCCAACGACATCTCGGACAATGCCTTTTACGTCAACCGGGAGGACGGTTTCTCGGATTCCAGCCTCGAGGCGTGGGTGGCCGACTACCGTGGCGCAATGGGCCTTGCGGCCGGCGACTGGAATCGCGACGGCGATGACGACATTTTTGTCACCCACTGGGTGGCTCAGGAGAACGCGCTCTACGACTCCCTTCTGATGGACTCGATCGCCGAGGGCAGACCACCGCTACTAGCGTTTAGAGACAAAGCTGTGCCTCTCGGCCTGGGTCAGATCGCCCTACCTCTTGTCGGATGGGGAGCGGAATTTGCCGACTTTGACGCCGATGGATGGCTCGACCTGATAGTGGCCAACGGCAGCACATTCGAAAGTGACCAGGAGCCCAGGCAGCTCCTGCCCCAAAAGCTACTCCTGATGTGGAGCAAGCAGGGCGAGCACTTCCACGATCTGGCGCCAGGGTCGGAGGTCCTCTCTCGTGAGAAGGTGTGGCGAAGCCTCACCGTCTCCGACTACGACCTGGACGGCGATCAGGACGTCGCAATTCTCTCTCTTCCCGGGGGTGTCCACCTGCTTCGAAACGACATGCAAATCGGGAGCTGGCTCGAACTCCGGCTACGACAAACGAACGGATCGGAAGCCCCAGGAGCGACGGCCGAGGTAACTGCTGGTTCGGTGAAGCATAGGCGCTCGGTGACGAGTGCCTCCTACCTCTCGCAGAGCAGCTCAACCCTCCATTTCGGTCTTGGGAAAGCTGACAAGGTCGAAGCGATCGAGGTCCGATGGCCGAGTGGAGAGATTGAGACCTTCCCCGGAGTAGAAGCCAATGCTCTCTACGAACTCGTCCAGGGCACGGAGGAGGCGCGCAGGGCAGAGTTCACAGCCGCCCTGCCGAAGCGAGAGCGCGAGGCCCGATTCTGGGAGCTGCAGCGAGCCGCCATGGACGCCGTGAAGCGGGAGAATGACTCGTTGAAGGCCATTCCCCTCTTTCGAGAGGCACTGACCCTACGCCCACGACATGAGGATTCTCGCTACTACCTGGCAAACTGTCTCGCGGCCCAAGACAAGGTTGACGAGGCCATTGAAGAGCTCGAGTTCCTACAGGCAACGCAACCGCAGAGTCACCGGGCCTTCAAACGAGCCGGAACTCTGCGAGCCCTCACCGCCACGAAGCCGGACGAATTGGAGACAGCCGAGACCGAGATTCGACGAGCCCTTGAAATCAATCCAGAGGCAACCGGCGCTCTGCTTATGTTGAGCGAGATCGAGATCCTCACGGGTCAACTCGAGGCGGCCGCTCAGAGGCTCACCCAGGCCTGCCAAACCAATCCACGGGCTGTAGGGGGCTTCTTCCTGCGCGGCTACATCGCGTGGAAAGCAGGGGAAGACGAGGCGAGTCTGGATCTCCTCCAGGGCGCCGGAGCCACCCGTGGGGAAGACGAGATACCCGAGGGTGCAGTAGCAGAGGGTGATGTGGCCCGACGGATGCACCGGGAATCCTCGCCGCTCTCCCGTTTCTGGAAAACCTGGGACGGTGATCTGGACCCCCAAAGGACTTTCGCGGCGCTCGACGTGTTCCTGATGGACTGGCACGGAAACTGATCCCAATCCGGCTCTGCAGAAAGATGGTGCCGGAGATCCAAGCGATCTTTGAATCAGGAACTACCGTCGTCCTCAACGGCCG
>JAAESQ010001531.1 GCA_024229275.1 bacterium | reverse complement strand
CGCACCGACCTCGGTGTTTCCGCTCCAGACGGCGCCTATCTCTACTCGGAGCCGATCGCCATGCCGGAAATTCCCAACGCCGATTTCCTGTTCGACGGTGATCAGTCGGCGGGACCGAGGTACACGTACTGGGTGGAACTCGTAGCAAACCTCTCTGGGAAGTACGGAAGCCGCTGGCGTACCGACCTGGCGATTCGGAATGCTTCGGGCGACGAGGCTGAGGTCGAGCTGCTGCTGCACGCAGTGGGGGAAGCGTACAGTTTTATAAACGTAATCCAGGGCTCGAGCCAGGCGGTGTTCGAGGACGTCGTAGGCCTGCTCGGTGTCACCGGGAAGGGTGCACTGGAGATCCGGTCGAACCAGCCGATGGCTGCAGTAGCGCGGACCTACAACCAGACCGATCAGGGCACTCTGGGCCAGCTCATGGTTGCGTGTTCCTCGAACCAAGGACTCTCATCAGGTGAGGCCGGATGGCTGCTCGGTTTGCGTCAGATTGACGACACCTATCGAAGCAATCTCAGCGTGACCAATACGGGGTCGGCGATGGCAACTGTCAACATCGAACTGTACGCTACCGACGGCTCGTTGCTCCACACGTACAGCCTCGGTGTGGCAGCTGCGTCGGTCGTCCAAGACATCGAGCCGTTCAAGAACAGAACTGGTCAACCAGATCTCGGCTGGGGTTTTGCGCGGGTTTCCGTGCTGTCCGGCAGTGGGATTCTCTCATCCGCCACGGTGATCGACTCACGCACTAACGACGCGACTACGATCGCGATACAGCGCTGACTCGACAGAAGAGGTCACTCCTGAGTGCGGAGGAGTTCTCCTCCGCCTCAGGGGATGATCGCCACGATGCGCAGCGGGTCCGCCGCTGCCGTCTGCGATCTTCATCGGGAGCGCGATGATGACGAATCTGGTCTCTGGCAGCTGATCGAGGACGGCGGCAGTTCATGCCGACACGAAAACGTGCCGGGCACCTGGGTATTCGCCTTTCTCGTCGACATGATCTTTCATCAGGTGAAAACCGCCTAGTCTCCCCAGAGGATTTACCCTCTTCCACAAGGTGACCTACGGCCATGTCGACCTGCAATTCGAGGGAGGGGCGGAGCGACTCGATCAACCCGAAACCGAATACGGCAGACATCACCAGGATGGAATGCACCTCGAGAAAGCCGGCAAGTCCGCAGTGATTCGATTCAACGTCCCTCGAATCGATATCTCAACCCCCTTCGAGGAATCCGAATACAAGGCCAGAGAAGGAATCTGGGCCACCAAACACCTCGTTCTTTGGTTCTCTTCCACCTTTTGCTAGTGACCAGAAGTGTAGGTTATCAAACAAAGATGTTGGCGTTGCCCGAGCCTCCTGCCTTCGGTGCCAGGCGCCAAGATTCCAAGATCCTGACTCGGCCTGCTCGGTCATGCGGCTGTTGTCCGGGCCAGCTCGAGACGAGCGAGGTGATGGGCGTATTTCTGTCCGGTACCCGCGTTTCTCGTCATCCTCCAGTCACACTGGACCACTGGCTGCAGTCGCCGCTTTCGAAGCTGTCGCGAAAAATCAGGCCTCCCACCGTTACGATCCCGGTGGTCACGGGAGAGTTTCTCCGCGAGATCAACGGCAGGTCGAAATCTGCGTCTTCTACTACTACGCCATGGGCAGCGATGGAAGCCTCGAACTGACCGAGAACTCCCGTCTGGGCTGTAGCGACAATGTAGAAAGTGGCGGCCGCCGACGGAGCTACGGCCAATTGGGCAGCGCCGTCGGGCAGAATCCAGGTCAGGGTCCCGGCGGTGAGGTTGATGTCGGTGAGCGTGTCGACCAGGTCATCGGTTGGTTGCCATCTGCGCGATCCGTTGGTCTCCACATACAGATCGAGGCGTTCAAGCAGAGTGTTGATCTGGCTTGAGGCCAGTGGGGCGCCTGCAGCGTCGGCGAAGTCGACTGTGATAAGGCTCGGCTCCATGTCAGCATCTCGTCCAGCGCGGCCATAGTGGAATTGGATTATGGTCAGGAGTTCGACTGAGTCACCGTCGATGATGGTCTCAGGCGCCACGTGGGGTTTGAATTCACCGTACTGAGCCCCGACGTTTCCGTACCACACCAACCTGTCGGCACCGTCGCCGGCTGCCACGACCACGTCCATCATGCCGTCGTTATTGATGTCAGCCACATCCAGGTCCCAGGTGTTGTCGAGCATAGCCTCGATGGACCTCCAGCCCCAATCGATGCCGCTACCTAGGTTGAGCCAGATCTTGACGTCTCTCTCATCCTGGTTGGTGGCAACCACGTCCACGTCACCGTCGCCGTCCATATCCGCTGCCCGAACCGCCACTCCGTTGGGGAAGGTGCCCGTTCCGACATCATGTTGGGTCCAGTTCTCGCCGGTACCGTCGTTTTCGAACCACAGGATCGCGTTGGCTTCGCGGAGGACAGCCACGATATCCAGATCGCCGTCACCGTCGAAGTCACCGAGATCGACGCCACGCGGTCCATCTACGGGGTCGGCCACCGTGAATGCCTGCCAGTCGTCGGGACCGGGCATGTGGTTGAGCCCCACCATGATCGCGTCGTCAAGGTAGGCTGTGACCACAACGTCGAGAGTTCCGTCGAAGTTGAGATCGCCCACCGCCAGATCAAATGCCGCATCCAAAGATGGGGCGCTGCGCTGAGTCCAAGAGGTTCCGACGCCGTCCACGTTCTCAACCCAGGACCAGTCGTCCGCATCGTAGGCACACACGATTACGTCCATATCTCCGTCGCGGTCGAAGTCTGCCGCCTCGACCCGATGGGCGCCGTCGTAGCTGGTAACGATGTCGTGGGCGTTGAACAGTATCGGCGTCGTCGGGCCGAGATTCTCCCACCAACGGATAGCGTCGCCGCCCACCGCCGCCCCCAAGACATCCAGATCGCCGTCGCCGTCCATGTCGGCCACTGCCACATCGCGGGCCCGTTCGAATCCTGTGGCCACGGGATTCTGCACCCACACTCCCGCTTCGGCATCGTCGTTCAGATAGGCCGTGATCTCGTTGCCGTCCCAGGTTCCAGTGATCACATCCTGCTTGCCGTCGCCGTTGAGGTCCGCCACAGCAACTGCCCGAGGATCGTCCACTGGAGACAGCCACACATCCTGCCTTGATTCGTTCGAGAAACTCCTATGGCAGGTTCGATTGCGCCAGAAGACTGCAATGCCATCATGGAAAGAGGAGGCGAATACATCAGGGTCGCCGTCGCCATCCACATCGCCGGCCGCCAAACCGCCCGCCCCATCAAAACTGCCATCCACGGTTCGCTGGGTCCAAGAGCTCCCATCGCCACTCGTATTGTCGTACCAGGACATTGCGTTGGAGGTCCAGCCAGCCGCGAGAATGTCGAAATCGCCATCCATGTCCATATCGACCAGAACCACATCCATCGCGCCGGCAAGAGACGTGGTGACAGTAGTCTGCACCCATGTCCCCCCCGAGCCACGGCCATACCAAGAGACTTCAGAATCGTCCATCTCAGCTACGACGACATCAACGACGCCATCACCGTCGATATCCCCAACCGCCGCGGCGCGGGTGCCGCCAAGCACGACGTCGATGAGGTGTTCATCCCAGTCGGGCGCGCCGTCGTTTTCGTACCAGACCACTTGATTGAGGCCTTTGTCCGTGATGACAACATCCAGATCACCATCAGCATCCATATCTGACACAGCCAAGCTATTGGCATCATCCGGACTGGTCGAGATGCTATACGAAGTGCCCCAGCCGTCGTCGGGTGAGCCATCGTTTTCGATCCATTCCACCCAGCAATCGCCACTGGAATTGTCGCCGATGTAGACCACGTCCAGGTGACCGTCCCGGTTCATGTCGGCTAATGCCAATCCACGTGAATTGAAGAAACTTGCGGCGACAACGGGATGTGCCACCCAGCTCGGATTGATGCCGTTGGTCGGGTTTTCGTACCAAATAATCTCAGCATTGGCAGGGTCATCACTCCGCTGGCCAACCAGAATGTCGCCGTCACCATCGCCGTCGATGTCGCCCACCCTTACTGACCATGGCGAATGAAGCCCCGAAGCGACAATCGTTTCGGTCCAGGATCCGTTGCCGTCGTTGGAAAAGTGGCGGGCCTCACCTGCATCGAATCCAACGATGGTGACGTCGAGAGTTCCGTTGCCGTCGAGGTCGCCGAGGGCTAGACGGGCGGTGCCGTCAAAGCCGCTGACAATGGTTTCCTTATCGTTGAATGGAATCTCGACAGCCCATAGGCTGCTGGCGACAATCGTCAATGCAAGGAAGAATCCGACAATGCATCTCAACACTTCTACCTCCCCGGACTGGCTGGTTTGCGCGCTGGGTGTACCCATTTCGTTTTCTCCTTGGCAGAGTCTAGATACGAGGAGTGCAAGGGACCATGGACAAACGCGTCAATTCCGGTTACCGGTAGTGTGCCGCATGGACAGATGCGACAATAATTCTGTATGAAACGCGCCACCGCAATTTGCAGAGCAAATTGCTAGGTTTGGATGGAGTATGTCCACCCCAACACTCGTCTTTTCGACCGCCGGCTACTCCTGTCTTCAGCAATGCTTGTGACCATTGTCAGGTCGGTGATCTCTAGGCGCGGTCGCTGATGCTCGACGAATTGGCGGGGACGAGTTCGTGCTCGGTGTGGCGGACGGCGGTCGGGCGAACCTCCGCTCGATGTTGTGCCGACCGCAGGATTTCTCACAGATTTCCTCGGCTCGTGAGCATCCGCAATCTCGAAGCCAGACTGAAGCTTTGTGTTAGTGGCCGGAAAGCTGCGAGGGTGGCACGCCGTAGTAGGCCCGAAAACGGCGGGAGAAATGATAAGGATCAT
This sequence comes from bacterium, assembly GCA_024229275.1. Classification (GTDB taxonomy): domain Bacteria; phylum Acidobacteriota; class Thermoanaerobaculia; order Thermoanaerobaculales; family Sulfomarinibacteraceae; genus JAAESQ01. The sequence continues at coordinate 950 of JAAESQ010001531.1, read as the reverse complement.
CATAGCCAACTGCTTGGGCCACGTTTTGCACGAGAGCGCCTTCCTCTTGTAGGAGTTGCTTCGCCATTCGCATTTTGACTGCAACAACAAGTTCGGTAGGTGAGCATCCAAGATTGGTGGCCAGTTGGCGTTGCAGGGTACGTGGAGAAGCACAGAGATGCGTCGCTATTGCAGGGATCGAGATGGTTTCATCGAGGTGGTCGTTGACATAAGCCACGGCTCGAAGATCGAGGCGCTGGGGACCGGATGTTTCTACTTCAACTTTTCGCATCAGTGAAGAAACGACGCTCGATAACCATCCTCGTGGATGAGGGGTCACCGCTGATAACTCCTGCGGCGGTTCTTGATGCTCTGATTCGGCTAAAGAAACGCCCATGCGCTCCAGTTCCTGTAGACGCTCCATGAGCTGGTGCACCCGTGCACGATGCCGTCGCTCTCTTGCCAGTAGAATCAACCCTGCCAGAGAAATGCCAATTACGATGCCGGTAGCAAGCAGCAAGATCCAGGAAGTAGCCATATTCAGTTGTCTCTATCGGTTTTTGCATCCAAGTACGACAATTCAATTCGATCGGCTTCATCGTTGCGTTTGTCAACGCGCAATTGGTCAACCAGAACCCTCGCGACACTCTTGGTACTCCGGTGCTCTGCACCGAGTTCTTGAGATCGCTGCTCGAGATACACTCGCGCCAGTCGTTCCGCTTCTTCCATCTTTCCGCATTCCCGGAGTATCTCGATGAGGTTGTCTTGACACACGAGAGTCTGTGAATTTGTAAATCCGAGGGCAGCTTCACTTTCTTGAGTCACCGTTGTGGCAAGTTTTTCTGCTTCAGCGAGACGCCTCTGGGCATAGACGTTCAAAGAAAGATTCATTTTGGTCGTCAGAGTATATGGATGATCGGCCCCAAGTCCGGATTCGCGGATTATTAGCGCCTTTCGGTTGAACGATTCTG
>JAAESQ010001530.1 GCA_024229275.1 bacterium | reverse complement strand
GGCTGCTCTTGAGGCTGAGGCTCCTCATAAGGCACATCTTTAGGAAGCTCTCTCGGCTCCGCGATACGCTCGGGCCTCTCGTGAGGGACTTCGTGGACTTTGACTTCTTCGCCTAGCTCACCCATCGAGCGCCACCTTTCGTTGCTGGTAGATGATCTCTGAGGGATCCTTCGCAGGAACGTATGTCACTGTTCCGGTGTGCTTGAGAGACTCGACTACGAAATGCCGAAAGCTCTCGTCGTCTAGGTCCATGACGTCTAGCATAGCTCGCTGACCTAGGGTGTCGCGTCCGTCAACGAATATCTCTCCTTTAGCCATTAGAGGTTCCTTTCTTTGTGAGTGCGTACGCGAGGAACGTCACGCCGGGAATTGCGAGAGCCACGACAACGGCCCAGAGGATCGGCAAGAGGGCGATAGCGATTGCGGGGACGATGTAGGCGAAGAAGTCGATCACAGCGTCCCTTCGTTTGATCTCGCCGGCAGCCTTCTTGTAATCGCGGATCTCTTTCTGGGTTGCCCACGCACAGTAGAGGCCGGTTGCGATAAAGACTAGAGGCCCCACGAAGAGGGATGCGACCTTCACAATCAGATTCGCACACCCTATCGACGCGTGAGTCAGCCACGAGCGCCAGTCGTGTTTCCAGGACCAACGTGCGATTCCTTGGAGGAACTTAGGGAGTTTCATGGTAGTTTTCTCCTTTTGGATCTCGCTTTGAAGAACTCGTCGAAATGCTGCTCGATCTTCGCGTTGAAACGCTCCTCGTTGAATGCCGGGTTGTCCTTTGCAAAAAGTTCTCTGATGTGATCGCGCATTGTCTTCCAGGAGCCATTCTCCTCGCCGGCTTCCCACTTTGCGATGATCCTAGCAAAATCCTCGTAGTGACTTCTGCCGTAGAGGCTCACGAGAGATCTCCAAAGGATTCATCCACTAAAGTCTCTGACCATATCTGGATTCGTCTGCGGTGGTCGCGGGTGATGATGACGTTCTTGCCCTCGTCGCGGGCTTTCCTAACGAGGCTGACGATCTCGTTGAGAGATCCGACCCTTGTCGGGATGCGTTTCCTGATGACGCCCTCTTTACCGTCGGTCGCGGGTGTGCGGATTGAATAGCCGGGCGAGAAGGCCCGATCTGCATTCCATACAGTGAGAATCTGCAAGAGATTCTCCCGAGGGAAGCCAGCTTGATATACGCTTACGAATCTGGTACTCCCGATGCCGGGAAGTGGTTCTGCTATAGTCATAATGGAACTCCTTCGCTTGGTTCTGGTATCTCGGCTCCACTTTCTAAGGCGATGTGTTCATGTGTTGGAAGGTCGTTGAATCTTGGCTCGTGGTGATGGGTTGGTTCGCTGAAGCCAACATAGATGAACGCTCCACACTTAGGACAATACCACCTGTCTGCTGCGACCTTAAAATACGGACCGATCCTCGCATGACATTCAAGCCAGACGCCGTTCTTGTGAATGCGGAATGGCACACGACACTTAGCACAGATCGCTCGTTCGGAGATGCTCATTTTCGTTTTCCTTTTTCTGGCTGACCGAGTATGTCAACCGTATGAAAGTAATGCGCGTTGTGGAGCCAGCGCCCAAACCGGATCGCGATTTGAACATACGTCCGGTCAGTTGAGAACATCCCGAGGGCAAGCTGGCCCATGAACTCAGTACAGAAACACAGGATGTCATAGCGTGAGAAGTCGTTTTTGTCGAGAACTTCCCAGACTTCTTCAGCCCGCTCCTTAGGGGAGCGAAATGTCCTGTCGACGATAGCTATACGCTCAGGGGTTAGACGCTCCCCGAGGCTGGCTAACTCGACTTCGGTCGGGTCTTGAGATGCAACAGGCTCTTGAGCCATTCGAACTCCTCTTCATTTTCGATAGCGATCTGCCCTATCGTTTCTCCATCGCGGATGATTATCGCGTATGCTTCGAGGGCGAGGGGCATGAGTCTGAGTTCATAGACGTACGACGAGGAGGGCAGATCATCCTTAGGTGTCTGATCTCCTCCTTCGTACCCTGTATCAATGGAGTGTCTGTTCATGTGCCTCACGGAGTTTGGAGACGACGAACTCGATCTCTTCTCGTGAGGAGATCCGTCCGACCGAGATGCCGAAGTCCCTGAAAACGAACACATACATCGTGAAGAGATTTGAGTCCCTTGTCAGGGTTGGCCAGTTTTCTGAGCGTTTTTGCCACCGCTCGATCTCGTTGAGGAGATCCTCGCGTTGAGCAGGGGACAGTTTCATAGTGGACGCCTTTCATCACATTGGAGACAAAACTTATACGGCTCAAAATTCGGGGTGTAGCCACTCTTTACCCATATCCAGTGGTGTCCGAACCAGCAGCGAAGTCGTCTCACCTGCTCCTCCTCCTTGGACGGTATGCAGGCCGGCGACGGCGTGGGAGGGCTTCCCGGCCGATCCTATCTGTCTGACGAATGACGTGGACCATCATAGCTACTAGCCCAATGAAGATAACGAAAACCATCAGCCAGAATCCGACTGGACTGATTGTCTCAAATAGAGGTCGATTCATGATCTCAGCTCCTCGTTTACATAGTCTTCGAGGATGGTCGCGTCGTCCTCTTCGTGTGCCCATTCGAGCATGAGCTTCCACACGTTGTCACTTAGCTCCATAAAGAGGAGGACTGAGTTTATCGTCGGTTCGATCCGCATGATTCTAGGCATATGGTGGCTCCTCTTCGGGTCCGAGGATTGGGTCTTCTGGAAGGAGCCGGAACAGAATGGCCCCGATAGGAAAGAGGATCAGCCAGAAGATCAGCCCATCTGCTAGTCGCCTAATCATTTTCTCCTCCTGGGACAAAGATCGTCCTCAGTGTGGGTCTTGTCTGCCTCTCAGAGAGCCGGGCTCTCAGACATGAGGCATTCGAGTTCATGAGTTGATCCATCTGCTGCTCACGCCATTCGGCTGTTTGACAGAGACGCTTCGTAATCGGAGGCCAGCCTTTTGTCGGAGCGTCTATACAGACAACGACGTCGGTTTGGAGGGCATCTTCAAGGACGCTGATCTCGCGGTTGAGATTGCGTATGTCCTTGATATGGATTAGAGTCGCGACAGATACAGCAGCTATGACGAGAGCCATAAAGCCAATGATGTCGCGCTTCTCTTCAGAAAGCATTTTCATCTCCTTTTTAGGGAGTATCTTATCCTACGTTAAAAAGGGATTAGGGGACGGCTCAATCGAGCCAGTCCCCACTCCCTCTTCCAGGTGAAGCGCGTTTCGTCTAGAGCTCCACCCCAAGCTGCTCGGCCAAAGCCTTGAGCTGCTCCGGGTCCGCTTCGAGGAGCTTCTTCCCGACCTCACCGGCAGCGGTCTTCGTGACGCCAGCGATGCGGCCTCTCGTGGCACCGGCCACGACGTACTCAGGAGCCCACGCCTGATGATCTGCGATGGCCTTCTCGACTTCCTCATCGCCCTTCTCGGGGTCGTTCATCGCGGAGCGGACGCCCTCTTTCATCCCCTGCTTGGCGTTCTGCTCGTTGGCTGCGTTGAGGATCTGCAAGATCGCCTCGTTGGCATCCTTGCCCTCCGGCAGGTGCTTCGCGTAGTCGTCGAGCGACTCGAACTGAAGTACGTCCACCGTGTACGACCGTTTGGTTTCGCCTGAGCCTACGCTCGTTTCGACTGATTCCAGCTTCGCCATTTCCAGTGCCTCCGTGTAAAGGAGTTTGTGTGGCCCGTTTCGCTTTGTGCGTCAGGTCAGGCCACAGTACCCGACACCTATAATGTAGTATACGATGTTGCAGGGGCCGCGTCAACCCTGATTCGGAAACCCGCAAACCCTTACAGGGTATGCACTTACAGCGTTTTCCACATATGCCAATGGCTGCCATCATGGCGCATTTCCTTTATGAGCTTCCCCATACGTCTCTCGAAACCATTCCATGCAAGGATGGCGCTCCATGTGGTCCCGCCAGTTATCATAGTAGTCCCCGGCAGCCAGGTGCTCTGGATTCACGCAATTCCTCACGTCACAGGTGTGTCTGACGAGCATACCCTCTGGGATTGGACCGATAAACACCTCATACATCACTCGGTGAATGAGCTTGCACTCACCATCGACAGATGCGTAGCCGTAGTCTTGAGGCGTATGCTTTCCAGTCCAGAGAATGCACTCGTCAGACAACGGTCTTCTCATCCTTGAAGTGCTCCATACCATCTGAACCTCTTGCGTCATCGACTTCGGAGCGTGCAGCTTGGACAGAGGCTCTTGTGTAGTCGAGATAGTTCCAGTCTATGCTGTCAGGCTCCGCCTCCAAGCAGGCTTCGTCGACGAGATCCTCTGCCTGGGCGAGCTTGTCCTCTGCGTCAGAGAGCAGGTCTTTGATCCTCTGGGTTTCCATTGATTTTCTCCTTTATAGTCACGATCAGGATACTTGCGAGCAGGGGTGGCGAATGCCAAGCTATGTCGGTAGCCTCGCAGACGTATCTCCAATATCGCTGGGCTCTTGTCTCTCCAGGACGCGAGATCCATCGCTCCCATTTGAATTCCCTGAGACCCATGTTGGGCTCCTTTCATAATTTCATGTGAAATTTTCATTTGGCCTAGGGAGGCGAGCTTAGGGGAAGGAGGACAGAAAACCCCTTCGCTCAACCTCCTTCGGCATCTCATCCTACTGCGTTGCGTCCATTACTTTGATGTTGTCCATGTATTGATACATCGTCTGCTTTACCACATCTCCTGTGCCGCCCCAAATCGGAGCCCACTTGACTCTGATGAAGCGACGTGCGCTACTCCCCTCTTGGATGTATTGAATGTCGTTGTAATCCATGACGAGCGTACCGTTGCTCCAAGCCTTGAATACTCCGTCTGGTTGGCCCGGAGCGCTCTCCAGTTGGAGAAAGACCCTTACTGTGTGCCACTGGCCTCGAATGAACTTCTTGCCTCCTCCTTTGTTTTGGCCAATAGCTCGCGTCATTGGAGTACCGTGAATCGTGGCGCGCCAAGTTAGAGCCGCATTGTCGTCACTACAACCGGGGCATCCGTAGAGGACAAAGCTGTTCTCGTTGTTCTGGTTTTGGAGCCCGAAGTACAGCACCTTGTTGACTCCGCTGTCGTGATTTTGCCAGTTGTCGGACAGCTTGAGTGCGAAGGTTACGTCGAGCGCTGTGACATCGCCGGAGAGTTCATACGACGACGTTGTTGGTCCTGTCCCTCCGGCCCGGCCGTTCCTGAACCTGGCCCTTGCGGTTGGTGAAGGTGAGATTGGCCCGTTGTCAGCTTGGATCGTGAAGTCGCCGGTTACCCTGTCATACCAGCCAGGAGCCGCGAGCGAGGAGTAGGGCCGGTCTGTGATTACGTCTCCAATCAGATCTGGCGGAGGAACCTCTGTCGTATCGACTGGAGGGATCTCTACTGAGTCTTCTGGAGGCGGCTGAGGTCGCTGGCCTCTGGGCACGAGGAGGTACGCTTCGTGCTCAGGGATGACGATCTTCAACGTGTCGACCTTAGTCTCTTGCGTCATCGCGGATGTAGACCCGAGTATGGTCAGCGGAACGAGTAGGGCTAGTGCCCTTCGAATCATGTGTTCTCCTTGTTGGGGTCATGAGTCCTCCTCCTCTGGGATTTCCGTGATTTGCTCCTGAAGCTCGCGGGGGGTTGCTTTACAGAAGGCTGAGCCAACTCCTTTACCAGTGCCTGTGTAGATGTAAAGCTGGATTACACCTCCGACGTCTACATAGCTTGAGGCTCGGTTGATATGAAAGACGTCGCCCGGGAACCCTTTGAGTCCAAAGCTCGCCGGGACAGCACCAAAAGCACTGTCGACTGCTGCCTCTCGTTCGTCCCATGACATTTTCATGAATTTTCCTTGATCTCATCTCGGAACTGGTTGAGTGCGTCTAGGACGGCCGGCTCCAACGCGATCCGCGTGAAGTCGTCTTGGCCTCGTAAGTCCAACCAGATGTTGTAGCCGTCGAACGTGGCGTAGACCCCGTCGCCTAGATACGTTTCTACCTTCTTGGGCTCGTTCATAGGATTGGCCAGCCGTATTTGAGTGAGATGTAGATATGTAGCAGAATGGCGAATCGGAAACCTCCGAACACGCTTACTGCTCCGATCACCATTGGCATGAGCCACCATTGGAGTTCGTCGTCTTGTTCTGTCATTTTCTTTCCTCCTTAGCCGGGAGGGCGGCTAGCCAGCTTCCTACTGCGAATCATCCTTCACTGACTAGCCGCACTCCATTATCTGAGATTCGTGTTGACGTGGCCTCTCATGTCCTTCATGGCTCTCATGATGAACCCACGATTTGGGTAAGCTGTTATGAAGATCTCGACCTCAGCAGGGATCTGTCGATGCTCGACATGGCTCACTCGAAATGGTGTGCCTTGCTTGAGGCTTGCGCTGTCGAGGAAGAACTCTACTGAATAGAGATTTTCTTCAGCTTCTGCGACGGCCCTTGCTACTCGAGGATCTTCTCTATCGTCGACCTCAGGTATGTCTGGCAACTGGTCTCTCCACTCTTCGAAGCCGCTCATGCTCTTGCCTCCTCCAGCTCTCTTGCTACGCACTTCCCGACGATCATCTCTAGCTCCCGGCGGAGAGGGTCCTCTGACGAGTAGGTCAGGGCGTCTGATTGCTTCAGGACTCTCTCACAAAACGCGATGTCAAGCTTGACTGACGATGCTGCTGCCTGAGACTCACTCAGTCCATAGAGCTTGCGTGTGAGCAAGTAGACGAGGCCGGTGATCGGGTCAACGAGGCGGTTGCTGTTGCTTACGACAGCCCAGGCTCGGACGGAGCCTCGTCTCGTCAAGTACCACGAGAGCTTCGGGCTTTCAGCCATGACGTCGAGATCGAGAGTCTTGACGAGGGCTCGCTCTTGCTCAGTCAGAGGGTCAGCGTATGTGTCTTCCATGATTTCTCTCACTTGATGGAGATTGAGCCGTCTTCCTTCTTGGTGATCTCTCCGAAGAACTTACGGGAGCGCGAGGGGTCAGGGCCAACGAAGACATAATACCCTGCTGGAGCCCGGTCCAAAGGTCCGTCGTACTCATTCCCGAAGGGGCTTGTTGCTTCGAGACTCACACGGGCCGGATTTTCTTTGACCATCTCTTTGACCTGCTTCTTGGACTTAGGCCGCTTGAAGTCCACGTAGATTCCTTGTGTCATTGTCTGTTCCTCTCTTTAGAGAATGTCGTAGTACCACTGACTAACGCAGGGCTCACAGAGGACGAACGTCCCTATGCTCGTGCCCACGATGAGCCAGAAAATCGACTTCCATCCTCCGACAGCTTTCCAAACTTTACGCATATGATTATCCTCTTTAGGGAGATGGGGGGCCTCACGACACGCAGGGCTTGGAGACCCCCCACCTAAGCGAAGTGCATGGGATTTTTAGTCCCTAGCGCATGATCGTCCTCCTTTCTCCACATGGCTGTGTGAGGCTAGGAAGCCCCTATGTCATTGGCGCCTTGCGCCTTACATACTGAAGATAACACAATCAGAGGCGGATGTCAACCCCTAACTCTCACTGGAGAGAGATGCCCTGAGAATTTCATATGAAACTATGACTTGGGTAGGAACGCCTTGAGTTCCTCTGTCTCGTTCGTGTTGTCTCGTATGAAGAGGAGCCTACCTGCACCTACTCGATACTGGAGGCCATGGTCAATTCTCATCTTCCGTCCGAGTCGGTTGGCTGTCGGAGCATTGATGAACATGTCGACATACACCCACACGCCGGGTTGAGCTTTGGCCTCAGCTGGGCTGTTGTCCCAGTCGTCGAGAAATGTCTTCCTTGTTGCAGGGTCCATCTTTCCGAGGTCTGCCCTTATGTAGAGTTCAGCGAACTCCTCATCCTCTCCTACCCTCTTGATGTAGTCTCTGTGTTCGTCTTCGGGTAGTACATCCATCAGCATGCCCACTGGTATTCCTTTTGGCCAAGGGTAGCTCACCCACAGTTCACATGCTTTCCCGACGTCTCTCAGTTCTGAGGTGAGGCCATACTTCCACTTCATGTTGTTGCCTATCTTGCGGGCGCTGGCTCTCGAACTGTAGAGTCCTACCTTTATCTTATCTCCTTGTCTCCTCTTGCAGGTGGCTGCCAGGTCGTTGTATCCCCACCTACGCTCTTTACGGGGCGCGTCTACCTCTTCTGCCTCAGGCTCTATCCAGTCAGGAAGCATCCCTCGCACCCACACGACAGCCCCTTGAACCTCTGTGTTCACTCCGTAGCGTTCTCTTACTCTCTTTGCTGCTTTCCTTGCGTCCACAGCATTCCTATACTCACATGCGTATAGGTTCTTTGTGTGGTTCTCGGGCTTACGAGCTTCAGTCTGTATCCTCTTCCAGTTTGTCCTGCGTCCCATTAGGTCTTACTCCTTCGATTAAGGGAGCTGCATCGCCGGTTGTACGTTGTACCCCTCAGTGGGGTGAAAGTTCCCCTGAGCTTGGCCGCAGGCTCCCTGAGCTGGGAGGCGTGTATGGCTGGACGTGCTGACGTCCTATTCTCGACCCCTGCCTGGCATGCTCTCCCTCAGGTAGGTTTGTTTTTTTTTTTTTTTTTTAACAATGAAAGGCCAAGCACGCTGGATACGGGGGTCGAGACTATGACGTCATTAACTCCCGACGTCCCGGCCTCCGCACCTCCCGGCATGAGCCCTAGAATCGCGTGAGAGAGTCGCGTATCGCGACAGAGTGTATCGCGTCGAGGTGAGTGTATCGCGTCAAGCCAGGGGGTGGGGTAGGGGCCGAAGCCCCTGTCCTAGCTGGCTTCGACTTCCCGGTCTGCCCACGTCGCAGCCTGCTTCCGGGCGTCCTCAAGGGCTTGGACAGCCCCGTCCCGCAGCTTGGCCCTCCGGTATAGCTCGTCGTTGATTAGGCGAGCCGTATCGATTAGGTGTTGCGTCTCCCGGCTTGCCAGTTCCTCCGCTAGTGCCTCTCGGATCGTCTTGTCCACTTGTCCTCCAGTGGAGGCGGAGAGGCCCGAAGGCCTCCCCTCTCCGGTTCGGGTTACAGTTCGATCCCCATCTGGGCGGCAAGCTCCTTCAGCTTGTCGGGATCGGCCGCGAGAAGGGCTTTGCCCACTTCGCCGGCTTTCGTCTTTGTGACGCCTCCTACCTTCGTCGGCATGCCCAGCCGCCGGCCCTTGACGTCCTCCCGGTGAGCCTTCACGGCTTCGATCACGCCCTTGGCGTTCTCGTCGCCCTTCGCCTTCCGGTAGGCGTCCCGCACGTTGCCCTTTTCACCTTGCTTCTGGGCCTGACGTTGTTCCTGATTAATGATCGCCAGTGCGGTGGCCTCGGGGTTCAGGTCCAAGCTTTTCCAGTACTCAAACCAGTCCTCAAGGGTTTCGGCTACGTCGACGTTTACTTCGTATTTGAAGTAAGTGACGTTGCCCTCGTCGTCCTTTCCGGTTTTGATCCCGGTCGGGATAGCTTCCGTGGTCCAAGCCATGCTGCCTCCTTTGGCTGGTGGGCCTCATTGCCCACACCTACATGATACTACAATCTAGCCCGGCTGTCAAGCCCTAGCCTGAGATCCATTCCGGGCCTCGTGCCCATACATACAGCAAGTCCCGTGCCATCGCGCCCTCGCATGGGGTGGGGGGGAGCGGAGGCGTCCGGTACATATTCACTGCAAGTACCGTGCCAAGACCGGCACGCCCAAAAATCCCAGACTTGTAGCTCAGGAAGGCACTCCCCTAAAATCCGACCCAAATTTGGATAGCTGTCAGAGTTTCATATGAAATTTTCATCTAAAGAATAGTCTCGAAGCTTCCGCTGGAGTGAAGGGACTGTGGCGCGGGGGTGCCATAGGATCTGTAACTCCATACAGCTCAGTAACTTACGGGTTTTCTCCAACCCCTTGACAACTTCGGGTTTGACGTGTATACTATCATAGACGCATAGTGTTCTCGGACCAGGAGAATACAGCACCAACTTCAAAGCTCGTGACGGAGCAGAGGAGGCCCTGATGGGTGAGTACAAGGGAACCCCAGATTTGAGTGACGCAACTCTCGGGGGAGGGAAGGTACCTTCGATGAATCTGAAGGAAGCTCCGCTGGAGGAGCCAGTCGAGGAAGATGGAGAGCCGGCCGAGGACGGAGCCGGCGAGACTCCTGAGAACCCAGGAGAGACCCCACCTGAGGATCCTACTCCTGATGCACCTTCAGTCGGTGTAGGAGCTTCTCAATGACCAACAAGCAACTCAATCCCCAATCGCAGCAGAAGCGTGCGGGGAAGACGAAGAAGGTCACGGAGAACAAGGGCAAGGGAGGCCCGGCGAGTCCAGGTGAGGCTCCTCTGGACAAATCCACCAAAGCAGCCGGGAACAAGTTTCCGAGTGAGGGCACAGGGTCTGGAGTAAGGGCGTCCTCATCTGGCCCAGAATCGAAGAGGCCTCCAGCGCCTCCGAAGAAGCTCTAGGGGGTCATCATGCCATTTCCCGGATTTCCCAGAGCAGTCACATTCCCAGCCAAACCTTTCGTCAGTCTCAATGGCGTCACCGCCGCAGGCTCAATAGGAGCGGTGGCCGCACTCTCTGACTATCGCAAGCCGGCTGTCCAGGTTATCGGGATAGGCGGCGGAGGTACGGTGCTGATCAAAGTCGCCAACGATCCCAAGAATCCTGTCTGGGCTGATGTCGGTGCACCAATCACAGCTGATGGGATGTACGAGATCGATGAGGCAGCCATACTCGGTCGTACTGAGATTGGAATCATCAGCACAACTCCGATAACGACAATCTTCAGCGGCGGTCAGACAGGCTAAGGGGGCGACAATGGCTGAGAATGACGGATTCATTCCCCGGTTCATTAGAGCTCCTGGCACTGTTCCGCTGCCTGGAGGTCGAGGTCATGCGTGGGCTTTCATCGCAGCACAGATAGTTTCGGGCGCACGAACACCGGACCAAGTTCGGGTTTTCTATGGTGTGCCAGCTTCGGGTGTAGAGTTCGATGAGTGGAACGAGTTGGCGACGTTCACAAACGGTGGTGTGACACCCGAGGAGAAGGTCTCTCGGGCATGGGCGATTGATCATATTCTCGCTGGATACGACTACGGCTTCGCCCCGTTTCAGACCGCAAACGGAATGCGGACGGAGCTGTCGAAGATCGGCGGCTTGAGTATTCCGCTGCAATGACAGTCGCTGCCGATCTCCAGTTTTTTGAACTGGCGAACCTAGCTCCACAGACGATCCCACACGGCCATGGTGTGACACCTCAACTTGCGTTGTGGTCAGGGCTTACTGGCATGGCTGGTAGTAGTGTCCGTCAGAGTTCGTTTAGCGCAAATCTTCAGCGTACACTTGGTGGCGCGATTGGTACTGCTGCAGGTGAACACAGTTGCACAGTCATCCATGATCGACAAGGCGCCGGCGCTCAAGACTCTGAGCGACTGAATCTGCGGGACGCGTCGAAAGCAGCGGTCAGTCTAACAACCGCAGCGATTCGTGCACGGGCTAGACTCTCTGCGTGGGATGCAAGTGATTACGACCTGACGCACGATACGACTCCACTTGATCTCATCCGAGTGATGGGTATGACGATCTCGGGCGTGTCGGCCGTCGATCATGTTGAGTTCGCTGCGGTGACTGTCAACGGTATTCAGGACGTGCCACTCAATATCTCAATAGATCCGAGCGATGATGATTGGTTTGCGATTCTCTATCATGCCAATATGGGACAGGTCGGAACCATCATCGTAGCGGCTGAGAACAGCTACGGAATCTTGTGCAGCAACGGCGACCAGATGGCGCTTGGTGGAAGGAGCGACAAAGGTCCTGGTACTATGAATAGTCGCAGTTACTTCCGTAGTGGTGACTGTGGTGCGATCCCGGATGATCCTGGGACAGGAATGCAGTCACGGGTGCAGAGTCTCGGGGTAGTGGTCGCAGACAACATTCGACTCAACTGGGTGATCGCTCCTGGTGCCGCGTCTGCGTGTACGTTGATCGTTGTGAAAGGCGTAAGTGCTGCGATAGCGTTCGATAATCTTCCAGCTAACGTGACACCAACGACAATAGTTACTGGGCTTGGAACTCCTATAGTCGGCGGTGTCTTATTCTCTAATAACAAAGCGACCCAGAGTGTGGCCGGAGTTCCTGATGTCGACAATCAGAATACAATCGGCTTGTTCACGACTACTGAACAGGGTGTCGATTCTGCGCGTAGCTTGAATGGGTCGAACAACGCCAGCATCGCATCTGCGTCTGCTCGCGATGCGGTTTATGAGAGGTATGGCGGGAACAACATCACAGTGATTTCCGGCTTCCCAAATGGTGGTGAAGATGTAGAGATAACGATGGAGCCAGGGGGTACTGACCCAAGCGCGTTTGGGATGCTTGTGTTCGGTGAGCCGGCACCAGTAGGAGGAGGAGGTCTCGTGCCTTTCGATAGAGCCCCATTCGACCGTCGGCCGTTTGCTCATCGTCCGTTTGACTACCGAGCCTTCGGAGCTGTTCCGGGACCGCCGGCTCCTCCGTTGCCGCCGCTTGGAGGTGGTTGGACACCGTTTGTGCATTTCATGGCTCAGTCGCTCTCTGCAGGACCGGTCACGACGTGGCCAGACTTGGGGCCGAATAGTTTCGATCTGACCGAAGCAACGAACCCGCCAACTTTGATTCCGACTGTGTTTGGAGTCTTTCCGGCCGTGCGTTTTGATGGTGCTCTGCAGAGGCTCTTCAATGGGGCCATCTCGGGAATCGCGTCGGGCTCTCAGAAAGAGCTTTGGACCTTCGCTGTCGTGGTTCCCCGGTCTTGGACCTTGAGTTCGACATTCTGGTCAATGGATGATGGGGCAGGTGTCGCGAGGGCTGGGATTAGACAAGTCACGGCGACTCCGCAGTTTGAGGGCTTTACACAACTCGGAGGGACGAACGTCGAACAAGCGAAGCTGGGCCGGCCTCAACTTATTATTCACAAAATGGAGTTCGCGCAAGCCTATCTGAAGCTCAATGGCCGGGCTCCTCAGGCTGTGCAGAATCAGGGATCAGACTCCTCAATGATGGATCTCTACATGGGGCAAGATCCTGGAGGGACAAATCGAGCCGAGATCGACGTGCTTGAGTATCTCATGTATGATATCCCGATCAATAATGACTTGAGTGACACGGATAGGGATGCTCTTGAGACGTATTTCCTCGACAAGTATTACGGTGGCTATCCATTGCCGATTGTGTGGATGAGGGCAGACGATCCTGACTCGAGTTTTTCAGACGGAGTCGGTCTTACGACTTGGGTAAATCAGGGAAGCGAAGTAGCTGACCCAACACAGAACTTTATCGGGAACGAGCCAATCTACAGGGCGGACTATAGCTCGACTGGTTTTCCTGCTCTCGAGTTCCATCAGGCCGGCGGGAACGACTTCTACGACAGTCCACAGATGGAGGATGGACTCTTCGTTGGCGAGCACACGGTTATCGTGTCTGGCAATTTCGACGCCAGTTTTGACTCGGATGTAGTCAACAAGATTGAGGCAGGGTTTGCATCGACGGCAGGCGAGCTTCAATTGAGGATTATGTCAGACGGGTCGATCTTGGGAGGCCGCTCGTTCGGGGATGTTCAGAGCTCAGCTAGTCTTGTTCCGTTTGGTCAGTGGACTGTGGTAGCTGTGAGGATTCGAGCCGCCGGAGCAAGTGACACAGACTTCTATGTCGATAAGCTCACCCCGAATGAGCAGCAGACCCTGAACAACGCTGGTGCGCTCCAGACGAAAGCTCTGTGGATTGGGAGGATCGACACTGGAGGCTTCCAGAACAACATGGAGGGCGCGATCCACGAACTCCAGGTTTACGACTACGCACTCACTGATGCGCAAATGTCTGCTGCGATTGCAGATGTTGCCTCAAGAGTGGGCGTGACACCAGCAGCTTAAGGGAGAACTATCGTGGCCGTTTATGCGATCAATCCTAATAGTCCAGAGATTGGGAAAGAGGAGAGGGGTCTCCTGATTTTCCCGCTTATTCGGGATTTGGCGGAGTGGTTTATACTCAACGGCATTTGGGCTGGGGCTCAAGATCCTGCGACCGGAAAATGGTTCATCAGTGGAGTTCCCACGATGACCTCGACGATCAAGCATGCGCAGATCAAGTACAACCGCTTTCCGGTCCAGTCGGCGTGTCTTCAGGGCCACATGGCGAGTGCTCCTGATGTTACAGCTGCGACGGATGTGGGTTCTCCGATGTTGCTGTCGAAGACTCAGAACGACGGCCGGGCTTATGGAGTGTCGATAGACTTTCTTGGTCCTGGAGACTTCAATCCTGTAGCGAACATCATGCTCGTGGCCGCAAATGGAGTAAGGACTTCGATAGCTCAGACGATCCAAGGTCATGGCGGCTTTGCAGATGCTCTGATTAGTGCAGAGCTTGTCGCATCACAGATGGCTGCGATTGGGGACTTACAGAACACGACACCCTTTAACGTCGAACTGACTGCGGCTGATGTCACGTATGACAATCTGCAGGGTAAGGTCGGATTGCAGTACACGGTTGACTCTAGTCTCAATCAAACCGGCGGAGGACTCTTCAGCGATCTCATTCTAATGGGAGCCCGTGGGGTTACCATCAAAGGGCTTGCTGCCGGAGAATGGGCTCTGCTTCGGGCAAACGCTGGACAAGTCAGAGCCAAGGCTATGTCGACTGGGGCAGATCTAGACCTCATACCTACGGCCTTCTTCTACCCGTTCACCAACATCACGATCTACGACGCCGATCCTGATTTGATTGGATCTGTTGTCCTTGCCTCGTGGGATGTGGACCCTGGGATCTACGGCGGGGACATATTCGAATATAACAACGCAGGCCATGATCTCTCAGGGTTTGTATCCTCAACACTCCCGACCGGGGAATTTGAGGAGATCAAAACTGCTGCACCGAACTGGAGGAGTCTGGTCACGGGATTTGGTCCTGGCTTGGACTATTTCTTCAGCCGGTCAATCTTCACCAATCCTCATCCTGGGGACTACATCGCTCAAGCGCAGTTAGTCATCAAGAGAGATCCCAACGACGCTGACGAAGCAGCAATTTACAATGAGTTTCTCTCAAGCGATCGTCACGGAAGCAACAGAGCTTGGTTGCGTATTGACAATCCGAATGGAATAGTCGATATCAATTTCTGGCTCAATTCTCACCACACGAGTGAGATTGGCGAAGCCGGGGCCTACTTCCAGCTCCTTGGGTGGGACAACGCTCTTTTGCCTCAGGTTCTCGAGGCTGGTTGGATTCGCGCGAGTGTTCCTGAGATGGTAGTGAAAGTATGACCGAAGAAGCGAAAATTTCAGAAGAAATTCTGACAGAAGAATCAAACGGGTCGGGGAGAGGCAGACCTCCTGGGGTGCAGAATGGTGACGGTAAGCCCCATGAGATTGCGAAGTGGAAGCCTATTCACGAACAGATCGTGATGCTTCATCTTCTCGGCAAGAAAAATGTAGAGATCGCTGCGATCGTTGAGAGGACTACAGCGAGTGTTGGGCAAGTCTTGAGTACTAAGCAAGCCCATGAGATGATCGTGGAAGGGAAGAACCGGTTACAAGAGTTCTTTGTTGAAAACGTCGAGGAGAGGTTGATTGCTCTAGGACCTCGGGCAGTCACCAACCTAGCAGAGACAATCGAAGCAGAGGGACTCACCATCGGCTCCGGTGCGAAGAAGCATCAAGATGGTGTCAGCTTAGAACTCTTGAACCGGATCGGATTTACGAAACAAGACCGTCACATAGGTGGAGAGGGTGCTCTTGGACAGATGGACAAGGATCTCCAGGAGCGCCTAGTCGCGGCTCTCGAGAAATCGACGGAGAAGGAGCAATTTGACTCCGTTCAAGAGGCTTCTTGGGAGGAACTCGATTCAGAGGAGCTTGGACCTTCGGAGTTGGAGGGAATGTGACCGAAGTACGTACTTCTGACTGGTCTCCTCAAGAGGAGGACTTTACTCTCCTTGCTCAAGAGGAGTACGTGTCGAAGAGACGTAAAGAAGCTGAGCATGAGTATCGTGATCTCACGATGGCTCAGGTGAAGCATCTGCGGAAACGTGCGAAGGAAGATCTCTTTTTCCTGACGTACGGCATTCTCGGGTATGACCTTGTGTCTCCGAAGCTTCATGGGCATCTCTGTTCGTGGCTTGAACAGACGAGGAATAAGCAATACCGGATCTTGCTGCTTCCTCGTGGGCATTATAAGTCAACAGCGAAGACAATCAGCGAGAGCATTCAGATGGCCCTCCCGAATGATGCAGGGCTGACTGATTGGCCCTATTGCCTCGGGCCGGACATCAAAATGCTGATCGCGCATGAGACTCGCGAAAGTGCTTCCAGATTTCTCTTTGAGATTGCCGAAGCCTTCTTGAGCAAGCCTCTCATGCTGGCGTTGTTTCCTGAGTGTGTACCATCCCGCAAACGACAGCGGATCAATAAGTGGGAGTTGGAGCTGCCTCGGAGCACGCATCCAAAGGAGCCCACGTTCGACACAATCGGTGCGGGTGGTGCAGCTCAGGGACGGCATTATCACCACCTGAACCTGGACGACATTATCGGGGAGGCTGCTCGTGACTCTCAGGTCGTAATGAAGACGATTGTCACGTGGTTCGATAATGTGAATTCTCTTCTCACGCGAGTTAAGTTCGATGGGTGGGATTTGATCGGGACTCGGTGGGGGCCTCATGATGTGTACTCCCATGCGATCGATGTGTATGGGGTTGACAAGCCCAACAGTGTCCTCAGATGTATGCAGGGTGAGTCGATTCCGGATGGAGTCGCGGCTACTTATGCACGCGGAGTGTTAGAACGTGGAAACCTTATTTTTCCTGAGGAGTTCTCGATGGAGTTTATCGAGAGGATGAGGAAAAATCCTAGGGTCTACGCAGCGCAATATGCGAACAATCCGAAGGACTCGACACTGACAGAGTTCGATCCAAAGTGGCTCAAGTTCTACAACACAGCTGGGCATAATATCATCATCTTTGATGGTGAGCAAAGCGAGAAAATCTCGATCTGGGACCTTGACCGGGTGATTCTGTGTGACCCGTCGATGGGGGAGACCAACGAAAGTGACGAAAGTGGCATCATCGTCGCTGGAATGGACAAGAAAAAGAGGATCTTCCTCCTTGAGGTCATCAAAGACCGGCTGAAGCCACCCGAGTTGATAGACATTTGGTTCAAAATGTTCGCCAAATGGAGGCCTAGGCTCATCTCAATCGAGGATGTCGTGTTTTCGGGCCTGTTTGCCTACTGGTTCAGGGATAAATGCGACCAAATGAAGATTTATCCCCAGATTCACAGGTACAAGCCCGTGAAAGGGGCCGGAGGGCGCTCGAAATTCTCTAAAAGGGCTCGAATCAAGGGTTTAGGACCGTATTTCGCGTCTGGTCAGGTGTATATCCAAGAGGGAATGCACAGATTCCGCGATGAGTACGAATGGTACGGAATCACGGACAGTGAGCACCTTCTCGATGCGCTTGCACAAGGCCCGGAGGTCTGGTTGCCCGGGGATCACGAGAGCACAAAACAAGAACAGGAAAATATCGAAGCTGAAGAGTACGTCATGAACCTTCGGGACGCAACTACGGGGTATTGACATGCCAGGAATCGGAAGGGATCAAATCGGCAGGAAGATCGGGAAGCTGCGTCGAGAAGGGAAGTCAGCAGCTCAGGCGGCAGGCCAAGCCTTTGGGATGGCACGAGAAGGGGATTTGGGGCCTGCTGCTCAGATCGTGTCTCGACGAGGAAAGAGGAGAAAGATCAAGATCAGGAGAGGTTCTCGGGGTGTCGAGCCTCCCAAGAAGCGGCTTGAACAAGATCCTTCAGCTGTGCGCGAGTACACGAGAGGAAGCTAGTGGCCAAAGAACTTCCGGGAGTTGGAGTCAACCCGCCGCCACAGTTGCCGGTGATTGAGGGACCTCAGGGTCCTCCAGGGCCTGCGACTATGACGACTGGTGGCGCGTTTCCTTCGAGTCCAAATGAACCTTGGATGCACTATCGTACCGATCTTGGCCTCTGGTTCTTTTGGAACGAGGAGCATTTGATCTGGGAGTCCGTGGATGGGCTTCAGGTCTATGGGTTTGGGCGCAACTGGATCGACGACGCGTATATGAGGAATATGTTCGGGGAAGTGATGGATGCTACCTACGGTTATATTTCTCGTCTTGAACGTCTGATAGTTCTGGCTAGTTGGGCGGCAGCTGATACCGCAGAGGATGGATCGTTCGAGCTCAGACTTGATGGGGTGCCTGAGGTAACTGTTCCGTTTACGGCTGGGGAAACCGGAGGGGGCGAGGTCATTCTCGATCATGAGGTCGGGATCGGAATTGTGTCGATCTTTCAAAACGGGAGAGTGAGAGATCCGTTGGTGGCTTTTTACACTCGACTGTTTCTTCGTGAATGAAAGAGCCCAACGGTTGGAGCGCAATCCTTGCAGGTTGGGTAATCTTGATCGTCGTTCTTGGATCGGCGGGATTGCAGGAATATCGAGGAGTCCTTGATCGTAGCATCGTTGCGGAGGCTTTTAGGGTTGTTTTTCTCGTCATCGCGCTGAGTCTGATTGCTCCAAAAACGACAGCAGATTTGCGGAAATGGTTGAGAGGGCTTTGGAAAGGAAATAAAGAATGACTGTCTCACTCGGTACAACATTAGATCCGGCCTGGCAAGGTCTGGTTCCAGTTCCGTCTGAGGCTCCGCCACCCGTAGACTCGGGTCAGTGGCCTCGAATGATCAATCTGGGCGAAGATCGTGAGACGGATCTCGTGAACTGGCTCTATGAGGAGCTTAGGAGATGTTGGGTCGAGCGAGAGCCCCTCGTTGACGATTGGACTCATTGGCAAGCTCAGTATTGGGCTCGGCCAAGGAATAAGGTCAGAAATTGGCCTTTCCCGAGAAGTGCAAACATCGTCATTCCGCTCACGGCAATCTCGGTTGAGGCGGTCTATGCGAGACTGTTCAATACGCTCTTCAGTGGAGATCCGTTCTATACGTTGAGGCCGAAGACGATCGACTGGCTGAATGCGGCTCCGAGTGTTGAGGAATGGTTCCAGACGGAGATTGAGAATCCGGCGGCGATCAACATGTTCAGGTTCTGTCAGGATGCCTTGATGGAACTGTGCAAACTCGGGACAGCTGTGGGCAAGTCCGGCTATGACCGAGATGTGAGGAAGAGTCTCCGCATGATTTCTGGTGTGGAGGTCGAGCATTTCTGGGACTACAAAAACGGAGCGTGCCTCGATTGGGTGCCCCTTGCGAACTTCTTGATTCGTCTCTTCGAGAAGGACCCACAGACTTCATCGTGGGTAGGTGAGGAGCATGTGTTCACGTGGTCACAGCTCAAGAAAATGTCGCTCAGCGGCAAGTACATGCCGGAGGCTGTCGAGGAGATCAAGAATCAGTGGGTCGATCGATCTCTGGAACACGCCGGAGAGTCTCAGGCCTATCAGGAGGATCTCGACGAGATCGCGAACGAGCGAGCGATTTGGAGAGAGACTTTCAAGGTCCAGGAGATCTGGTGTTCGTTCGATGTTGACAACGACGGGATCGATGAGGAGATCGTTGTTGACATGCACTGGCGGTCGAAGACTGTGCTCGCAATCAGGTATAATTGGTATGATGACCTGAGGCGGCCATATCAGATCGCTCAGTATGTCCCTGTGGAGGGCCGGATTTATGGGATTGGGATAGGGAAACAGAACGAGCAGTTTCAGGCTGAGGTCACGACGATTCACAGACAGCGTCTCGATAACGCGACTCTCGCGAATATGAGGATGCTGGCGCTTAAGAAGGGTTCAGGCTACGGACCTAAAGAGCCTGTGTTCCCTGGGAAGCTGTGGTTCCTCGATGACGTAGCGGATGTGAAAGAGCTCCAGATGAGCGAGGTCTATCCGTCGTCATACGCGAATGAGGAAGCGGTGCTTCAGTACAGCGAGAGAAGGACGGGGGTTAACGAGGTCATTCTTGGTCAGCCTGATCAGGGAACGCCTGGAACAGCGACGGGAGATCTCGCACGCCTCAGGGAAGGCAACAAGCGTTTCGATATGGTGCTTCGGAACGTGAGAAGGTGGCTCGGACTCCTCGGGACCGATCTGCTCGCGAATTATCAGCAGTTCGGAGATCAGGGTCGGCACTGGATTGTTGAAGGAGAAGATGGGATTCTCATTCAGCAGGTCCTCGAACTGCCGCCTACGTTCGTGAGGATCGGGGCCATCATGGAGGTTACGGCCTCGACGAGTCTGATCAATCAGGAGACAGAACAGCAGCAATGGCTTGCGTTGACTCAGATCATGGAGAACTACTATCGGGGCCAGATGGAAATTGGAGCTTCGATAATGCAGATCACGGAAGATCCAACGGTCTTCTTGCAGTTAGCCATGCAGGCTTTGGGTACTTCTTCAGAGCTCATCAAGCGTCTACTCGAGACCTTCAGCGTTGCTGATTTGGAGAAACTCTTACTCGGAGATCCAGATGAACGACAACAACAGGGACAGCCTGGACAGCCCGGGCAGCAGGGACAGCCAGGAGGAAATGGGGGCCAGCTTGCTCTTCCGCCTGCCATTGGACAAGCTCTTGGACCTAGCGGCCCTAATGGAGACAACAGGTTGGCCTCTATTCTTGCAGCTCGTCAGGGAGCTGTCTGATGACACGGCAAACAGCAGGTTTAGTGCCAAGTCTCCTGGAGAGGCTTGGAATGCAGTTCAAGAAGAGCGGGGGATTAGACGTGTACTCGGCCTCCCGCAAGCAATCCTTAATCGAAAGGATGAGTTAAAGGATGAACGATCAAGGGAACGATCAGGGAGGGCGCGTGACGCCCGAAGCGACTCCGACAAGCGAGCCGAGCTCGATACCGGTTGGGTCGGAGCCTACGACTCCGAGCACTGAGGAGCCTCCAGTTGTAGGGGTTACTCCTCCGGCAGCAGAACCTCCGGCGCATGAGTATTCGAGAGCTACGCTCAAGGACAAGAGCCCTCAGGAGATCGAGGCGTACGTGGAGATGCTTGAAGGGACGACGCTGAGCCAGTCGAGGGCGCTTACTCAGGCTCATGATGCGGCTGCGGTGACTCCTCCGCCTGCGGCTCCAGAAGAGAGTGTGGACTTCTTCGATCAGCCGGCGGTTGCGATTCAGCAGGCTCTCGATAAGACAGTCGCACCTCTTCGGGAAGAGATCCGAGCGTTGAGGAATCCAGCTCCTGATCCGTTCGAAACAGTAGCGAGAGAGTTCGCCAATTTCGAGACATATCGGCCGTATATCGACCAGATGCTTCGGAATCCGAACATGGCCCAAGTTGAACTTACAGACGAGATCGTCCGTGCGGCATATTACTCGGCCGTAGGCTATGTAGCCTCAAGAGGAGGGACAGTACCGATGGCGCCCACAGAGCCAGGACCAGCAGCAACACCTTCGGCAACGCCGGTGCCTCCTCAGGGAGATCGCATGGTTCCTCCACAGAACCGGCCATCGAGCGCTCCTCCGCCGGCTCCTCCTGTCGCGGCTGATCGAGCTCTGACAGAGCATGAGGAGAGACTCAGGAGAGAGTGGAAGATGACGAAGGAGGAGTTCCTGAATCTTCAGGAGATGCCTGAGGACGAGGTCATCACTCACGATCGAGACGCGATCAAGACAGAAAGGGTGCCGACCAATGCCTGAGGATTTCCATAAGCAGCACGAACCAGAAGTGATCGTATCCGGTGAGCGCATTGATCAGATCCTCGCAGGCACCGAGCCTGATGACGATGATCGTGAAGATGCCTCGCCAGAGGAAGCTGAGCTTATTGCGGCTCAGATGGCTGAGGAAGCACGAATCGCTCAGGTCCTTTCGATGGGACTTGTGAGTGATATGATTCGAGTCAAGGACGGAGACCCAGACAAGAGATACGTCTGGGTTCGGGATCGAGAGATCGACCTCGAGAAATTCAAGCTACTCGGCTATGAACTCGAATCGCAAGTAGGTGTAGGAGTCCACTCGACCGGGGACACCCGACGTAAGATCGGTGATGTTGTGCTCATGTCAATACCTCGTGACAGGTACAACATGATCGAGCGAGTGGAGCAGGAGATGAAGGCCCGTAAGATGCGGGGTCCGATTGAGGAGTATAAGAAGCGCTCCCTCAAGGAGCAGAAGGCCGGAGGTGCTGGGTTACTCGTCCAGGAAGATTCGGTCACAAGAAGCCACATAGGCTAAGGAGTTTAAGATGGGAATTCGAATCCAGCCGACTCAGTTCGCGCGTGGAGAAGTACCGGATACTCAGAATTATCCGGTCGAGGCAGCGACGAGCTTCCTTCGGGGATCTCCTGTCGATGCAGATGCATCCGGGGATCTCATTGAGCATCCCGGTGGATCGACAGTCACAGGGATCGTCGGATTTTCGCTCGAAGAAGCTGTCAGTGGTGCAGGTCTTGGACCAACCGGGCGAGTTGGGGTTGCCAAGGCCGGCGAGAAGCAGATCTACTTGTGTCAGGCGGTTGCAGCGGCGGCAGGGGCAATCATGACGGACCTCTCGTCTTTCATCGTTGGTGAGCAGTATGGGATGGTCAAGTCCACTGCTGCGGCGACCCTCGGTGAGTGGTTCCTCGATCAGGGCGACACGACCGATGTCGTGTTCCAGGTCACCAAGATCGACGACAACCTGAACACATTGTGGGTCTTCGTGATTCCGTCGGCCGTGAGGCCGTTCTAACGAGTGAGGGTTATGATGGGGGTTGAGAATTTCATATGAAATTTTCAGCCTCCTAGCCTTCGCGTAAAGAAGGGAGTGTAGCTTATGCAGGTACGCGGAGCTTTCAATCACTTGCTCCGCCCAGGACTGCGCCGCGATTTTCGCGACTCGTACGATCAGTATCCTGAGGAGTATTCTCAGATTCTGAGAGTCGGATCGCAGGATCGAGCGGAGGTCGAGGCACTCAACGTTGCGGGGCTTCCTCGGATGCCCTCACGCGGTGAGCAGGAGCCTGTGACCTACATCGACGGGGTGCAGGGGAGCAAGGTCATTTATATCGATACGGAGTATGCCCTCGGGATGCAAGTCTCGCAGCGGCTCATCGAGGATGACCTCTACAACCGGGCGAACCAGAACGCGAAGTGGCTTGGTCGTAGCACGAGGCTGACGCAGGAGTATCAGGCGGCGGCCCTGCTCGACGATGCTTTCACCGGAGCTGTTTTCACCGGCATGAATGGTGAGCCGATGATCGCGACGAGCCATCTCCTCATCAACAGCGCCTCTACGGGCGCCAACCGGCTTGCCACGGATGTCCAAATTGGCATCACGGGGATGCAAGCCATGTACGACCTGATGGAACGGACTCTCGATGAGACCGGTGACCCGATCCCGATCATGCCGGATACGGTCGTGGTGAGTGTCGCGGACTCGTGGGTGGCTGCTCAGATCAACGACAGTCAACTGGAGCCGTTCACGCAGGACAATCAGGTCAATCCGATCCTGGCCCGCAAGGGTACGGCTCGGGCAATCGTGGCGCACTACAAGACGCAGAACAATGACTGGTTCATGAGAGACACCGGGCTCCATGACGCTCATTTTCTCTTCCGGGTGCGTCCGCAGTTTCGTGACACGTTCGACTTCGACACGATTGCGGCCAAGTATTGGGCGCGTCAGCGGATCAACGTGTATTTCTTCGACTGGAGAGGCTGGGCGGGTTCCAAGCCCTAGAGGAGCTGACCATGCCTAGACAGACGGAGTATCAGTTTTCGGCTCCAGGAGCCGTAGCAGGACCAGTCACGGTGGCGGGCATTCTCGCGAATGACCAGATCCGAAGTGTCCTGGACGTCACGAATGGTGTGACTTTGACGGATGAGTTCACCGTCACAGCCGACAACACCATCGACAATACGGGTGGGACATCGACAGCGGCGGCGTTCATTACCGTCAATGTTTTCCGTCCTGACCCGCGTGGTTACATCGGACCACCGAGGTAGAGGAGACGTCATGCGTGAGAGACTAATTGCCCTCTCAGTCAAACCTGAGCCTTTTATCGGGACTTGGATTTGGCTAGACGACGAGGAAGTTTGGGAGATCCGGCCCAATGGCGTGGGCGACGGTCATGTTGGGCTCAGGTTGGAGCACGACGAGGGCCGGTTTATCCCTCTCAAAGAAGGTCAAAACGAGACGCTTAGATATGTTGAGCGAGTAAGGGTTGAGGTAGGTCCGAAGTTCGATAGTCCAGGAGTGACGATTGTGGCTGTGTCATCAGCTACGATGCTCAAGGAGGCAGTATGACAGCACCGGGGTTGGACATCCAGGAGATGAGAGAGCTGACTCGTAAAGGACTTGGCGGCCTTGATATCGACGAGCTTCCAGACGAGGAATGCGATCAGCTTCTGAATCTGTCATACTGGGATCTCGAGAGTCGATTCCCGTTCGTGGAGAAAGACTTCAGGACTGAAGTAGATGTAGCTCAAGGATCTGACTCGATCAGCTTGGATGGGTTCACAGTCGCGGATGTAGATGCGATTCAGAGTTTGGCTGTGATTCAGCCAGATTCACAGATGTCGATCCCGTTGCAGAGAATGACTCAGAGCTTCTACGACAGGATCTTCAACGAGCGAACGGATACTCAAGCTCAGCCAGAGTATTATCTTCGACAAGACCAACTCATCAAACTTTGGCCTGTACCTGAGCAGACCTACACGATCCGGTTCTACTTTCTGAAGACCCTGAAGTCGTTGCTTGCCGGCACGATAGACACGCCTAACTTTCCGAGAACGTGGCATGAGATCGTGGTGGAGGGGGCTATCTCGAGGGGTCACTTCTATCAGCAGGACTACAACCTACAGCAACAGGCGGGAGATTCACAGATCAGCAAAATCCGTACGGCGATTCCTACGGCAAATAAGGAAGAGAGGGACCCCTTTGCGGGGTTGATTGTCCAACATGACGACCCCGGCACGGGCGTCGTAGATCCAGATATTGCACCTGACGATCCGTACTACGGAAGGAGGCGGTGGTAGTGGCTTATTCGATAGGATGGAACGAGGCTCAGCCGGACGGTGCAGTCGTAGATGCAAAGGATCTTGATCTAGAGATCAGGAACCTCAAAATCGCTATGCGTGAGCGGTTGGAACAGGTCATCTTCGAATGGAGCACCGATGCGACAGACCCGAAAGTCTTGGTCGCTGGTTCAGCCCGAGTAAATGTATCAACAACTGATCCCGGCGTGCCTGGAGGAGTTGATCGAGAAGGCTTCGTGTGGTACAGGAGCGATCTCGAGGCTCTCTATGTGTACGAAGCTCCACCAAACTCCTATACGAAAATCTTTGGAGCACAGCAGCGCTCCGGGACTTATTTACCGGGGACTGGATTTACAGGTGGTCCATTCAGGGGTTTCCACTTCATGCTCATAATCGACGCTAACACAGCAAATGGAGGAGCGATCGATATTGATCTTGATGACTTTCCTGCGGATCTCGAACTTGGATTTGTTGGTAACAGAAGCTTCGTAGGTATGGTTGGGTTTGTGAGGACAGGGGTCAGTGGAGCAGCCTACGTCCAGAACTGGTCGGGTCCAGGAGGAAACGTGATTCGGGTCGGTGTCAGAGACGTCAACGGAGCTGCGTTGGCTAATGGTCTTCCAGTGAACATCAATGTGGTCCTGTATTTCCGGGAGAACTTCGTATGACCCCTCGACGGACTGCAGCAGCGCCTGTCGCGAGAAGCACCGAAGCTGGAGCAGCACTTACTGGCTCCGGTCGAGAACAACTTCCTCACAGGAAGCATTTTGTCAATGATCCAACGAACGGGATTTGGCAGGGCGTTCCTGATGAGGATAGGCCCCCAGGCTCGTGGGGATTGCTTATCAATGCGAGATCGAGAAGACGGTACCTCGAGCGCAGAGAAGGGACCAGGACATACGCAGGCATCATCGGATCAAATCGGGTCATTGGACTCTTTACAGCGTTTCTTCAGGAGAACACGTGGCTCGTTCGAACAACGAAGGCGACCATAAAGATCAGCTCTGAAGAGGGGATTTGGATCGATTGTCCCGGGCCTGGATTCCAATCAGAGCGTCAACAGGACGCGACCACGAGTCTCAACTGGATGTTTATCACGAGTCCAACTGATAGGTTGAAGTACGTGGACTTCAACGCAAAGATCCATGCGAGAGTCCCCGGTGCTCCGACAGCACGATTCTGTGAGGCATTCGCGGATAGGATCGTGGTTGCGAATATCAAGTCGCCTTCGGGTGGTCAGGTCGGAACAAATATCGCTTGGAGTGCTAACGGAGATCCTTTCGAGTGGGATCCTCTCGTGAATGAGAGCGCAGGTTCGGACTTTCTTGAGAGTGCTCCAAGTGATCAGGGAGATGAGATCACAGGACTACACATCCTTGGAGACTCGCTTGTGATCCTGAGAGAGCGGTCAGTTTGGTTGGCTGTGAGACAGGGAATTGCGAGCGCTCCGTTTAGGTTTCTGTCACTCATCAGTGGGGTCGGATGTGACTTGCCTCATAGTTCAGTCAAGATTCCTGGTGGGCTCATGTGGGCTGATCGAGCGACGAATGGGATCTACCTCATGGCACCGGGTGGGTTGCCTCAGAAAATTTCATCAGCCATCCGGCCCCTGCTGTTCAGAGGCTTGCTTAAGACTCCTTGGGTCAAGGGAACTTATGACAGATTCTGGAATGAGTATCATTTGGGAATGACAGTAGATTTGAACCAATTCACAGGGGTTCATAATCTGCCGATTGAGGTTGATCCAGAGACTATCAATCTCACTTGGGTTTACTCGATCGAGACAAAATCGTTCCAATTCGACATGGGACCCAACGGTGTGTCGACTTTGTCTGTTGGAGTTGGTGGAGAGGATGAAATTCAGATCGACGACCTTGTTGGGACGATTGATGCTCAAATCCCAGATCCGAATGATCCTCTGAAGCCAAACCCTTCTGGTGTCGTGGATGATTGGGGATCAGACCTAGAGGCATTGTCGAGTGTATTCAAGGGGACTGTGGATGGCAAGGTCTTGATACAGGAGGGGGATCGAGATTACGACGGAACTCCTGTCGAGATGATCGCTGAGAGTCAGAACCTAGGCGGTGATATGAGTGGTTGGGTTCTGAAGGACTCTCGGTACTCAATGAGAGCTCCTCTCGGGGGGAGGGTTCTTATCGACTACTCGAACGAAGACCGAAGATGGGGCAAACGGAGGACGATCGTGATGCCTGGGTCGGGTCAATACTTTCGTTACGACTCAAGCTATAAACAGAAGTCAGGTGAGCGGATCTATCTGAGGATCGTCTCAGCTGTTCATAAGTTGCAGTTGATCAACTGGGGTGCAAAGCTTCTGAGGAAAACAGGAGCGGTCCCGAGGTCGCGGATATGAAGTTTTTTCCTCAACCCGACATGGAGGCCCAAAACGAGCAATTAGCTCGCATACTCAATGGTGGGCTCATGCTTCAAGATAACGTGCAGGGGACACTTCTTGAGGTGAATCTTGCAGCAAACATGGTGAGTACAGTTCATCATGGTCTTGGGTATGTGCCTATCGGATTCATCGTGATTGTTAAGGATTCTCCTGGCGCGATCTACGGCGCCAACACGAACGATTGGGATAAAGAGATCCTGCTGATTGCTTCGACGCAGGACCAATTCGCGAGGATTTTTGTCTTATGATCGCTGAAGCCACACAAGCCGAACCTATCGTCGAGGTCGTTTGTAAAGAGCCTGAGGGGACTTTCACCCGACAAGTCTGGCCGGTGCAGCTGAGTCTTGATGTGCTCAGGGCGTATTATGATCGGTTGAAGCAGTTCGATGTCGTGTTCAACGATCATGTACCGAATACGCCTGAGGGGTTCTCGTCAATCTTTCTGAGTATCAACGGCAAGGGTGAGCCGGTGGCGAATGGGCTCCTTTGGCAAGTTGACGATGTTGGGATTCTCTATCTCACAGATATGGTCGCGGACGTAGAGGCTCAGGCTCACTTTAGCTTCTGGGATCGTAGGTTGAGGGGTCGCGAGCCTCTCATTCGTAAGATGCTCAAGTACGTCTTTCAGGAATATGGGTTTCATCGAGTCTACACGAGGGTGGCTCTGTACGCCACGCCCCTCCTTAGTGGGGTTGAGCGAATCGGATTTCAGAAGGAGGGTCGGATGAAAGAGTGCGTGAGGAAATATGATCAGTGGTTCGATGCGAACCTCTACTCAATCTTGGAGCACGAGTTGGACGAAATCATGAGGGAGGAGGATCAAAATGGCTCCTAAGCCGCAGACGATTCAACCGGAGTCCCAAGCGACTCCTCTGTCGGGAGATGTACTTGATCTTCTGAGGCGCGAACTCGCACAAGGGAGCCAGGTCGCGACGCCTTTGCAACGACAAGCTGGGACCAATATCTCTCAGTTTATCAACGAAGGAGGAGGAGAGTTCAATCTCTCGCCCCTCTTTAGTGCCCTCACAGAGACGTTCGGACAGCAGAATCAACAGGCGTTGGCTCAGCTGAATGAGAGTTTCTCGATAGGCGGTGGGCGCTTTGGGACTGGTAATCAGACAGCTCAAGGGAGATTCCTAGCTGAGGCTGTTCCTCGTCAGGAGGCCGTGCTTGGGAATATCGGGCTTCAGAGTTTCAATGACCAGATGAGCCGCTTGCTTCAGGCGATCGGCCTTCAGTCGAACATTGGGGCTCAAGGATTTGCGCCTTTCCTTCAGCTTGCTGGGCAGGGGATCATTCCTGAGCAGACCTTCTTGCAGCAGAACCCGATCGTGTCTGGTCTTGGAGCTCTGAGTGGAGCTGCTCAAGGAGTAGGATCAGTCCTTGGAGGGTTGCCTCCTGGATTACCTTCGATCATACCCGGAGGCATAGGGAATCAAGCTCAGGTGACGAATCCTCTTGAGGGCACGCTCGTGGGTCAGCAGAATCCATTCCAAGGAGGAACGATATAATGCTACTTCAGATTCTGATTGACCCCGGCAAAGACATTGGAGCTGCCCTCGCAGGGATTGGGCAAGCTCTGCCAGGGATCATAGACCCGAGGGGAAGCCAACGTCAACAGGGACTTCAAGCTCTGACAGATCCTGTCTTTGGTGAGCAGATTGGGAAAGAGTTCGATGCGCTCACTGAGGAAGTCGGGGAGGACGATGCATTGACAGCGACACTCATCCGGCTTGGGCAAGATCCCTCGAATAAGCGAAATCGCGACATTCTTGGGGCTGCTATCAAGTCTAGGGCCGCAGGGCTGACCTTCGAGACTCGGGTAGGTCAGGAACTTGCTCAAGCCCCAGAGGCTGTGAGTGAGGCTGTCCAGGCCACGAGATCTCAGACGAGAGCGGCAGGAGCGACGGGAGAGGCTCAGAGTGTTCAGTCGTTGTTCGCTCAGAATCAGGCTCAGGCGCTCATCGACCAGGATCTTCCGAAGCTTCAGGCAGCACAGGCTGCGGCTGAGGCGAATCTTGGGGCTGAGAATGCACAGCTTTTCCAGGAGAACACCGACGCAATTCGAGACTTGGCAGAACGAGATCCGGCTTTCGAGGCCATGATAGGGAGCGTTGGCCGGGAAGGAGTGGCCCAACTTCTGCTCCTAAGAACACAGTTCGGGTTTGAGCTTGCTCAGAAGAAGCTCGAAGCAGGTCAGGGACTTGATCCCATCGATGTTGCGAGGATTTTCCTCGATGCATCGAAGCAGCGTCAGGAGATCACGACTCAGATGGAGGAGACGACTGATCCTGAGACAGTGCAGCAGAGTGTCGCACAGCTGAATCGGATTAATGAGGTCGAAGCTTCTCTCCTTTCAGCCGCAGGACTCTCGCCGGCTCAGCAGATTCCGATTGCTGTAGGCGATGAGACTGGACTCTTTGGCAACAAGGGCAAGTTCAGAGTCACTCAAGTTGATGTCCCAAGAGAACTTGATCAGTCACTCATTCCAACATGGCAGAATCATGTGCAGGTTGGGACTGAGGTCATGGCCAAGGGAGGGCCGGAGGAGTTCAGAGCTCTCGCAGACGCAAGTCCGTTCGTTCAGAGTCTCAGTCCTGAGCTACGGCAGAAGTACATTGATCAGGTTAACGAGGTCTTCGGGGTGTTGTCGGATATTGACAAAGGCCCTGATGAGCCGAAGCAGACTCAAGAAGAGAAGCTCAAAGCTCGGGCTTCGCTGCAGCGACTCAGGAAGCTCGGAGATGCTGACCTGCATGGGATCATCGCGAATCCTGAAGCCGATCCTCTGCAGAAGCAACAGGCTCAGGAAGTTCTTGACGCTCGACGAAAGAGAGAAGAGCGAAAAGAGTCCATACGTCAGCGTGTTCCTCCAATCGGTTCTGGGACCGGAATCTTCTAATGGCGACTCCTGAAGAAAGGGTCCAGCAAGCTCTGGATAGACTGGCAGCCGGGGAAGGTGCTCAGCCACCCTCGAATCTCGTAGAGGAGTCCCTTCTGAGGCTCGAAGGTCCAATCGTGGGGAGACGACCTGAAGCAGTGAGCGTATCTCAGGAGGGGCTTGCTAAACTCGGAGCATTCCAAGCGCGTGAGCAAGAGCTTCAAGCTTTCCCGGATGTGCAGCGTGGAGTGAAGGAGAGCTTCGTTCGGGGTGTAAGGTCGGGTGCGACATTGCCGCTGAGATTCGCTGGAGTCCAAGGGCCGGCTGAGCTTGCCAGGATAAGGGATAGGCCCCTCCCTCGAATTCTTGGAGAGTTCGCTGGGGTGACTGTACCTTTTCTTGTGCTAGATATCGCTGCGGGTGTGGGCTTAGGGGCGACAGGTTTAGCGACGACCTTGAGTCCAACGTCCCAGGCTCTCATTCGTGGCGCGATAGCAGGGAATATCGTCGAGTTGGGAGCGACAGATGAGATGTCGCGAGGTACGCTTCCTGAGAGGATTGTCCTCGGGACTTTGATCGGCGCTGCGGCAGACGCAGGGATGGTCAGGTTGTTTGGCCGGATCGGAGCACGTACCGGCGAAGCCACGAGAGCTACGGCTACTCCTGAGAGGCCTCTGAACATCAACATGGAGACGGCGGCCTCGCTTGATCCGACAGCATATCGGATGAGCCAGGAAGCTTCAATTGATGCTGGCCGGACTCCTCAGAACAAGATCAACCGGATTGCGGCAATCGACGAGAATCCTCCTGCTGCGACTCTTCCGGACATTCTCCAGAAGCAGGCTCGTTATTCTCAGGTCTATGGAAGCGTCGAACTTTTAGGGCTCAAGAAACGAGAGTTCATGACGTTTCAGAGAAAGCTAAAGGAGTTAGCCGGCTCTGAGAGATATGAGTTTATGAGTCGCCAGAATCCAGATACAGGGCTCGTAGACGTCATGGTCCTCGATGGATTCTTTAGGTCGAATCTCGAGACAGCCCTCGGTACCAAGGAGCAATGGAGTACATACGGTAAGTTCTTGGGTGAGGGAGATCAGAGAGCTTCGGTCCAAGAAATCCTAAGTTTGCTTTCTCTTAAGACTCCTGGAGAAGCTTCAAGACTTACAGGTGTAGGGATTCTTCCTAGAACAGAGGCTGTCGGCGCGGCGGCTATTATTGATACGAGTAGGGGTTTCGGAAGTGAAATCCGTATTCGTGAAGGTACGATCAACGAGGGAGGCTTGGCCGTCTCGGCTCTTGTGCATGAGTACATGCATGATCTGATGCTCGTTGCAACAAAGAGATCTCCTCTGAGGTTTAAGCTTACTCAGGATAAAGTCTCTGCTCTTACGAGAAGTGAAACAGCGGATGACCAATTTGGGCTCGTCGCAGAGTTGTTCGGGTTTGATGATCCTAAGCTGGTTAGCTCGTTGATTGGAGACGTCGGGCCGGACGGGATAAGAAAGTCAGGAGAACTTCTTAGGGCGACCGAGGAAATGGTCGGCCGTCATCAATTCGCTGCAGCCGGGAGGGAACAGCTATTTCGTAAGGGACGCTCCGTTCAAATCGCAGAGACTGCTCGAAGCGCTGTCAGAGAGGCGATCAACGGGAACCTCGACTACTATCTTAGGGATACGGAGTTGATTTCTAGGCTCGCGGAGCTTATGCTTCTAGATCCTGAAGTCGCTCTCAAGGTCGCTCCTCGTGCTACGAGGGCACTTGGTAAAGTCATTAGCGAGAATTCTCCTAAGCTTAGGCTTCTCTTTACAGACGAGTTTGCGCTTCCTCAAAGACTCAGCAGCAATATGGCTGATTTGATGGAAGCTCAGGGGAAGGCGAGTGGATTCGTTGTAGAGAATCTACCTCGGGGAAGTGTTCAAGGCGAGGCGGTCAGGCCAACTACTCAGCAGAGGGCTCAATATTTTAATCGCGGATTCTTCGACGGACAGGATGTGATCTTTCGGGGAGAGGGATGGAGAGTCACTGAGGTTCTCCCCTCCCAAACGCTTGGTGGAGAAGTCGGACTCAAGATCTTCAACCCGAGAACTGGTAGGTCTTTGCCGGTTGTGGGTTCGGGTGTGACCAAGCCGACCTTTGCCAGAGCCGCCAGAATTCAGGAGCAAGTCGTCAGAGCAGTCATGCAAATGGCTGAGAAGCCGCCGAGCATGTTCAAGCTGAATGTTCTTGATCCGGCGACGGGAGTAGTTGAAGCAAGGTGGCACTTCGTTGAGAATCTCCTTGTGAGGAATGCGGACGAACTCGGAGGGAGCATAGATGAAGCCCTCGAAGCCGCCCGCGCTGCTGGGAAGACCGGGGTTCTGCTCAACGATGAGGGGATCGTCAAGATCATTTCTCGGGAGGGTCAGGTTGGAGAAGGTGTCGCTCCGGCAACTGTAAGACGAGTTCATGGTACAACTAATGACCAGGTCTTCACTCTCGATCATAGGGATATCGTCGAATCTCAACTTCTTTCTGCTGGAGTTCCTCAACGTGAGGTGGAATTCTTTGGCCGGCTTGTGGAGGACTCTGAGTATAAGAGTGCTCTCAGGGTCATGGAGCCGGATCTTCGAAATGCGATTGAGAACGTCTTCGCAGGAGAGCAAAGGGGCTTTAAGAAGTTTGTAGAGCTCAAGAAGACACTCGATGCTGATCTGACCGATATTGGCGAGCGGATGGGCTATAACATCGACTACGAAACTGACGGGGTCTATCGGTTGGTAGATCCGAACGGGCAGGAGTTCAACTTCGAGACCAGGGATGACCTGAGGGCATTCTTGGAGAATTTCGGGAACGAGGCCCATGTTCAGGATCTGCGTGAGCTTGATCCATATGCTCCTGAAGTCGCGTTGAGGTATGGAAGTCTCCAGGATACGGGGGTTTCTCCTGTGACGGAGAGTGCTTTCGATGGGCTCTCTGGGACGATTTCGACAAGACCTCTCAGATATACCGAGACTCCTATGTCTAGGGCTCTAGACCTTCCTCCTGAGGCTGCTACGAGGAAGCTGTCCGACATCTTCTTCCCGGCCATCGCTACAGGATTGGCGAACTGGACCAGGAGAGTCCAAGATCAACTGAGGCTTCCCACAGCTACGGTGTTTGACGCAGCTCAGGGCGCGATCAAAAACATCGAGGCGTTCAGGAATCTTCCGGATGCAGGCTTGGGCAAGGTTAGGGGTGGTGCCCTCCGTCGAGCTGCTGAGAAAACCAAGGTCGGTAGGGATCGTACTCTGAATAACGCGATGAGGGACTTCTTTTCGGATGTGAAGCTCATGCCACCCGAGCGCCGGAAACTCATTACAAAGTATCTTGGGGCGTTCTCTAAGGAGGAGCTTCTCGATCCTCTTCGGACTCCTCTCGTAAACTTCGACGATCAAGGCAATATCGTCAGGAGAGGTCTCAATGCAGACGAGCTTCGTGTGGCGGCAGCGTTTAGTAGGTTTGGGATCATTTATGACGTAGCCGACAGGGTGGGGGACTGGTCTTCGCTGAATGGCTGGGTGAAGAACAAGAAGGCCCGGCTTGTGCAGGCAGAATTTGAGCTTACGAACAATCCTCGACTTACACAAGCAGACCGAGCGTTCTATACGAATCTCGTCGCAGCCCGGAATCAAAAGTGGACGCCAGAGCTTATCGCTCAGGCCCAGGGAATGCCGGCGACGAAAGTTGCCAAGATCCGGGCCGTAGCTCTAGCCCTTCAGGCTGAGGACGTAAATCTGGTCAACGTCTCTCGATTCATGGGTGCCAAAGCCTCGAGATCTCAGTTCGCTAAGAAAGCGAGAATGACTCCCAAGGAGATCGACATTGCTCGGGAGATGGAGACAATCCTCGTCAGCACCTACAACCGGACGGGGGCAGCTCCTGAGGGTGCGCTTAGGCATCTCGCTGTAACGATCCCAGAGCTCAGGAGATTCGTCAAGGCCGGGATGACACCAGACGCACCGATCATCAAGAGATACCTCGGGCCGGACGGGACATACCTCGCGGGGAAACTCTCAACTGGAGAGCTTGACGTATACATCGACTCGCCTACCCATCTGACTTTTAGAATGACTCGGGCGAGGATGTTTAACCGATTTTTTGACGATATTCATGAGAAGATCATCAAACCGGGCCTCGATGTGATTGCGGCTGATCCGGTTCATGGAGATCGTACAAGTCGGATCATGCGCCGGTACATCGACGAGCTTCGGGGTGACCCACATCCGAGCACGAAGGTTGTGCAGAAGTGGCTTCAGGCAACCCTTGGCCGGCTTGGGATGAACTTCTCTGAGGACGCTACTCAAGAGATGCTCGGGCTCATCACAGCCACGACCTACACAGCTACGATCCCGTTTAGAGCCGGGCTCCTTATCAGGAATATCTTCGAGACGCTCAGGATTGTCCCCCGCATGGGTGCGACTGACACAGCAGGGGCTCTACACTTCATGCTCGATCCTAGCACCTCACGGCTTGCGTGGGAACAGGCTCGTGCTGCTGGCGCGGTGACCGATGTTCTGCCAGTCTTCCAAGGAGAAATAGTCAGTACTGAGAATCTCGCTCGTAGTGAGTTGGGCAAGCGCATTTTCGGCACGGCATTTGGCGATAAGATCAGCAGCGCCTTTGGAGCATATCGCACGAAAGTTCGGGGCGGGATTTCCGCGGCGCAAGACATCCGTGACATTGGATTCAACCTTTACCAGACTGGCGATAATGTGGCCAGGGTCGTCGCCTTCCATACCATGAGGAGACGCGTCAGCCGCCACATAGGGGATCTGCAGCAGGGGAAAATCACCAGACCCGAGTTCGAGCGCAAGACTTCGCTTCTGACTTTTAGCGACGTAGACCGTGACAACTTCTTCCAGCTTCTCAACACTACTGGGCCTCAACAGGCAACTGATTACATCGCTACTCAGTTCTCTCATGAAACCCTGTTTCGTTACGGACACGCGAACCACCCGGCCGGATGGGGGTCCGTGCCCGGAAGGCTCTTTGGTCAGTTCGGAACTTGGCCGGTCCAGTATAAGGACTGGATGATACAAGGGCTTACGCGAGGATCTGGACGTGACCGGGCAAGGTTCGCATTCTGGAACTTCGCTGTTGGGGGTGCAACTGCAGGGGTCGCCGCGGAACAGGGCGTCGACATGCGTCCATGGATCGCGTGGAGCAGCCAGCCCCTCTATACAGGTGGCCCATACTTTGATATCACCATCGATGTCGCCAGGGTAATAAGCGGATCGCCACAGGAGAGACGCCTTGCCTGGCTCGGGCTTTCGAATCAATTCGCCCCAATAAGAGATCCCTCCACCATTTGGATCCCCGGGAGCTACGCGGTCAACGACATGTATCGCTTCTGGTCCGGCGAAGGCGGATTTGAGGAAGTATTGGGGCTGAAAGCCTACAATGATCCTTCGAGACAGAGTAGGGTCCTCGAGGCTCTCAGAACGCCCTTCAGATAAGGCTTGGAAAGCCGTAGCGAGGCCGGGACTGAGGAGTTGGGCGAATCGCTGTAATAGTTGAGGAGGCGCTTGAGTCGAATGAAATAGCGTCTGTTGAGATAACTGAGCCTGTTGTTTTTGGTTTCCACCAAAGACGCTGCCCAGTCCTAGTCCGTCAAAAATGCCACCGAAAATACTCATCATTCACTCCGACGAATCGAGGAAAAGTTGAAGGTTCGTGTCGTCAGCAGCCTTGTAGAATCGCTCGGTCGAGTTTGGCTTGGCCTTCTGTTCGACGACTTGGGCCCTCCGCAGTCCCATGAGCGCCTCATCAATCTCCGAAGCCTTGAGCTGGCCATAGAATCTGGCGAAGATGTCGCTTTCTCTGAGAGTTCCATTACTCTTAGCGATGAGAGAAGCGATCTGCCTCATCGACCCGCTCAGGGGGTTATTGCCTATTGCGCTCAACAGATATGGAAGGCGTTTTTCGACGCGATCGACCATCTCCCTGGCCTCGTTGAAGTCTCGGAGGGAGATAACAAGATCATCAGACGAACTCAAACTAAGGAGCATGGCGACCTTGAATACGTGAATGTGCTTTCGAGCGAGGAAATTCTTGGTCGGTCCCCCGACTTGCAACATCTGTGGTGCATAAGCCTCGTACCAGCTGATGACTGCCTGGCGTACTTCTTCATCTTCGAACGAGAATTCTCCACTGACATTATTAGCGATGTGCCCGATGTCGTGGACCAAGTTTTCCATGTAACGTTCGTTACGTCGTTTGAGAGCGTTTATCTTCGAGAGGTCTTTCTCAGTCTCCTTAGTAAGGATCTTGAACTCGCGAGGCTTCTGCTCATAAACCATCAGGCATCTTGACGTGAATCCACCCTCCCGAGCATGACGAGGCATCTCCGAGGCTACCCAGTTGGGCGTCGTAGCGGCAAGCAGATTTACGGAAGGACTCTCGATGACTTGAGTACCTCGGCCAATCGTCGCGTGGACGTATTCTGTCCTATTGTCGAACAGGTCAACTAGGGCTCCATACATGTCATCACGGCTGACTCGCATGAATGAGGAGAACTCGCTTGCGATGACATAGACTGCTTGATTCTTTGCGGTCTCAAGCTGTACGAGAAGCGAAGCATCGGATGAAGAGGTCGCAGCCAGGGTCAGGGCGTCTATCGCGGATGCAACGGCCTCAGCCTTCGCCAATGTTGTGGATTTCCTCGCGACTCCTGGCTCAGCTACGAGGATCACGTAAAGGTTAGGGTAGAGTCTATAGTTACCCGCCAGCATCCAAGGAGGCATACTGATGTTTCTCTGAGAAGCCGCTCCCAAGATAGAGAGTCCCGTCCACCGGAGCATTTGTGTGGGTGTTTCGCTCTCCGGCTCTACGAACTTAAGGAACTCTTCCAACCAGTCAGTCAGTCTTCGGGCCATCAGGCTGCAAATTTATATTCTGTAAGTTCTCCCCACGAGCGTCCATAGGAAGCCTCGACGGGGATCGTAATGTCGTAAGAGTTGACGGAGACAGACTCTTGCTCCATCAGCTCTCGAACAGCAGGTAAGACTTTGTCTCTATTTCCTTCGTCGTACTGGAAAACGATTGAATCGTGATTCTGGTGTAGAAGCTCGAATCCCCATTTGCCGGCTCGGTCAAGCTCTGTGAAGCACCGATAAAGTCCGCCATTCGTGTAGTCAACGGCGGTGGACTGGGGAACATAGGCAGTCGCGGCTCTGAATAGGTCATCTCCCCACCTGTCATGGAAGGTCTGTGTGCGTCCATAAGGAGTCACCATTGTACGGTCGATATTGAGCTGATGCTCGATTGCAGACCACCACGACTCGATGAATTTATACTCCTGAATCCAAAGTGCCATCGCGAGTTGGGCCTGCTTCTTCGTCAAGACTACTCCATGCTCATCGGAAGCCTTATTGACAACTTCGACTAGCTTGTTTGGACCCATGCGATAAGCACTGGCGTGGTTGTCACGTTTGCCCATGTAGCGAAGTTGGTATGCTTTGTCGGGATCGGCTTCCGCAAACTTAGGCCAATCCTCAACCCGGATGCGCTCGCCAAAGACCTCAGAAATAGCACACGCTGTGATCATGTGGAAGTCAAGTCCCTCGCGATGAATCTGCATCATGAGGGGTTCTTCCGCAAGATGCGAATAGATCCATGACTCGCCCCGATTCAGGTCAGCTTCGCCTAGCTCCTTTCCTGGATCGGCCAAGAACATGGGCCGGAGCTTCACAGGGACAGTCTGCATGTTAAGTCCTGTGTCCCACAAGGTCTTCGACGAAGTGAAGCGCATCGTCGACGCGCCTCCAACGCTGAGGGTCGTACGCATCCGGCCATCGGAGTCTACTTTGACATCAATGTAGCTCTCAATAAGTTTCCGCACGGCCCGGATCTTAAGAATGAGCATCACAGCCATAAATGCCCTGAGCCACTTGAACTTCATATTTTCGGTCTTTGCAGAGTCGAGATTCTTCTTGCTTAGGAGGAGAAGCTTCCTCAGAGCCGGCTCATCTGTTGTGATCTTTCCTCGCTTCCCTCCTGAGCCTCTGTGCCTCTGTGTCGGGAGTCCCAACTCCTCGTAGAGAAAGACTTTCATCTTCGGGAAGGAGCCTACGTTCACCTCATGCCCGGCGATCGAATTGAGCTTGGCCTGGAAGTCCTGCCACTCAGCGTGGTATTTGATATGGTACTCTTGCTTCTTCTCAGCATCAATCCTGAACCCCCTATGCATCATGAGATGCACCGGATCTAGGAGAGCCATATCAAACTCAAAAGGATTCTCAAACCCATGCACTAGAACAAGTCTCCTTTTTGCTTTTTCTCCGATGATAATTTCATATGAAATTCTCGGATCTCCGGCCAGATAGCTCCAGATTTGATTCTGTAGATCGTGTCGGAATGCAGCTCGTATTCTGCAGCGATCTCTTTAGCACCCACTCCATCATCGAGGAGTCTGTGAATTCTCAGGACTTGATCTTGATGAATCTTCAGCCGGGCGTGTCGTCCACGCATCTTGGTGTCACAGGCGTTCTGTTTAGGGGAGCCTCTGTAGAGATGAGTGGGATTGCCACACCTCGTGTTGTCACAAGTATGACAAACCCAGTCTCCATTTTCGATGGGGCCAAAGTGCAGGACGAAGGCGACTCTATGAACAGGCCCTTGTCTTCCATGACGAGGGTATCTCCTGTTCCAATCTCCTTGATACTCCCAACAGCCGCCCTTGGTCTCAACGAGGAACCACTCATAAAAATTATCGAGGGTCATCTCACGGAGTCTGAACGTTCGCCGGTCTTTACGCTGGCTCCTTTTCTTGGGCTGCTTCATCCATATAACTCTCGAATCTCTTCCATTTGTGTCATGGCAGTGATCCACGTAGAGATCACATCTTTTGCGTTATAGTCCCAGAGCGTATGATAGTCACCTGTCTTCTTCCATTCTTTACGTTCTTCTTTATAGAACGCAAACGTCGTGTTGATGCTCGTTAGGAAGTCAAGCCCTTTAGGGAAGCCGGGCTCAAGGTTCGCGGCTCCGATATAGGTATCGTGTGCGAAGTTGGTTTTCTTCCAGCCGTAGAAGAACTCAAGAAACATACAATCGTAAGTTCCGTATTGGGCTATCTTCTTGGCTTGGCACTCGAAGACTTGCTTGGCCCATTGCCAGGCATAAGGATTCTGGAAGGTAAGCACGATGGCTCGCTTGCCGTCGAATGTGAATCCAAAGCAACTCATCTCGCCAGGACCGAAGGTCTCGATGTCAAAGCTGATCCACTCGGATTGCATAGCCTCCGTGACTAAGACATCTATGTCTGGAGGATCTACGAGAAGCTCATAAGGTGGATAGCGAATGTCACGGAAAAGGCTTTCTTCTTTCGCACGACCGAGATCATGGACGAAGAAGGGCTTGACCTTCGGAGTTCGATAGACATAAGCCGGGTGGAGGGTACAGAGGACTTTGGGGCCTCCCTCAACGAGCGTATTCTCGTAGACAGAGCCTCTCCTCGCGAGGATGCCCGAGCCGGGATTTGGTTTGTTGTTCTTCAATCCGCATTGGCCAGTGAGGTAATACATGGGCCAGCCTCCGAAGGCGATTATGACCTTCGGGTTGACCCTGAGGATGTCTTCTTTGAGGGCTTCAAGACCGAACGTGAGTTCCTCATTTCCTATGAGTCTCACGAACTTGTTGCCCTTAGGTCGCAATGGAGATAGATTTGTCAGGAACATCTTACGCTTCGGGATGCCAGCCCGGCCGGATTGATTTCCTAGAAGCTGACCAGACTTTCCAACGAAGGGACGTGGAGGATTGTGGTCGATTTCCTCTCCTCCCGGAGCCTCGCCCACACCCATGATAGCGGCGTTTGTAGGTCCGAAGGGAGGGACTTTGGTTGTCGAAGCGAGGTAGTCTCTCATCCGACCAAAGGCTCCTTTGTAGCTCGCTCAATGATCGGAGGTAGAAACAGAGTCTTATCTTGCTCATATTGGAAGAGCCCGTGGTAGAGTCGTGATAGGCTCAATCCGACTCTACTTACAACATGACGTAGCGCCAATCCGGGAGGAAGATCAACTACTGAGGTGTCTACTCCCATCTGAGAAAATGTGTGGATTTGGTCAGTTCCGTCTTCGAACATCTCGATGATTTGAACTCTGACGACGTACTTCATTCGATCACCTCGTCTATCGTCCGGTTGATATAGCCGTAGATGACTCTTATGTCGTGTTTGTGAGCGAAATCTGCTTCCTTCTGCATTCCTTCTGAGATGTGAGTCCCAACGAGCCAAAGTTCATCACAACGCAGAAGGACGTCCATACCAATCTCTATCCCGATGTCGCGCTCTTTTGGGTCGTCCTCGTTTAGCGCCTTGAGTAATCCGATATAAGGTGCTATCGCGGATACCCCCTTGTTTCTTATGGCCCACCTCATCCAGTGGCAGGTACTTTCGATGTTAGCTTCTACGTCACCCCTGATCGGGTGGGAGATGAATACGAGCGGTCGAGTAGCCACCTTACTCCTCCAGTTTGAGGATTCCTGCTTCGACGACGACCTTGAGGACTTTTTCTGTGGTTGCTCTCGCACCGGCCCAATAGGCTTGATCTTTTTCGCATGCGTAAGCCCTGCGGCCAGAAACGAGGGCAGCTTCCATGAGTGAGGCGCTCCCGACACTAGGATCAAAACCGAGGGAACCCTTGACACTGATCTTCGTAAGGATCTCGTGGAGAAGCTTTCCTGGCTTTTCCATGATGTGCCGGCGTACGTTCTTCGCAGGAGCTTCGATATCTCGGTGGACATTAGACCCAGACGAATCTACTAGCTCCGGGAGTTCCATGACAACCTTCCCAGCGAGCAAGTAGGTCTCGTAATCGTTGATTAGATGACGCTTGGTATCGTGTCCGTCGGCCTTGCGATCCTTGATCCAGACACACGGATAGCGGTTGACCCAGAATCCAAACTCAGCCCCAGAACAATGGTCGGGGAGGGCCTCTCCATAACGGCCCCACGGCTTCTCGCAGAAGTAGCATATATCTTTTTCGAGATCCTTCTCGTGGCCGGTGAGCATAAGCCGGATGGCGTGTGTGAATTTCGGATGACACCAAATAGCGAGCCAAGAACCTGGCTTGAGGACTCGATAGATCTCGGGGAACATATCCTCCATGAGACCAAAGGCGTTCTCTTCTGAGTCGTCGATCCCAGGCTTGGATGAATGCGCGCCGCCCGATTGTCCGCCACCGTAAGGAGGGTCCCAATGACACCAATCAAAGCTGTTCTCTTCGAATTGCTCGATCCATTCACGACAGTCTGCGTTCTGAACTAGCTTTGCCGCTAGGGCAGAGAGATCGCCGGGGGCGGATGGAGGGGCCGGCTTGGGCTCCGAATGCAGCGACAGGCCCGCCTGCGGCGCCTGTGGGGCTTCTGTGGGCATTGATGGAGCCGTGAGCACATCGGAGCCTTCCTCCTCACGGTCACGGAGTTTGATGAGGCTTTGGACCTTGGCGTAAGCTACGCGAATAGATGAGGCTTGTTCGATTTCCTCGTTTTCGTGCCAAAGGCTCTTGTGCTTGAGGAGGCTTGAAGAGTAGCGAACTGTCATTAAGGATTCTTTGATCGCTTCGGCTGTGTGTTTGTGAGTCCAACCGTCGGGATTATCGCGTATGAATATGTTATGAATACGCGATATGTACTCGACGGTTTCTTGCCAAGTGAAGTCTTTACGGTGCTTGTTCGCGTTGTATTCTAGGAGTATGGAGTCGGCGTCGTCTTCCGGGGCTCGGAAGATGACTTGGACGTTTCCTCCAGAGAGGCCTGGTATTTCCTGCCCAAGACCGTAAGCGAGAGAGAACGCTTTGTAACGTCGCCCTCCGTCGAGGAGGAAATAAGGTGCATCCGTCTCATCCTCTGGCCTGCTTTCCCGGACGACCATCGGACTAAGCTGACCAAAGCGCGAAAGGCTGTCGGCAAGATCGACAATTCGATGCCTCTCTGCAACGTCTTTCTTCGCGACATCTTCATATTCGGTTCTTATCCTATGTTTCTCAGGAAAGTGAATGTCTGTAATTGGAACTTCCCATACGTCAGCCTGGACGAGAGTCTCTACAGCTTCGGTCAACGTGTCATACCTCGGTTCTGGACGTAATTGACAAACTGAGTCTCCAAGATGTCCTTGTATTCCTCAACGCAGACTCTCTCGGTATCTGTTACGTCCACTCCTCCGCGTAGGAGATACGCGTCGAAGGCATCTTCAATGACTTTCTTGACTTCAGTCAGAGCAAAGATCATTGTATCGCCAGGAACGATTCTCGCCATGACGCCGTCCTCCTCCATGATGTAGATAATTCCTTCGTCTTGGAGGCTGATTTTCGAACCGGCGTACCCACCGAAGAGAACGTGATCCCCGACCTTGAGGTACTTGCAGTCAGGGCCACGGTACTTGATGATTCCCTGATCGGGCCGGAAGTGGTGTTGGGCCGTGTCAGGAATGATAATCTTGCCGACTCTGGGTGGGTCACTCAGAGGAATGACCCCGATATTCGAACCTAATAGCTTCAACATTTCCGTTTCCCTTCTCAGTCGCGGGGGAGAGCGAGGAGGACCGAGATATATCCTCCCCACTCTAGCTTGGGTGAAGGCCGTTAGGCCGGCTGGTAAGAGCGGTACTCCTGCTGCTCTTCCTTCGACGCAGGGTTGATCCCCTTGTCGGCAGTCAGGCGAACTTTCTTACCTTCGAGTTGTGCCCACGAAGCTCCGAGAGAAGCCTCGATGTTGTCCTCATCGTCATCGTTGACGTCCACGGAGAAGTCTGTGCCCTCGAAATACTCCTCGTTGGCCTGCTTCTCTTCGCGAATGGAGTAGCCCATCGCGGCGAGGATAAGCTGCTTCGTAAATCCGAACGCTCCCTCTGTGTGAACGTAGAGTCTCATCGGGGCAGTCTGCTTCCCCGTGACCCCGTCGATCTCTTCGAGAGATCCGTCGTTCGCGACACGACCGAGAACCTTGAGCGGAAGACGCGCTCCCGCGACGTCAGTGCCGTCTTCTTTGGTGTAGAAGATGCACTTCGGCTTTCCGATCTCGAAGATGTACTCTGCTACATCGAGCATGTAAAAGCCGGCGGTTACTTCAGCCATGTCAGGCGCGAATCTTTTTCCCATCTGTGTTGCTCCTTGATTGAGATTATTGAGTATCTCGCCGTATTGAATTCCCCCCGCGAAGAAGGGAAAAGGGCTCTACGGTGTGTGACCATATGTCGAAGGCTGGACGGTTTCCCGCTACCCCACCGGAGCCCCGAAAGATGTGACTCAGCAGAGCCCCCTGAGGCTCTTTCAGTAAAGAGGAACCTTTTGTGCGTCCCGTTCCCATTTGACCTCTCTACCTAGCTGAGCCACAACTATCGTAAGACTTCTTCTGGTGCGTCTGCGACCTTTTTCTTGTGTTCGGCTTGCCACTTCTCCATGAGCGTGGCATGTTCATCGACGGCAGCAGCCAGATTCTGTTCGCCGCCGTTGGCTACGTGAAGATCGGCCCAATACCTGAGCACTTCCGGTCCAACGATGTCCTGTCCACGAATCAGAAAGACAGGCTCGTCCTCAGGAATGAGGCCCTCGGGGTCTTGAATGCGGTCGTAGTCCTTCCGTGCGTGGATCATTCTCCTAACTCCAAGTTGGGGTCTTCAACATACTCCACGATTATCGAGACTACCTTATTCTCCGGGGCTACTTCGGCCATGTCAATGGCCCTCCGCAGAATTCCTACGACGC
The DNA here is from genome assembly GCA_024229275.1 of bacterium. Classification (GTDB taxonomy): domain Bacteria; phylum Acidobacteriota; class Thermoanaerobaculia; order Thermoanaerobaculales; family Sulfomarinibacteraceae; genus JAAESQ01. The sequence continues at coordinate 7,222 of JAAESQ010001530.1, read as the reverse complement.
CCTCAAGGAGTTCACCTTCTTCCTTGTAGACGAAGACCTTCAGCTTGCTCATTTTGCTCCCTCCTGGAGTTTTAGGATGCATTTTTCGAGGTTGGGGTCTTTGATATACATGGGCAGCACTCCTCCGATGCGGGTCCGGGCGAGTATTCGCTCGTCTCTCACAGTCTGCGCCACTCCTACGATTCCGCGCTTCTCTGTCTCGGCCTCCATATGCCAGACGTTATCGAACATATTGATAATTCGTTTGCGATTCTCGCCGGTGAAGAGAGGCTGTCGTGAGAGGATCTCGATCTCCCCCGTCCCACGGTTGCGCTTCTTCGTGGTCCACTCATGAGAGATGAGACAGACATGTTTCTCGAGATCGTAGAGCCAAGAGACGAACTTCCAGACGAGGTTCATCTGACCACCCCAATCGACGTCTGCGGGGAAGGTCATATTCTGGTCCATCAGAGCAGTCATCGCGGACTTTGACTTGTCTTTGGCTCGTCCGTACATGAACTCCATCGCCTTATTCATGGCGACCTCTCGGAGCCCTGTGGCTGCATCGATGACTACGGAATCGAACTGGAAGTCTCCGGCCTTCTCTTTGTCGATAGCTGCCTCGACGAGATCACAGGCCATGTCGTAGGCGTCTGCGTGGAGGAATATACCACGCTTTCCTCGCTGTTCTTTCACGTAGTCGATGTAGATTTTGTCTTTCTTCTCGGGGTGCTTGTTGCGGAAGTCGGGAGAAAGGTATGTCTTGAACTCGTTTCTTCCCCCGAAAGCTATCGAATAGATAATCCCTGGCATGGTGCCTGCGGTGAAGGTCTTGCTAGTTCCCATCTCACCGTATAGGATGAACTTCTCATGCTGTCCTGCGATTTTCTCTGATAAAAGCTCAGGCATTTTAGGCTCCTCTAACCGAAGAAAGTTCCCTCTTTGAATGCTTCATCTGAAATCCGCATGACCTCCTTGCACTGGTCATCGTCGAAGTAGCTGATGTGACAATCGACGAATCCAATACATAGCTTCCTGGCAAGCCAGTGGTAGGCTTTGGCTCGGCCTATTTGAGTTCCCCAAAGCCGGTCGAATGCTGCGTGTGCCTTGGCTTTGATGTCAATCTCATAGCTGACGAGATCCGGCCTTATCGATCTGCCTTGATCGCTTCCTTTTCTGGCTCTGCGAAGTCCCAATGTGATTCCTCCGTTGATCCGTCCAGCCAGCGTTTCCGAGCAGCCCACGAACCTTGTTTGCAGCACTCCCTGAAGGGACAGCCACCAAAGTCATTACAGGCTGTGGTCTTTTTCGGGAAGATTCCAGTCGCTTCCATGCGCCGGATCTCACCGATCTTGTAATCGGTCTCAACTTTGAATTCTTCGATCGAGAAGGCATCTCTCGTCGTGAGGAAGTCGTGATGCTCCGGGCCGGTCGTTTTCGTATTGTAGACCGTTTCGATTATGACACCCTCAACTACTTGTCCCGAGAGTTCGCTCGCTCCCCAGACATAGCCGGTCATCTGAGCATTGGGTTGAAACTGGCTCGCGTATGTCTTGCCCATCATCGAGGTGGTCTTGAAATCCTTGAGCCAGAGGCGCCGGTTCCATTTGACGATCTGGTCCATCCGGCCCCCGTAACTCTCGCCGGATTGAAGCTTGAGCTCGAAAGGTTGCTCAGTCTTCAGGACTATAATCGCGCCTTTTCTCTTCTCGGCTCCCCATTCATTGAGGCCTTGTTCGCACGTCTGGACGAGTCGATCCTGGGTGAGGAATTCCTTTTTGTGTCCGGCGGGAGGGTTCTCGTCATAAATCTCAAGTGCTGAACCAAGGGCAAGCTCGTGAATCTGATCACTCTTTTCGAGTACGTCCTCGACTGAAGCTCCGTTATCCATCATCTGAAGCATGGACGAGTCGAGGATCTCACGGAACTTGTGATAGGCCACACCGTATGTGAGGGGATAACGCTTCCCCGTTGTCACACGGTTGATCCAATATGAGAGGAGGCCCTTGAGTGGACACCTATCCACGGTCGCAATGATGGAGGAGTCGAATGCTCGTGGAGGATCGAAGCTTTCCATATCACTGAGAGGGATATGGCTATAGTCGATCACAGGTAGCTCAGTCATTTTTCCCGCCGTGTAGGAGGATTGTTTCGTAAAGTTTTTCGATTGAGTCAATCGTGAGGCGGAGGATCTTGTAGTCTTCGTCGCGGGTGTCCCAGACAAGCATGCGGCACACTCGATGTTTGATTATCCATGCGATAGCGCACGTCGCACTCACGATGTCTTTGCCGCTCAGGAGGAGCCAGTCGTCTTTGTGAGTGTGGGAGATCATCTCAGCTGCCGAATAGAGCATCCGGTCAAGGCGGCGCATGTTGATGTGACCAACTGTGATTGGCTTGACCTCGCCGTACTCTTCAGCTAACTCGTAGTTATGTCCTGCGTAGTTAGTGACCCAGACGGAGGGAAGGTGTGTGTCCTGACGGTTAGTGTCACGTCTATCTATGTTTGTGCCAGTTGACATTTTCGATCCTTTTGACGTTTAGCCGTTTCTTGGCCCGTGTCTGAACATAGCACACAGGCCGCGATTTGTCAAGTTTCATCGGAAACTGGTCCCCTCCAGGCAAGCGACATAGCCTCGGGGCGCGAACTCAGGGCGATCCCTAGATCGAGCCGGTTGAGGAGAACCCAGCCCTCAGGAAGTTGACTCTTGATCGCGAGCATTTCTCGTGCAGTGAGTCGAGCCTCCACGAAAGTAATCTCGTCTACGTCTTCATCTCGTGTAGCTAGGGTATTGATGATTGCTTCTGACGTTGCGACAAGACTTTCAAACTTCCGGCCTTTGGGCTTCTCCTCAGGCTTGACAGTCGTCGCGTCTGACTCAACCCCACCCAGGTTATACTCACCGAGGTTTACTTGACCCTTGGGAGTACAGAAGATGACGTTCTCGCGTGGCCGGATGACGAACAGACCCTTCAGATCCTTGTATGGACTGTCCTCCTGCTCAGAGAAGAACGCGAGGACGCCTCTTAATCTGTGAGCGAAGGTCTGTGACGTCACGCCGGTTGAGGTTGTGTCGATAGAGAATGCTGCGCCCTTGAGCATCTCATTAAGGATCGACTGGAACTCTCTTGCCGTCGCGGCTGATACGTTGTAAGTTGTCATATTCCTTCCTCGATTAATTTTTCGATCTTCTCTTTTTTGAGCCACGTCACGAATGAATCAGACACTCCAGCTTTGAGAATCTTCACCGGACATTCGTAAGTGCGCTCATAGAAGGACTGAATACGCTCGAAACTAAAGCGCAGATTTTCAGCTCTCAGAATCCACAGCTTATCAATGCGGCATATATCGGAGCGGTAGCCTCTTTCGTGCTCCATCACTGTGCCAAAGAGAGACAACACACCGAGGGCCCCGACACTTTCCCAGTTGCCCATGCGGTGAATAGATTCGGGCTTGTAGGAGTAAATGCCGCCTACGGGACATATAGCCTCTGGATCATGAATGCCCTCGGGGACAAGGAGACCTCCTGTAGGACTCTTCCAAAATCCTGTACCGGCCCAAGTGGATGTGACTTTTCGCCTCTTTTGGAGAGAAAGAGAACCATAAATGGCGTCTCCAGCGTAACAACTCTTCCTGGAACACCCTCCTTTGAGCCTACAGGGCTGCGACAAGCCTGCCCAACCTCCGGCGATGTTTGATTCTCGAGTGTTCTCCTCAAGGAACTCATCGGTGTTGTTTACGACGGCACTTGTCCAACAGACCCCCGATAGGACAAGTGAATGTAGGTAGGGCTTGCGATAGGTGCAGTCACAGTCCCCGCCTTCTTCACGTTGAGCCCGACGCTCCACCATCGTTGTGGGGTTGCCTAAGATCCAGCCCCGGATCGACCGGATGGCCGGAGTTTCCTCGTGTTCCATACTCCACGTCCTTGGATTTTGGGGAATTGAAAATTTCATGTGAAATTCTCAGTCCCCCGCTTTTAGCTTCCGAAGGCTAGTCTTAGCACTCCGATTATGACGACAGTTCCTCCGGCGGTGATTCCTATGATCTTGACCTTACAGCCTAGTTGACAGTTGGACTGTGGTCTAGGGGCCGGATAAAAGTCCACGAATACCCCTCGCTCGTCTGCAACGACGCTGCGAAAGGAGCCGGAGTTCCTAAAGCGATCCAGGCGCGGGCGGACGAGCAAGCCAAAATCGAGCTCATCGCTGCCTCGGCTAGACTCAAGCCATACGGATCTGACAAGGGTGGTGTCCCCAGTCGTAGCTCCGGCAAGCACAGAAGATACGTGCCATCTTCCAGCGTATGAATCAACGAAAATCTCCTTTTCTATCCAAACAGTGTCGAGGGTCAGGGCGGTGACTGTCTCACGACGAGCGTGGGCAGCGTCAAGTCTATCCTCTAATACCGCTACTTGGGCAATATAGCGGTCTCGCTCCTCGGTGTCAAGTTTGACATCAACGTAAACCGTGTCCCCAGGGAGTTCCACGAACTCGGGAGGGCCCTCGACTTGAGAAGGCCACAAGAGTTTCGTGAAGACGATTGCGAGAATGACGAGTACAACGCCGGCTAGGATGTTTTTCATTCATCAGCCCCCTTTGCGGACATCTCCCTGGCGATCGCGGCATTCGCCCACATCATAGCTTCTTCGAGCTTGGTGAGTGCGAGTGACTGCTCACGACACTTAGGGATCTCGACCATGATGTACTCGGCTACGTCCTTGATCTCGGACCTGATGATCTCGTGAAGTTTGCCAATCTCCACTGTCCGTGGTGGGTGATAATTGAATCTGCGATCCAAGTCAGCTCTGTCCATCTTCAGCCTCCCCTTTGAGTTCTGCGCGTTCCAGTCTACGCTCGCTGGCACGGACCTTCGTCTTGATGTCCGCTGCCATGCGGAGATAAGGAATGTCCTCGTCATCTGGCCCACTCCAAGCTCCGGCGGCTTGGTCGAGGGCGTCGTAGATGAACTTCCAGTCGTCGTGCGACTTTTCAATTTTGAGTTTGTGATCTCCGAAATCACTCATGTCGTTTCCTCCAAGGAACTCGTCTGATGTGTGCGCCCTCGAAGTACTCGAACTCCTTGTCAAAGCTTTCGCTGCTAACTCTGACGCAGAGACTCTCTTTGTCGAAATCGAACCACATTCCGGAGTAGTGGCCGGGAAGGTCGAGAGCTTCCATCAACTCTCCTGGGCGCATCTCGATTGATTTGAGTCTAGGCATCGTTGTTTTGCCCGTTGAGTTTGATCTTCTCCCACACATTCGCCCCAGCAAAGATTGCGAGGGCTGCGATCATGATGACCTGAAATACGTCGTCGCTGATTTTGTCCTTCATGAGACCGTAGAAGGCCATCAGCTGAGTAATGAGAGTCCCGATGAACTTGCGACTCAGAAACTCATCACGGATGCTGAACTTCGGCTTGGGAATATTCATTCATTCTCCTTGCACAAGCTGTAACACCTTGAGTATAGTGAGCCAATCTTCTGGGGAGATGTCGTCGATGGGTCCAGGTGGGGGACCATGTATCCGACGGAACCCAAGTACGGTGAGTATAATCCCTCCACGATCGGCGCGGTGTAGAGAGAGGGCTCTAAGGCTCTCATCGGGATCACGTATTGGATAGTCGACAAGCGAGTCGTCACGATCGGGGGAGGGCTCAGGTTGAGGGCCGGGGATAAAGGGTCCACCACCAAGCCCGACGAAGTTGTCACTGTCAGGCCTCCAATCCTTGTCGTCAGGATCGAGGTCCGGCCCTGCGTCGTGAGAGTCACCGATGAACTCTGATAGTGTAGAACCGATGGCTCGATCAAGATCACCTGCCCTCGGGCGCTCTGAGGGATTGTTAAAAGAAATAATGCTAGAACAAAAGCTACTGAGCCTATCTTGAAGATCCTCGATGAACGGAATGACGCTCGTCGTCGTTGGTGAGAGGTCTGCGAATCGTCGAATGTCATCAGACAACCTCCTGAGTGCGTTTCTATCCCCATCGGAAATTCTCCTTTCTTCGTTCATAGTTCGACCTGTTGTCCTTTCTGTTGGCGGATGATCTGGTCACGAATCCAAGGGCCGGCGTTGGAACGACAGAACTCACGGCCTGGAATCCAGGTGATGTCCCATTTCTGCTTCTGCTTCACCCCATGAATGTACTGGGCCTCGAAGTGGGTGAAGAATGTGTCTTCGCTGACCTCCAAGTTGTAGAGGGCGCTTAGGCTCACGCACAGACCTATCATTGAGAGGACCTGAAGCCTCGTGATGGGTGTGGTGCCTGGGTCGACTAGGGATCTTGGATGAAGGACTCCATCGTCATCCTCACGCCTATCTATCGCGCCTCTCATTCCAGCCAGCGAGACTCCTATTGAGTAGGAGTTGAACCTCGCGGTATGTGGGGCGTATCCTCGTTGAGGATCGTCCATGATTGTGGGAACTCCCCGGAGATCTCTCATGTTCCTCTCGATGGGGGTTCCTGCTGCGATGTGAGCTGCATCGTCTGAGGGATCTTCTGTCCCTTGGTCGTTGTGTTCGATGACGATGTGGTAGTGCTTCTTCTCATCCCATGACGCGAGGTGCCGACCTGCGGTCCAGTGGAGAATGACTCGCCGGGGAGGTGCTGGGAGATCTGAGAGACTAGGAGGAAAGCTCATCTGTCCTCCCTATTGAACTTGTGTTGGACCGGCTCGTGATTGTACGCTCGTACGTCGGGCAATCCACGGGTTGTGACGAATTCTCTGAAGTCATCTCGGAAGAAGAAGTTGAAGGGTAGAATGACGTTCGCTCCTCCTGGCCTGTCCTCCCAATCCTGTGAGATGACTATACCTTCTCCGTCCTCGTCATTGTAGACTGTTATCGACCGCTTCGTGTCCAGCTCGATTCTGATTTGTTTCATCGATCCTCCACGCTGGCTCGAATGTTCTCCACAGCCTCGATCTGCTTCTCCGTGACGTGATCGTTCTTGTCAACCCAGGAGTAGATTGAGTTGAGAGTCTCGTCCGCGAAGTTGTATCGCTCGTCGTCGAGCATATCGTTTATTCTGTCGAGGGTGTCCTCGAAGTCACATTCGGTGCACATCAGGAGGGCACAAACACAGGCTCAGGAGACTCCGATGGCTGCTCTTGAGGCTGAGGCTCCTCATAAGGCACATCTTTAGGAAGCTCTCTCGGCTCCGCGATACGCTCGGGCCTCTCGTGAGGGACTTCGTGGACTTTGACTTCTTCGCCTAGCTCACCCATCGAGCGCCACCTTTCG
>JAAESQ010001529.1 GCA_024229275.1 bacterium | reverse complement strand
TCCATTGACGGGGCAACCACCCAAGGCGATGATCCTCTCATGTCTCACGGATTCACTCCCCCTTCCATACAGCGACGGCACTCGATCTGCACTGGGGTGTCGATCACCGCCGCTGAGAGATCGGGTCGCACACTGAGATCGGGAAGGTTAGAAGCCGCTAAAGCGGTTCAAATAGATAATGATATGGGCACACAGGCTCTTCATCACTCAGCAATCATACTCCATAAGGATGGTCTCCCAAGCGTGCAACCGAGTATTCGAGGCAACTTCAAAGAGGTACCAGCTGCTACTATGCAGCGCCATGTTGCAAACCGGCGACCGTGTCTGCCATCGATTCAATAAAGCCCTCGGCCCGGGAGTGGTCGTGGAGGCCGATGCTCATGTAATTGTCGTCGCTTTTCCGGATGCCGAAGAGACGCTGAGCTTTGCTGGATCCACCGACGCTCTAACGCCGCTAGTGATTGCTCCCGGCACCCGGGCCCGAATGGTCGACAACGAAGAAGAAGTGGTTGTCGATGCACTACTCGAAGGCAACGTGTGTCGTCTCGAAGATGGACGCGAAATATCGGCGGACCTTCTGTGGCCACTCCCAAGCGATGCTTCGCCTGTCGAACTCCTGGCGCGAGGCGAGATCGACAGCTTGCCGAATTTCTCCAACCGGCTCGACGCTATGCGCCTTGAGAGGCTTCGGGAAGCCGGAGGTCTCGGCTCATTTCTCGGAGGGAGGATTCGGATTCATCCCCATCAGCTCTTTGCAGCCGAGGCAGCTTGCCAATCAGAGCCTGTGAGGTGGCTCTTGGCAGACGGAGTCGGCCTCGGTAAGACTGTCGAGGCCTGTTTGATCATGAACGCCCTCATCCACACTGGGCGGGCCGAGCGAACTCTTGTGGTGGCGCCCGAGTCTCTCACTGTTCAGTGGCTCGGCGAGATGTGGCGTAAACATCACCAGGTCTTCGCGCTGCTGGATGAAGCTCGAATCGCCGAGGTGGCTCGAGACCAGGGTGACGAATTCAATCCATTCGAGGTTCACCACCAGGCGATCATCTCGTTTGAGTTGCTGTGCGATGATCCGCGGTTGGCGAGAATGGCCACGGCTAGCCACATCGATCTTTTAGTCGTAGACGAGGCCCACCATCTCCAACGTGCTGTTGGACATCCCGGGAATCTGGCCTACCGAGCTGTCGCACCACTTGCCTTGGAGACTGACAATTTGTTGCTCCTGACCGCAACCCCACTCGAAGACGACGCTCTGGGATTTCTGCGATTGGTTCAACTTCTTCGCCCCGATGATCTCCCTGAGGATGATTCACTCCTCGACGTACTTGATCAACCTCGTTCCCTTCCACCCTGCACGACCGCCACCCGCGCCACTGACATCGGCGGCTGGCCACCTCGGATTCCCGCCCCGGTCTCCTTTGACGAGGAGCAATGGGCGCCAATCGGACGACTCGAGGCAAAGATGCGTTCGATGCCGGCAACGAACGAATACAAGTTGGCTCAAAAAGCTCGGATGATTTCCTGCTCACTAGCCTCGGCGCCGGTGCTGGGATCGATCCTCAAGCAAAAGGACCGTGATACCGCGATCCTTCTGGCCAATGCCGAAAAAGCGGATCCGCGCCTCGAGTGGCTGATCGAGCAAGCACCCTCCTGGCGCCACCGAGGCGATAAAACTCTCGTCTTCGTCGCCCATCGTGAAAGCCTCGAGATGATCAAGCAGGCTCTCGAGCAGAAAGCACATCTTCGTGTTGGGTTGTTCCACGAGGATCTCTCGGTCAAGCGACGCGATATAGAAGTGGCTCAGCTCCGCCTTGCCGAAGGACCTTCTCTGCTCGTCACAACTGAATGTGGCGGAGAGGGACGCAACTTTGAAATGTGCGATCGCCTCGTGCTCTTCGATATGCCCTGGCATCCAGGGGTGATCGAACAGAGAATCGGCCGTCTCGACCGCATCGGCCGCACCCGACCAACCGAGATCGTCTACTTCCGCCCCCCATCAGGCCTCGCCGCTCAGGTAGTCCATCTCTACGAGGAAATGGGGCTGTTTCGGGAGTCACTCGGTGGCATCGACCGTGAGTTGCGCCACATTGCACGCGAGATCGCACGAGCCGCTGTCGACGAATCTGCCGACATCGGTCCCGGCTTCTTCGCTGATCTTCTTGACCGCGCACTGGAGGCAAGAACGAAGGTTCAAGAGGCTGCCTATCGTGAGCTGCATCGCAACCCATACTCCGATTCAATGGCTGGGGAAATCCTCGAACGCGTCCCCGCTGAACTCGAGACACTGATTGCAGATGTGGCGCTACGCGCAGCCTCCAGCTTCGGCTTCGAGGTGGACCAACAGAGCGGCGTCGCCACATGGCTCATCGGCCTCGGCGGAGAGGCTCTCATCGATCGTCTCCCGGGTGTTCCTCCAGACTCCAGCTTCATTGGAACGTTTTCGCGAGAGGAAGCCGTGGAGAGAGAGACCATCGACTTCTTCTCCTCCGGACATCCTCTGGTAGAAGGCATTCTCAGCGAACTCAGCGACGGTTCCAGAGGTCGCACCGCATGCTTCGAAATCTCCGGTGAAGAAGAAACCATCGGACTCTTCGCCATCTACCGAAGGGGACCCATCCTCGAGGCCGAGGCCGTAGACGCCAGGGGGAAACCCCGTCCCGACTTGGCGGCGCAGCTCATCGAGAAGGATGTCCGTCTGGATCGCGTCGACCACACGCAGTGGACCGCCATGCCCGAGTGGGATAGCGCGGTCTTCCGTATGGCACGACGTCTGCCCAAAGGGGAAACACCCCAGGCAGTTGCAGCTTTCCGGGTGCGGACTTCCTGACAAACAATATCAAAGCCGAACTCATCCAACTCTGTGGGATCCCAAAAAGCAACGGGACGTCATCGTCATCGTCATCGTCATCGTCATCGTCATCGAATCATGGGTAGTAGAAATTCAACGGCAATCCCAGCAAAAGTGCCCAGCAGACTTTCTCCCTCGATGCGATCTGATGATGTGACGCACTCGCCGAGCCGACGTCTCAGCTGTGAGGACTATCCATATGGTCGCGTTTCGACGTCATGCACCTCTTCTGGCCCCGTCTCTGCAAATGGGTTCACGACCCGAACCGAGCCGTAGGCCTGACCATCGCTAAGATCCTCGCTGAAGATCATTGGTGCATGCAGACGAGC
>JAAESQ010001528.1 GCA_024229275.1 bacterium | reverse complement strand
GGTACGGGGTGGCGATCTTCATCGTTCAGCCTCCAAGATGTGTCTACCTTGGCGCAGGATAAGCTGTCCGATTGAGATTTACAATAGAAATCGGCTGCAATTCCAGATCCGGGTTTAACGCTCTTTATCGGGGCTTTCTGTCTCTGAGTTCGCAACAACCGTAGCAGATTGAGCGTCAGTAGCCCCTTTTACTCACCCAAGTCGCCCCGCCCCCAACCTGAGCGGACCGACTTCGCTCGGAGGTAGAGAAAATGAACCAACCATTGAAGAAGTTCAGAGAGATATAACCGAAAGCTGTGGATGACGAATTGAAAAAGGCGGCGTACCTTGGGTGTATTCACACACGCCCAGCCCTTTACGCAAAGGAGTACGCCACCATGACGCAAGTTACCAATGATTCGCTTTTGTTTCCATCCTCTGATGGCCAATTTACTGCCGATCCGCTCACCGAGGTCATCCGCCAGGGAGCGCGGCGACTGCTGATGCAGGCCGTCGAAGCCGAGGTCGCCGTCTGGATCAACGAGCGAGCCCACCTGATCGACAAGCAAGGCCACCGCCAGGTGGTCCGCAACGGTTACGCCGAGCCACGGACGATTGTCACCGGCGTCGGGCCGGTCGAGGTGACCATGCCGCGGGTACACGACCGCCGGCCGCAAGGCGAGCGTGAGCCGTTCACCTCGAAGATCCTGCCGCCCTACCTGCGCAAGGCCAAAAGCGTCGAAGAACTGATCCCCTGGCTGTACCTCAAGGGCATCTCGACCGGCGACTTCAACGAAGCGCTGGCCGCCCTGCGGGGGCCGAACTGTCCCGGCCTCAGCGCCAGCACGGTCACACGGCTGAAAGCGATCTGGGAAGCCGAATACAAGCAATGGAATGAACGTGATTTGAACGACAAACGTTACGTTTACGTCTGGGCCGACGGCGTGCACTTCAATGTGCGGCTGGAAGAGGATCGCACTTGTATTCTCGTGCTGATGGGCGCCACCGAGGATGGCCGCAAGGAGCTGATCGGCATCGCCGACGGCTATCGCGAAAGCGAGCAATCGTGGAAGAGCCTGTTGCTGGATGTGAAGCAGCGCGGCCTGACGGTCGACCCGCACCTGGCCACGGGCGACGGTGCCTTGGGCTTCTGGAAAGCCCTGCCGCAGGTGTATCCCAAGACGCGCCCGCAGCGCTGCTGGGTGCACAAGACGGTCAACGTGCTGGATAAACTGCCCAAGCGACTGCACGGCGAAGCGAAGGACCGGCTGCACCAGATCTGGATGGCGCCGACGCGGGAGGACGCCGAGGTCGCGTTCGATCACTTCGTCGCCACCTACGAGGCCAAGTACCCGAAGGCGGTCGCATGTTTGAGCAAGGACCGCAAGCAGTTGCTGACGTTCTACGACTTCCCGGCCGCCCACTGGATTCACCTGCGGACGACGAACCCGATCGAGAGCATGTTCGCCACGGTGCGTCTGCGCACGGCCAAGACCAAGGGTTGCGGCAGCCGGGTGGCGACGCTGACAATGGTGTTCAAACTGGCGATGAGCGCCCAGCAGAGATTCCGCAAACTGAACGGTCACGAGTTGATTGGCGATGTCATCGCCGGCATTCAGTTCATCAACGGAGAAAAGAAACGCGCCGCCTGATCAGACTGAATCCACAGGATTTGACGATATCTCTTCACTGCGCTTGGCCAGGTTCTCGACATCTCCCTTCTCATTACCGCGAGCGACGTTACAAAACCTTGTCTCGAACAGATAATGGCAACGCAGCTTCTTGAACGTCTCGTTGAGAGTGCGATCTCGACCTTTGCCCACTTGAATGACCGCACTCTTGAGGTTGTCGTAGGCAAGGCGCCGGGGCACACCACCGAAGTATTCAAACGCGCGAACGTGGCCATCGAGGAACGACACCATGTCCGCATGTTCGTAAGCCATGACGAATGACGCTTTGGAGTAGCATAAACGCATGCAAAAGAACTGGGCCTTACGCTCCTCGCCGTTGACAATGATGTGCCCCTCGTGCCAATCCACTTGCCCC
>JAAESQ010001527.1 GCA_024229275.1 bacterium | reverse complement strand
TCCAAACCACGATCAACCGGCGATGCGCTATTGGTCGGACAGCTACCTGGCATTGACGCGCGCCGGCGGCCGTGACAGACCCAAAGGCAGTTTCCAGGGTCATCCCAATCGTCTCGTCTCCTGGATCACCGCCCAGTCGGTTCCGTCGATGTTGGCGCCTTCGACCTCGGGCTCAAGGAAGAGCGGACTTTATAAGATGATAGCCGAGGGTCACGCCGGAGTGACACTGACCCGGGAGGAGTTGGACAAGATCGCCTGCTGGATCGACCTGCTGGTACCCTATTGCGGTGACTACCTGGAAGCCAACGCCTGGGGCGACGGCGGCGAACAGAAGTACCGGCGCTTCCAAAAGAAACGCGACGACATGGAAGCTCTCGAAAAAGAGAACATCCGGGCAATGCTCGGGAAGCCGTAGCGCCCGTTGTTGCTCGTGAGAGTGAATCCCGCCGGCTCGCGGCCCGTTGATTTAGTGTATCCATAATTCTACGAGGTTTGGGATAGCATTGCGGAGGGGGCTTGGGATAATCGGTACCAGACGTGATCGCTGGAACGGGCCGGAAGGAATCGCCATGAGCAAGCGGCAACCGAAAAACGACTACTGGCAAGATGCACCCATGCCGCGAGACCAACTCGTGCTCTTTGCCGATACGCTCGAACAACGCATTCCCGAAGATCATCCCGTCAGAATGCTCGATGAAATCCTCTCGCAAATGGATTGGAGTGGGTGGGAGTCCGAATATAACGGCAGTCGCGGCCAGCCGCCCATCCATCCGAGCATCCTATGCAAAGTGCTGCTGTTCGCCATGATTCGCCGCATCCGCTCCAGTCGCCGGATCGAATACAACTTGCGACACTCGATCGATTTTATGTGGCTTGCCTCGGGGCGAAACATCGATCACACGACGCTGAGCGAATTCCGCCGACAACATCCCGAGCAACTCAAGGACATCTATCGCCAGATGGTGCGACTGGCGATTCACTTGGGCGTGGCCAAACTCTCCGAGTTGTGTATCGACGGCACGCGTGTGAAGGCGGACGCCAATCGATTCAAGACGCTTACGGTAAAAAGAGTCGAGCGGTTGCTGGCACATATCGAGGAAGAGATTACCGAGGCGATGCGTACCCTGGATAGGAGCGATGATTTCGACGACTTGTTTGAAGACGGCCAGGCGTCCGACAAGCTGCCCCCCGAACTGCGGGACCTGAAGTCTCGCCAAGAGAAACTTGAGGCCGCCTTGGCCGAACTTCAATCAATGGATCAGCAGCGAAAACGTAAAGGGACCGACATCGAGAAGAATCCGGCCCAGCTGCCCGCAACCGACCCGGACAGCCGCATCTTGCCGAACAAAGAAGGCGGTTACGCCCCGAACTATACGCCGATGACGGTGACCGAAACGGAGAACGGGTTCATCGTTTGCACGGACGTTTTGGTTGGAAACGTCGAGCATACGGCGATGATGCCGATGCTCGACGCGATCGAAGAGGACTTCGGCGAAACGCCCGGAACGGTGATGGGCGACGGAGCTTACGCCACCGGCGCGAATCTGGAATCGGCGGAGGCTCGCAAGTTGGAACTGCTTTCTCCGCCGGTGCAGGAGGAGAAAGAGGACAACCCGGCCAAGCGAGAAGATCTGACCCAACCAGTGGCGGACGAAGACCTGGATCGACTGCCGCTGAATTCGCATACGAAGTGTTTCGACAAACAGGCGTTTGTCTATGACGAGGAAACGGACTGTTTCTATTGTCCTGCCGGCAAACCAGTAGTTCGCGAGGGGGTCGAAAAGATTTGGCGTGCGGGAGTGACTACCGAACGAACGAATTATCGTTGCCGCGAGTGTGCCGACTGTCCGCTGGGCAAGCGTTGCCGCAAGAAACCGAAAGCGAAACAAGGTCGGCGAGTGACCCGCGACGGTTACGAACCGCACCGTCGTCGTCACAACGAGCGAATGAAGCAGAAGGATGCGCAAGAGCGGTACAAGCGTCGTTTTCACTTTGGCGAAACGCAGTTCGCGGTGTTGAAAGCAGCGCAAGGGCTACGTCGGTTTCTATTGCGAGGTCACGACGGGGCTCGGCAAGAATGGCTCTGGGGCTGTACGGCCTTCAATTTGAACAAGTTGGCAAGATTATGGGGCGGATTGTGTGCGAAGCTCAACGAACCGGCCGCGGCCTTGGTGGATTGAGGGGACTGGGCAAGCCCCTGCGCGCAAAACGAGGATATCAGGCGTTCGCGAGCGTTTGCTTGTGAGTGTTGTAAGTCGGCCACGATAGAAACACGGCGTGTTTCGGCGTCGCCAAAATCATCCCACGTCGGCTGTGCATAAAATCAACAGCCCGCTCGCCCGGCGGGATTCCTTGTTTCCCCGATATCCTGACCCCTGAACCCACCCGTTTTGCCTCGCTAGGGCAACACTTTCTCGACCAACCGCTGCCGCTTGAGGCTTCGCAGGGTCGTGCGAGAAACCGCTAAGCCGCAAGCGGC
>JAAESQ010001526.1 GCA_024229275.1 bacterium | reverse complement strand
CACGTTGATCAGAATTGCTCTTTGTACCCGCTCCTCCGTCGAATTGCCCGGTAAGAAACGAATCTCAGTGTGTTCCACGACGGCTACGGCGGGTGTCGTCGAGTCTTGGATTTTCTCAGCCAACTGCCACAACTGTTCCGGTTGGCGAAGCCACGATCTGTCTTCTGCCTCGCCTCCGAGAAGTTCGAGTAAGCGTTGCGCCTGGCGGTCCTGCGGACGAGCTTCAAGCAAACGGCGCGTCAACACCATTGCCGATTCATCATCCCCCCGCAGATGCTGCACACCAGCCAATTCGAGCAAAAGATCAGGATGCCGCGGGCATCGAGTCAAGCCGTCTTGCAGCACTCGTAGAGCGTCTGCTGCCTCACCCTCGGCAAGAGCGGCTCGAGCCACGCGCACGCGTAGGCCAGGTCGATTAGGGTCCTCATCAAGCGCCGACCTCAACAGAACTCTCAATTCGGCCACATCGCCGCATTCCTGGGCCAGTCGCTCCCTGATCTCGGTTACACCTGCAATGCCCGGCGTCAGCTCTTCGAGACGAGCTAGAATCTCTCGAGCGAGCGGCCACCAGCGCGCGTCGACCGCCCGCCTGGCCACAATGACACCCGTTTCAACTGCGCGAGGATGCTCCCTCGAAAGTGCCGCCATGTCGTGCAGCACCAACGCTCCCCAGCGTTCGAAATCAATGTCGAGTCGAATTGCAGTCGACCAAGGATCGTCGGCACCCTCCAGAACACCATACGCCTCCTGGTCGAGTCCTCGCTCGTTGTACCACTGAGCAAGTCCTATCCTCGCTGGCGTCAAGGAATCATCGAGACTCCGAACTTCCTCAAGGAGTTGTCGGCGTTGCTTGGGTTCGGTTGTCACCAACCACTCGAGTAGGCGCGCAGCTGCCGGATCGACCGCACGAGCACGGCGGCAGGCTTCTTGTGCGACTCCGCTGCTCCTTGGAAACGGTCTGCGATCAACCAGATAGGCCGCAAGCGCAAGCCGAGCATCCTGATCGCCACCTTCTATCGCCGTTCGAATCGCACTTTCGACCGTTCGAACCTCAGGAGCAGCTTTTTCACCCGCTGCAAACCTGGCGGGTACTGCGTCGATCTCCGTCACTCCTGCTAGCGTCGATCCATCAACGGCTGTCAACCTCGCCCTCAGCCACCAATCACTCGTCTCCGTGGCAACTGCGACAACAATCGCGTTTGCACCCTGTCGCAACCAAGCTCCACCTGCCGCCTGATCCGGCGCTCGGTCCAGCGGAAAGTCCGTCGACAAAACCTGAACCCCATTCACCCACGCACGCGCTGCCTCTGCCGCGCCGAGACGCAGCGCAGCTGGTTGTTCCTTGTCGCTGTGCGCCGTGGTTGCGAGGTAAACCAGTCTTCGATGAACAGGCCATTCGATCCCCTCAAGCCTGACCCATCCGGTAGTGTCAGTTCCGGGAACCGCACGCCATTCGGTGTCTGGTCCAGGAAGCATCGCCTGCTCATCGAAGTCCTCGAGTTCGGGAAGATCAATCGAATCTGTTGCCCACCATCGCTGCAGGCCACCCATCGCCCGAAATCCATCCCGAGCTGCCGTAGGTCTACCCTCAGCCACTGCCATGCGCGAGCGGATGAGGCGGAGTTCATCGACCATCAGCGGATCGGCCGTCACCAACTCAAGCCGCCGGATGTTGGCATCAACAGCTTTCCAATCGGGTTCGGTATTGCGCCATGCGAATGCCAGAAACAAATGATGAAAATCCGTCGGTGCAAGACCACCCGAAATCGCCTTTTCGAGATGACGATCCTTGCGATCCGGTACTGACTCCGCCCAGAGGGGCAGAGCCAACAAGAGGATAAGACTGAACAGTACGGTTGACCTTGGTTTCACCTATATCGCGTCCTTGCTGCGCTCATGGAGTATGGCAGATCCATCCTGCTGCCAGAATCGCAGGAGGCGCCATCTCGAATCCAGATGTGCTTGTTGATTCAGGTTAATATCTCTCTCATGACAACGGTTCAGATCAACAGCGTGACCTTCGATGCTGGAAACACACTTTTGTACTGCGATCCTTCCCCGGCGGAAATCTATGCCACTTCTCTGAGCCGATTCGGTCGCACAGTCACGGCAGATGCAGTCGAACCGGTCTTTTCCCACGCATGGGCCGAGATGCAGCGGAGAACCAGCCCGGGAGTTGATCGCTACTCGTCCCAGCCCGGCGGTGAGCGCGCATGGTGGGCGGCGTTCCTGCGGGAGGTTTTGAGGCTTCTCGAACACGACGCATCCCCCGATGCCCTTCTTGACGACTTGTATGCCGCATTCTCCCGTCCCGACGTTTGGAAGACATACCCTGAGGCGCTGAAAGTCCTCGACCGCCTGCGTGCGATGGGGTATTCGACTGCAATCGTGTCGAACTGGGATCATCGTCTCCCCAAAATCCTGGATGACCTTCAAATCACTTTACGCGTCGATGCGGTTCTGGTTTCTTCGATCGAGGGTGTGGAAAAACCTGCGCGACAGATCTTCGATCGAGCACTAGAGCGTCTCGGCACTCGTGCCAGTGAGACGCTGCACATCGGCGACTCACCGAGAGAAGACTACTTTGGAGCTCAATCGGCCGGTCTTGAAGCGGCGCTGATTGATCGGAAGGCGGAGTTCGCCAACGATCAAATGACGACAATCACATCTCTTGAGGACGTTTTCGACCTCCTGGGCGGTGTCTCGCTGATTGATCGTGCGGACGCCGGCTGATACTTTCCATCTGCGACGGAGGACTGCATGCGACACGCAATCATCATAGCGGGCGGGTCGGGCACCCGATTCTGGCCTGCTTCCCGCGAGAATAAGCCCAAGCAATTCCTGTCCCTTGCGGACCACGCGCCACTACTCCGTGTGACCTTCGATCGTGTTGCGGAGATCATTCCACCGGAGCGCATCTGGATCGCTACCAGCGCACGGCACACCCTTGCCACACAGCAAATGATCCCGGAGCTTGCTACATCGAATGTGTTGGCGGAGCCTTGCAGACGCGACACCGCAGCGTGCGTTGCCCTAGCCGCAGCGCGACTGGCAAAGGACGACCCCGATGCCACGTGTCTGGTGCTTCCCGCGGACCATGTCATCGGCGAATTGGATCGCTACCGCGCGGCCATGAACGCCGGTCTTGACCATGTCACCGAGCACGGAGGTTTGCTGACTTTTGGAATCAAACCCGAGCGTCCTGAAACTGGTTACGGTTACCTCGAGTTGGGGCCCGATCAAGGCACCACTTCAGGCTGGGCCGTTCATCGCCTCAAACGCTTCATCGAAAAGCCAGATTCCGAGGCCGCAACTCATCTGGTCACGGACGGGAAACACCTATGGAACTCCGGCATGTTCGCCTGGCGGGCCGCCGATCTCCTCGAGGAAGTTCGTCGCCAACTGCCTGTGCTGGCCGAGGGTATCGACCGCCTCATTCCAAGCCTTGGTACGCCTGCTGAAGACGAAGCACTGACCCGGATATATCCCAAGCTGCCGCGCACATCCGTTGACTACGGTGTCATGGAAGGGGCGCTCTCAACTTGGACAATACCCGTCGACTTTCCATGGTCCGACGTTGGATCATGGCCTGCACTCCGTGACGTTCTGCCTAGTGATCCTTCAGGTAATTTCACCAACGGCCCATGCGTCACCGTCGATGCTGATGACAACGTTGTCGTCAGCGAGGGCCCAACTGTGGCCATCGTTGGTACCTCAAATCTGATTGTAGTAGCAACCCAAGACGCTGTGCTGGTGGTCCCGATCGAGCAAGCTCAACGCGTCAAAGACGTCGTCGCCGAATTGAGGAAACAGGGCCGAACGGATCTGTTGTAGGGAGAACGTAGCAGCAGTAATCAGAGGCGGCTGCAGCAACCAGCGGCAGGGGCAGCAATCCGCGGCGGCTGCAGCATCAGTTTTCAGCGACCGGGACCGT
>JAAESQ010001525.1 GCA_024229275.1 bacterium | reverse complement strand
GTCGGCGTACCGACGGCATCGGTCATCTACTCGGGCGCCAAGGTCATTACAGTCAACTTCCAGGGGCAGTCTCTCCTCGGCCTAGATCTGGGTAGCATCACCGTCGGCTGCTGGATCATTGGGTGTTTAGCTGCAGTCTACGTCTTCGCCGGGGGGCTCAAAGCCTGCGCCTGGGCAGATCTCATTCAAGGCACGGCCTTGATCATCGGTGGTGCGATCATCGCCTATCTAGCAATGAATCTTCTCGGGAACGCCGATCCTGCCGCTCTGGCTGCGACTGCAACAACACCCGTGGAAGTTACCCAGTTGGCTGATGCCGGCGCGATTGAGCGCCTGCAACTGCTCAATGCCGGCGATTGGGAGGCCGGTAAAATGCACATGGTGCGCCCGGCCAACGATCCCGAGATTCCGTGGACGGCCCTATTGCTCGG
Organism: bacterium; assembly: GCA_024229275.1. Lineage (GTDB taxonomy): Bacteria > Acidobacteriota > Thermoanaerobaculia > Thermoanaerobaculales > Sulfomarinibacteraceae > JAAESQ01. Next base: position 3,062 of record JAAESQ010001525.1, on the reverse strand, counting down.
TCTCTGGATCCCGAATTTCTTCTACTGGGGTCTCAACCAATACATCACCCAGCGAACACTGGGATCAAAGTCCCTCGCAGAGGGCCAGCGCGGCGTTGTCTTTGCGGCGTTTCTCAAGCTTTTGATCCCGTTTGTAGTGGTGATCCCCGGCATTCTCGCCTACAACCTTTTCACCTCTGATTTGGAAATGGCCGCCGTGGTCAAGAATGCCAAGGCGATTGCTACTTTTGCGCCGGATCTGTACTCGGAACTCTCCGATGAGGTCAAACCGGATCCCAGCGACGCACTCTTTGTCAACGACATCAGAGCCATCAACAAGCGACTTGAAGCGTCCAGGACAAATCCACCGACCGCTATCACAGTCTTTCGTTTCAGCGAGACGTTCGCTACTGGTCACACTGACGATGCCCTACGCATCCTGAGCCACAACGAATCGAAGTTGGGACTCACGAGCGTCTCACCCGTAGTTGACCCACTGCACATCCTCAAGGCCAACACTTTAGTGCTGGACCAGGCACGTGACGCTGCCACGTCAAGTGCGATCCATGAGCTGGTACTGCGCGACTACGACGCTGCCTTCCCGATCTTGATAAAAAATCTGCTACCGGCAGGTTTTGGCCTCAAAGGCTTCGTACTCGCTGCGATCTTTGGCGCCGTTGTCAGTTCGCTGGCCTCGATGCTGAACTCATCCTCGACGATCTTCGCCATGGACATTTACCGCAAGGTCAAAAAAGAACCGTCGCAGTTCGAACTCGTTTCGGTTGGTCGGGTTTGCGTGGTCGCCTTTGTCTTCATTGCCATGCTGATCGCGCCGAGATTGGACAACCCTCAATTCGGCGGTATCTTCACCTTCATTCAGGAGTTCCAGGGTTTCATCAGTCCCGGCATACTGACGATCTTCCTCTTCGGAGTCCTGGTCCACCGTGCGCCGCGCGCCTGTGGCACCGTCGGTCTGATCCTCAACCCGATTCTCTACGGTGGGCTCAAGGTGTTTGCTCCGAACATCGCCTTTCTGAATCGCATGGCTATTTGCTTCTTCGTCATCCTGGCAGTGCTGACACTCATGACCCTGCTCAAACCACTGCCGCAGCCGGTCACTCTTCCGGTCAACGAGAATATGGACATGCGAACAGATCCCAAGACCAAGATTTTTGGCGCCGTAGTGGTCCTCTTGACGCTGACTCTCTACGTGATTTTCTGGTAGGAAACTGGAGACTCTCGCCGTGAAGGACGACCAACGCGCCATCGCCAAGCTGCAACAGCTAGCGGCAGATTCCGGGCTGGACATTGCTGGCGGCAGCGTGCGGCGTTCATCGTCTCGATTCTGCCTCGGAGTCGAGCACGGCGACTACAACGGGACCGAACTCTTCGGAGTTGGTACCGACCGCTTCATCTGGCTCGCGTTCAAGCCGAATGAATCTGGCCTTGTGCGGCTGTTCAGCGGCAACTTCCCCAGCGAAAGGATCGTGTCCTTCAAAACGGGCGAGGTTCCTCCGCCACAGAGTTCCGCGATTGCCGACACTTGGGCACGTTTCCCGTTCGGCGTCGATCACATCCTCAGACGTGAAGGCATACCCCTCTCAAAGGGCGCCGACATCGTCCTGTACGGCAATATTCCAGGCGGAGGGATGTCCCGCTCGGCGTCCCTTACCTTGAACCTCATCCTGTCTCTACTGGATGCCAATGGGATCGAGATAGCAGAACCTATGCGCATTGCAAAGCTCGCCCAGGCGGTCGAGAACGATTACATCGGATCGCCGTGTGGCCTGCTTGACCAGATCATGATCCTCTTCGCCAAGCAAGGCATGGGCACCCATTACAATCCCCTAGACGGCTCCATAAGCTACGTACCGCTCGGAACCGACGCCATCGACTTTCGCATCGTCGGACTGGACACTGGCACCGTGCGCCCCGGCCTCGAGAAGTCGACCTATCGCATCCGCCGCATTGAGTGTGACGAGTTCGCCGCGATGCTTGGACCAGAGTTCGGTCTTTCATGCCTCGCTGACGTGAGGTCGCAGAAGCTGTACGACAGAATCATCGACACCTTCAGGGAATCTCATCCCAACCACTGCTCTCGCCTGCGGTACATCTACCACGCTCAGCAGCGATTTTCGTCGATGCTCAAGGCTTGGAAATCCGGAGATGTGGTGACCGTCGGGCGCCTGTTCCGCGAAGACGGCATCGGACTGCGGGACGACTATCGAATCTCCGGTCCCGAACTCGAATCCATGTGCGACATCGCGCGGACCGTTCCTGGCGTACTTGGAGAACGCATGCTCGGAGGAGGCGACAAAGGTGCGGCCGGCGCCTTGGTTCGTGCCGACAGCGTTGAGAACCTTGAAGCAGCCGTGCGCACCGGCTATCCCAGGGCTCATCCGGCCTACGCCGACGCCTTCGCCGTTCACACGTGCAGGATCGTCGATGGGATAAAGACCCTAAAAGGGTCGCTAGGAGGCTAGGAGGCTAGGAGGCTAGGAGGCTGAACAGCATCGCGTGGCTCATCCTCATCCTCATCGTCATCGTCATCCTCATCGTTTTCCTCTCGCGCCTATCCCTTCCGATGACGATGAGGATGACGATGACGAGGGCAGTTGCGAGTGCTCAGCATGCGCGCTCATTCGAAGCCAGCGACCACGAGCTAAGCGTATCCACCTTTCATCTTTCCGCATTCATCATTCATCATTCCCCCACCCTCCTCGTCATCGTCCTCTTCGAGCCGCACTGAAGCGAGCCCGGGCGGTCTCGCCGGCAAACACCGTGACTGGAGGCAGCTTCGCTGTGACTTCGGGGTCCATAGCGGCAAGTCGCTCCCTCTTCTCTTTCACCACTGACCATCTCAGGTGCGTGAGCACCACCGCCTGCGGCCTGAGCAGATCGGTCAGGATGCTTCGCCCATCCTCCGAAAAGACATACCAGTCGTGCAGAAAGGCCAGATCCACCCTCCCTTCAGGTAGATCAAGATCTCGTAGAGTGCCCGGTGCGCTGTCGGCATCCCCTTCATGGAGGAAGCGAAAGCCATCCACCTCCAACCAGTAGACGTTGTTTGCCGTCTCGGTGCC
>JAAESQ010001524.1 GCA_024229275.1 bacterium | reverse complement strand
GTTCCGACCCTTGACACCGTCTGCCTCACCGGCTGGTGGGGGAGTCATGAACAACCCGGAGGTGACCATGTTTGACTCGCAACCAAGTAACCATCTCGACGCTTACACTGTCGCGCTCGAAGCTGCGACCTCAACCCTAGAACTCGTGCGAAGAGTGCCAGCTCCGTTCAAGACGCGCGCGGACCAGCTGATACGAGCAGCCAGCTCAGTGCCAGCCAATCTCGCCGAGGGGCATGGAAGATTCGGACGCGATAGATTTAATCACTGGCGCATTGCCTATGGTTCCGCGAAAGAGGTAGATGCCTTCCTTCATTTGCTTGTTGGCTCAGGATCAATCGACAAAGCCGAAGCCGATGCAGCGATTCAGCTCTTTGATCGTGTCCGTGCCATGACCTGGCGTCTTATCCACAAGAAGTGATCGTCGGGGATCCGTCCAACCACCGAGGCCGCGGCTCGCCGTCGCGGTCTTCGGTCCCCGCCCCGGTCCCGGTCTCCTGCCCCTGTTTTCTGCCGCTGCCTCTGATTCTGTATCTGGCATCTGTCCCTGTCTCTGCCTCTGGGCAACTTCACGCTTCAAAGAAGCACATCGAAGTTAAGCAGGGAGTATCCCATTTGGAAGGCCCCTTGTGGCGCGGGCGTCTCGCCCGCGTGGAGTCGTTCCCAGAATCAGTGCGCAGGCGAGACGCCTACGCCACAATCAGGTGGAGCCACTCGGTGACAGTGCCAGCGACAGAAACAATCCCCGAAACTGAGACTGTGACCGAGACAGACTCAGAAATCAGAGTCAGATTCAGGTTCCAGAAACAGAACCAGATACAGAGGTAGATGCCATCCGTAGTGGGTGCCGAGGATTGGGAGCTGTCTGCTTCGAAGGAGATCCCCGGACTGAGCACTCGCAACTACCCTCGTCATCCTCATCGTCATCGTGTGGCGGAGCCCGTGAACATACGATGACGATGACGATAGCGATGACGATGAGGATGGGGTGATCTGCGAATATGAAGGCGTCTAGGACGGGACTTGACTAAGGAAAATGCAGACGCAATCGTTTCCGGCTGGAGTTACCCCGGTAATCCGGACAGGTTAGCGTTTCCGGTGTCGTGCTTGTATAGATTTCTCCTTTCGAAGTTGGCAGGCGACACTCTGCCGATGCTGGAGTGTCTTCTGTTGAGGTTGTACCAGGCTTCGATCCAGTGGAAGACTGCGTTGCGTGCTTCGCGGCGATTGTGGAAGGTAGTTCGGTCAATGAGTTCACATTCTAGTGAAGCGAAGAAGCTCTCGCAGAGCGCGTTGTCGTAGCAGTCACCGACAGATCCCATTGACAATTGGACGGAGAAATCCC
>JAAESQ010001523.1 GCA_024229275.1 bacterium | reverse complement strand
CTCGACGACTTCGCCGATGCGCTCCATGACTCGCAGCGTATCCGCTACGGCCTGAACACCCTTCCGTCCTTTGTCAGCGGCCTCGGTGGCGACGCTGAGTACTTTCTGAGCTGAGGACAGGGCTGCGCTCGATGTCTGAGAGATCTCGTCGACCGTCGTTCCGACCTGTGCGACCGTCGATGCTTGCTCGGTTGCGGTCGCAGCCTGTTCGCTCGCCGTCGCTGCGATCTGTGAAATGCTGCTGGCCATGGCACCGGTCTGGTTTTCGAGACGAGTCACGACGGTCTTGAAGAACATGATCAGAGCGGGGACTGCAACAGCAACCTCGACAGCTGCAGCAATCAGCAGACGTGTCCAGGTAGGCTCGAGAGCCGCACACCAGCCGACGCCGACCGAAAACGCCAACAGAGGACAAAAGAAGTTGAAGATGCGGGCTCCCAGTCCCTTTCTGAACCAAAGGTACGCCCCAAGCATGACGAGAATCGTGGTTGGCACGGCGACGATTGCAAACATCAGGTACGGGTTCATGGCTCACTCCTTGTCCTGCTGAGCTGGGGCCGACAGGGGTTGAGAGACACCGTCCGGTTCAAGCGACTGGGTCCTTGCGGTGTCTGTCAACTGCCCGAGCGTTGTTTCGCCACTCGACGCGAGGAGATCCACGTCGAGAAGGCTCACGAGGTCTTTGGTTGTTGCCTTTATGGGGCGGTCTTCGTCTCCGGATCGGGACTGCAGAGTCTCGGCGATTTCGTCGGTGAAGATGTCTCTGAGCCCGATGACTCGATCGACGGCCAAGGCCAACGGTCCCTGTGTACTCTCGACCACAGCGACAAGTCGGAACCTCTGCGATCCGGTGGATCGGAGCACGCTTCCGGTATCGATCAAACTCATGAG
>JAAESQ010001522.1 GCA_024229275.1 bacterium | reverse complement strand
TATACGCCGGAGCTGGGTATTACATCGTTCGCGCGAAATATCACGGAGGCGGCTGAGTGGCACATCCAGAACAAGCAGAGCATCCTTCCGAGGGGTGGGATGACGATCGTTCCTCACGAAGTTGACATCAGCAAGTTCAGCCCCGAGCAGCCGCGCCTGCTTGCCTACGACGAGAACGACGTCAAGATTTATGCCTTCCCGGTAATTCATGCGCTCGCCGGGTCAATGGCCTACCGGCTGGAGCGGAATGGACTTACTTTTGTTTACACCGCCGACAGTCAGCCGAGCACGTTCGAAGCCGAGCAGGGCAAGGGTGCTGACGTATTCATCCATGAGATTTTTCCGTCCGCCGAGGAGTTCGCCCACTATAACCACATGCCGATTCAATCTGCCTATGGCGTCATGGAAGAGCACACCACCCCGGCGGAACTGGGTCGCGTGTACACTATCGCCAAGCCCCGACTAGGCGTGGGGATGCACTTCACGCTGGACGACGATTTGATCGACCCGCTCTTCCAGCGCTGGAGAACGACCTACGACGGTCCTGTGCTGCTGATGCAAGACCTGACGACAATCAACGTCACGTCTGACTACATCGTTGTTAGGCAAACCAAGGCCGACCTGCTCGCCTGGCCCGCGCCGCCACCAAAGCTTCCGGAAGGATTGGACATGAGTACGGGCGAGCCGAGCAAGGCGCAAAGACCGTCCTGGCTGACCGAAACGAGGCTTCCCCAGAAACCCTAGTCGGCGGTAAGCTCATAGACCGCAAAGCAGACATTCATAATTCAACGTTGAATTGTCCGCTATTGGCCGAAAGCAGACGTTCAGTATCATCTGAATCGGTAGGAGCGGTCTAACTTGGCGAGCGAGCGGACGGCACTCAGCCCGGCGAGCACCTAGTGGCACGCCCGCACTTGGTGCCAAAACTACCCCGGAGCCACGAAACAACTTAGACGATTGCCACCGCTTGTTCGAGTCTTTCGTGTCGGTTAGTCTCGGTTGGTCTTCACTTGAGCACGACTCTTAATCCGTAGGTTGAAGGTTCGAGTCCTTCGCGGCTCACCAACTAAATCAGGGACTTGCGGTGACTC
>JAAESQ010001521.1 GCA_024229275.1 bacterium | reverse complement strand
GGTCTCGGACGCGGCCTCGGTCCCTGTCTGCTGTCCCCGTTTTCTGCTGCTGCCGCTGTCTCTGATTCTGAATCTGCCATCTGACGCTGCCTCTGTCTTCTGACTCTGTCTCTGCGTTTCCTCCACTTCGAATGAGCGCGCTCCAAACTGGCACGCCCGATCACCCTCGTCATCGAATATGGCGCAGCGGTGGTGGCAAGAGACTCAGAATACGGAGGCAGATACAGATTCAGGGTCAGAGGACAGATCCAGATGCAGAGGCTGAGATCAGACTCAGAGGCCGAGCCAAGCCAGGTCCCAAATAGCAAAAACGCCCGGGGATGAAACACCCCCGGGCGAAGTAGTTTGTTGTTGGTTCGTGCGTCTTACTGCAGCCCGCGGCTCTTGAGCAGCGGCTCAACTATGGGTTCGCGACCACGGAAGTTCTTGAACATCTCCATGTAGTCTTGAGTCCCGTTGACTTCCAGGATCGTTTCACGGAAGCGCTGTGCGGTTTCTTGATCATATAGACTTGTCTCGTTGAAAGCCTCGAAGGCGTCGTTGTCGAGCACGCCCGACCAGATATAGCCGTAGTAGCCAGCAGAATATCCGCCCATGATGTGGGAGAAGTATGTGCTGTGGTAGCGAGGCTCGATCTCCGAGATGAGGCCGATTTCGCCGAAGTAGACGTCTTCAAACGCATCGACATCACCATCGAAGGGCTGGTCAAGAGTGTGGTACTCCATGTCGAGCAGGCTCGCAGCGAGATACTCGACGGTGATGAAGCCCTGGTTGAAGTACTGGCTGTTCTCGATCTTCGTAATGAGTTCGTCTGGGATGATCTCTCCGGTCTCATAGTGCTTCGCGTAGTGCTTCATCACTTCCGGATGTGTCGACCAGTGTTCCATGATCTGGCTTGGTAGCTCGGAGAAGTCGGCGGTTCGGAAGCCGGTCTTGTACGTCACGTCTGCGAGCATGCCGTCCAGTGCATGACCGAACTCGTGGAAGAGGGTTCGAACTTCGTCAATACTCAACAACGCGGGAGTGTCGCCACTTGGTGAAGTGAAGTTGCACACGAGATTGATGATTGGGTCGATCTCTGTACCGCTGGCCTTGCTCTGGCCACGGAACCGGCCGCACCAGGCGCCGCCCCGTTTGCTTTCGCGCGGGTGGAAGTCCATATACATCACGGTGCAATGCGATCCGTCGGATTCTTTGACCCGAAAGACCTGAGCGTCGGGGTGTGGTTTCGGCATGCCTTCGAGCTCTTCGAAGGTCAGGCCGTACAGCTGGTTTGCAACGTGGAACGCTCCGTCGCGGACGTTTTCAAGCTTGAAATACGGGCGGAGTTCGTTGTCGTCGAGGTCGTACTTTTCTTTCCTCAGTTTTTCGGAGTAATACCACCAGTCCCACGAGGCAAGCTTGAAACCGCCACCTTCACGATCGATGATCGCCTGCATCTGCGCGACTTCCTGCTTGGCCACTGGTAGAGAAGCATCCCACAGCTGATTCAGCAGTTCATAAACATTCTGTGGATTCCCAGACATCCGGTTTTCCAGAACATAATCGGCGTATGTCTTATAACCGAGGAGATTTGCGCGTTCCACGCGGAGCTTCATGAGGTCGGAGAGGATTTTTTTATTATCGCGTTCGTTGTCGTTATCCCCTCTTTT
>JAAESQ010001520.1 GCA_024229275.1 bacterium | reverse complement strand
TTGCGCAACATCTTCACCGTGCTCGACGAAAACTACTCCCATGCCGACTTCAAGACCCGTGTCCTGGCGTCGCACGCCTTCGTCCGGTCGATCCTCGAGTTCACTCACAAGAACATCACCGAGATGGAAAAACTCCTGCACGCTGAGTCCGTGCGTACTCGAGAAGGGCTGCGCGAAAAGGGCTGGGTGACGGAGTTTGATGTCGAGAATCTGCACGACATCACGATTAAAAGCTATGAGTTCAATGTAGAAAAGATTCCGGAGAGCGAACTCCACCGCTATCCGCCCTGGTACAACGGAGTACGCGTCGTCCCTACGGATCGCCTCAAGGACTACACAGTCCCTTACTTCAATCGCACCGTTCCGACTGCTTCGATGGCGCTGCCTGAGGCCTATGTGATACCTCCGGTGCACAAGAACGTGATCGGCAAACTTGAGGCCCACGGCATTGTGATGGATCGACTCGACGCACCTGTGGTGGTCTCGGTCGAACAATTTCAGATCGAAAAACTCGAGCCCGTACAGCGTCCATCACAGGGTCATGTACCACTTGAAATCGAAGGCAGTTACGAGAATCGTGAGATGACCTTGGAAGCCGGATCAGTCGTCGTCAGTTTGCGTCAACCACTCGCACGCCTGATTCCCGTGCTGCTAGAACCAAGCAGCCCCGATTCCCTGCTGCGATGGGGGTTCTTCTCGAGTTGGGTTGTCCCGCAGTGGCGTCGCAGCTTCAACCCATACCCGGTGGTACGCTTGACAGAGATACCGGAAGGAATCAATTCGAGGCTGAACTGATTGCAGCTGTTGCTCGGACATCGGAGGAACACATGGATCGTTTGAGAATCGCAGCAGCCCTGATCGTCGTCCTACTCGCGACATCTTTCTCAACTTGCACTGATCCGGAGGAAGCGTCTCGGTCAGCTCTGGTGATCATCGACGTGCAACTCTTCTACTACCCCGGAGGTGCGGCTGCGCTTGTGGAGCCGGAAAAAGCAAGCCTGAATGCATCCAAGGTACTGGCTGCTTTCCGAGACCAAGGCGATCTCGTGGTGCACGTTCGCCACAAATCATCTCAAGGATTCGAGATTCACGAGCATGTAGCGCCGATCGAGGGAGAGAAGGTCTTCACCAAGACCGAAGTGAGCTGTTTCAACGGCACTGACATGCTTGCTTACCTGAAGGAAAGCAAGGTCACCAACCTCGTCATACTGGGAATGCAAACCCACATGTGCCTCGAGGCCGCCACCCGAGCTGCGCACGACTTGGGCTTCAAAGTCACCGTCATCGGAGACGCCTGCGCAACAAGAGACCTTGAGTTCGAGGACACCAAAGTCGCCGCGGCCGACGTTCACGCATCGACACTGGCGACTCTGCAACGAACATATGCCAAGGTCGTTTCAACCGAGGTGTTTCTCTCGGGCGAGTAGGGATCGCTAACAGAGGCAGAGACAGTCTCAGATCTCGGAGACAGCATCAAACGCTGTCACTGCTTCTGAAGCTGATCCCTGAAACTAAATCTGTCTCTGTTGCTGAATCTGATTCTGTCTCCTGCATCTGAATCTGTCACTGCCTCTGTTCCCTGTCCCCGTTCCTGCCCCAGTCCCGGACCCGGACCCGGACCCGGACCCGGACCCGGTATCGGTCTCGGTCGCGGTCACGGTCGCAGTCGCGGCACTATCACATCCCAAGCGCCATATTCGATGGCGATGACGATGACGAGGGCGATGGGGAGTGCTAAGTCGTGCGCTCTCCTTCGAAGCGGAGGGAACACAGAGGCAGAGGCTGGGACAGGGACAGAAAACGGCGACCGGGGCCGGGACGGCGTCCGGAACCGGAAACCGCGACGGCGAGCCGCGGCCTCGGTGGGTGGATCGATTCCCGACGATCACTTCTTGTGGATGAGACGCCAGGTCATGGCACGGACTTCGTCAAAGAGTTCCCGAGCACGATCGGACTGCTCGCGGTCGATGGCACCGGCGTTCACCAGCATATGTAGAAAGACATCAACTTCCTTAGCGGAACCGTAGGCGATGCGCCAGTGGTTCAGTCGATCGCGTCCGAAACGACCGTGCCCCTCGGTGAGGTTGGCTGGAACCGATGTCGCCGCTCGGAGCGCTTGATCGGCGAGATGCTTCAGCGGCGCCGGGACTCGCCTGACTAGGGCGATCGTGATGTCTGCAGCTTCGAGTGCCTTGGTGTTTGCGATCAGGCCATTGTGTGAGAGCGATTGATGCATGTTCACCTCCGTGTCGTTCATACATCCCCCCACAGTCGGTGTGTCGGCCAGTGTCAAGGATCGCGACGCGACCTCTGGCTTGCCTTGACACTGGGCGGCTCACCGGCTACTTGCAACAATGAACGACACGGAGTGGACATGTTGCACCGCACTCCGCTGACTCGTCGCCGACCCTGGCTCCTGCCGCTGCTCCTGCCCCTGAATCTGGCGCTACCCCCTGATCCTGTCGCTGTCGCTGCCCCTGCCGCTGACGCGGACACCGCCGCTGTCCCGGACCCGGGCCCGGTCTCGGTCTCGGTCTCGGTCTCGGCTATATCACCACCCTATGCCATATTCGATGACGATGGCGATGACGAAGGCGATGCCCATCGCAGGTGCTCGCATCCATCAGTTTCATTCGATAGGTATTGTCTCTGAGACGCGAGACACCCTCTGTCTCTGTTTCTGTCTCTGAGACCTGAAGTAACGCGCTTAGAGCACCAGCTCCATCTCAAACTGATCGACGACTCTTCGGAAGCCTGCCTTCTCCAGGGCCGTGATCATGGTGGTATCCGACGCGTCTACATTGTTGAGCTTGGTCACCGTCTGCTGGTCGCAGATGTTCGTCAACAGGCTCCCGAGCAACTTCGACGCTACTCCTCGTCGACGATACCCAGGACTCACGACAACGGTCATGATCCAATTCAGCACCGTGTAGTACGCCACAACGCCCACACACCGCTGACCTTCAAAAGCTCCTAGACAGATGAGGTCGTCCTGAATCCGACTCATCGCGGCAAAACTGTTTTCCCAGGACGGTGCCCAAGCGACTTGTGATTGGAAGTCCATCACTTTGTCGACGGCAACCGGCAGAATTCCGAGATCGCAGTTCACTCCCAAGTTCGGGTCGAGCTGATCAAGAGTGACATCAAAACAGGCAAACTCCCGTTGAATCGAGAATCCGGCCTTCTCATACGCTCGAATGGCGGCCTTGTTCGGTTGCAGCACTTCAAGCAAGAACTTCTGCACACCAACATCGCGCAACCCCGGCACCGCATGGTCAAACATCGCCCGCGCCAGACCTTGTCCGCGATACTCCGGGATTATCCCAGTCGCGGCATCAAACGCTGCCAACTTCCCCTGCCACCGATCGACACCGATCATCGTGAACCCAACCATGCGCTCACCATCGTATGCGCCTATTGAACGCTCGAAATCGACAGCGTTCTTCTGGAACCGTTTCCAGATGCGTTCCTCGGTCATGTAGCTCATGTCGAGGTGGTAGTCAGCGAATGCAGCACAGTGAGTTCGATAGAACTGCTCGCGTGAGGGCGGTGCGAAGGTAATCATGCCTGTGAGGTCCTACGCATCATCAACTCCTCTGTTTCAGTGCCTCAAGAGCCATTCTCCATCATAGGCCAGTCTGACGCGTGATTCTCATCACTCCACATGGCGTTTCTGATTTCTCTTTCGCCATACAAGGTAGCAGGGAAGCCCAACCAAGGTCACTCCAAGTCCGGCAAGAGCCTCTCGAGGTTGCTCAAGGAGCGTGTTTATGAGGATTCCAACCGATGCCAGTACAAAAAGTGCCGGAACAATCGGATAACCCCAGGTTCGGTACGGTCGAGGCAAATCGGGACGAGTTCGCCGCAGAGTGAAAACAGCCGCTGCTGCTGCGATCCAGAATACAACCGAAACAAATATGGTGAACGTGATGATTGTCTCGAACGTTCCACTGAGGGCGAGGACAGCGGACCACAGTCCCATGGCCAAGATCGCCAGACCAGGTGTCTCAAAGCGAGGATGCACCCTACCGAGACGCTTGAAGAACAGCCCGTCCCGAGCCATTGCGAACGCAACGCGGGGTCCGGAGAGTATCGAACCATTGAGGGCGCCGAGCACAGAAAGTGTGACTGCAATCGCTACGAGTTTAGCGGCCGTTGTTCCAAACAACGCCTGTGCTGCTTGCTCGGCCACCTGGAGTTCACCTACAAGGTCTGACATTGGCAGGGCCACGACATAGAACAGATTCGCGAGCACATAGAGGATCGTAATCAGAACCGTCCCCATGATCAGGGCCCGCGGCAACGTACGCCCCGGATTCATGATCTCGCCACTGACAAAGGTCACGTTGTTCCATCCGTCAAAGGCCCAGAATACGGCAATGAGTGCGAGGCCGAAGCCCGCAACCACCGAGTGATCACCTGCTTCAACACCGGTACTGCCGAGACCAATCTCAAGCCCCCGTCCATAGATCAGACCTAGGACTCCGAACGCAACCAATGTGGCAATCTTGATTACCGTGAGCACGTTCTGAATGCTTGAGCCAACACGAACCCCGATGTAGTTCAGGGCCGTAAGAACCAAGATGACTCCAATCGCTACGAGCTGCCCAGTTTGTACCCGAAGGTCGAATCCAGCCACGCTGGAGGAAGCCACCACCCTATCTGCCGCAAGCGCAGGAATCAGCGAACCTGCTATGTCGGCAAAGACCACACCAAGCCCGGCGATACCGCCACTCATGTAAACGAAGAAGTGTTGCCAACCGAAGAGGAAGCCGGCAAGAGGCCCGTACGCCTCTCGGAGATAGACGTACTGTCCACCAGCTTCGGGGAAGGCTGCTCCGAGTTCCGCGTACGTCAGCGCTCCCGCAAGAGTGATGAGACCACCCACGACCCATGCAGCGATAATCAGTACCGCCGAAGGCACATGAGTGGCCATGATTCCTGTGGTTAGAAAGATGCCGGATCCAATCACGATTCCGGCTGTGATCATGGTCGAGTCAAAGAGGCCCAGCTGGCGGCGCAGCCCTTTCGATCCGCCCGGGTCCTCGTTGGTCGATTTCATGGCTGTGGTCCAATCTCCGCGTGAGCGATAGACCGAGAATAGGGATCCCGAGTCCTCTGGTCAACGAAACTCCCTGCTACCCTGATGCTAAGAGAAGCGAAAGGAATGAGCCGTGATTGTGCTTAAAATCCTCGCCGGCATCGTCGTCGTCGTGGTGATCGCTCTACCTCTACTCGCCTCCATTAGCGGGATTGCCAACATGATCCGTGGAGTTCGCGCGAAGAAAGAGGGTCAGTAGCTCGCTGCCCGTGTTTTCTTCCCTCTCCCGATTCCAATTCGGCAGTGTCAGTAACTGTGGCTGTGACGGTTTCAGTGTCGGTGACTGTTTCTGAATCTGGATCTGCATCTGTCTCTGTTGCCTGACTCTGCCTCTGCCCCGGGCCCGGCCCCGGTCTCGGTCTCGGAGTCGGAGTCGGAGTCGGAGTCGGAGTCGGCAATATCACATCCCCAGCGCCATATTCGATGGCGATGACGATGACGATGACGATGGCGATGCCCAATACGAGTGCATAGTCGTACGCGCTCCTTCGAAGCGGAGGGATCGCAGAGGCAGAGGCGGATTCAGGGACAGGGACAGAAAACGGCGACCGGGGCCGCGTCCGGGACCGCGACCGTGGCCGGGACAGGGGGCCGAAGACCGCGACGGCGAGCCGCGGCCTCGGTAGTCTCATCGATTCCCGACGATCACTTCTTGTGGATGAGACGCCAGGTCATGGCACGCACACGATCAAAAAGCTGAATCACGGCATCTGCCTTAGTGCTGTCTATCGAACCTGATCCTGCAAGCAGATGAAGAAAGACATCGACCTCTTTGGCCGAGCCATAGGCAATGCGCCAATGGTTGAATCGGTCGCGTCCGAATCTTCCATGCCCTTCGGCTAGATTGGCAGGGACTGAGCTGGCTGCTCGTATCAACTGATCCGCCAACGTCTTGAACGGCGCCGGTACTGTTCGCACTAACGCCAGGGTTGAGGCCGCAGCTTCAAGTGCGACTGTGTAAGCTTCGAGTTGGTTGTTTGGTTGCGAATCGTACATGGTCACCTCCGGGTTGTTCATGACTCCCCCACCAGCTGTTGAGGCTGGCGGTGTCAAGGGTCGGAACGACCGGCGTCCTACGCCGGCTTGCCCTTGACTCCGGCTGACTCAACGGCTACTCAATCCCATCCATGAACAACCCTGAGTGACCATGTTTCGAGGCCCCGGACCATCCGCCGCTTTGCGCTCCTAACGCTGATTCCGGTTCCGGCCGCTGTCGCGACTCCGGACGCGGACGCCGCCGCCGTCCCGGACCCGGTCGCGGTCGCGGCTATATCACCACCCTATCGCCATATTCGATGGCGATGACGATAACGATGGCGATGCCCATTGCAAGTGCTCGCATCCATCGGTGTCAATCGATAGGTGAGGTCTCTCAAACGCGGACCGCCCTCTTTCTCTGTATCTGCCTCTGCCTCTGTCCCACCGGTATTTACTCGTCCAAGTCTTCAAAGCATGGTCACGCCATCTCGCCGGACAACAACCCCTGCGACTAATGAACACCTGAGTCATCAGGACTTGTTCCTGTAATCCCCCAGTGTTTCATTCGCTTGCCAAGTTGATTGAAGTGATGACCCTTGATTTCTCTGGCTTTAACCCAACCCGACTCGCGAAGCGATCAAACTCACAGCCAGATTATGGGCTCTCAATTCATCACTCTTTCTGCTCATCCCCCGGGGGTAACCCGTGCTCATACTCTCTGCCCAACACATGCCGCTCTAGCCAGGCCAGCTCGACGTTCATCTTGTGGAGCTGGTGTTTGAGGCTGCGCGGACCGTGCGGCTGATCTGGGAAGACAACCAGCTCAGTCTCGACGCCGTTAGAACGCAACCCACGGAACATCTCCACCGACTGGGCCATCGGCACCCGAGGGTCCTTTTCGCCAACCAGTATCAGGGTCGGAGTCTTCGCTTTTGAGACGTGCGTGATGGGCGAATGAGCCATGTAAACGTCGAGCGGTGCATCGGGTTGCCAAGGGGTTCCTAGAAACCACGGTGTGCGATACGAACGCACATCGCTCTGCCCATACATCGAAATCCAGTTTGACGCACCAGCCCCAGATGAGGCCGCTTTGAAACGATCGGTCTGCGTAATGAGCCAATTGGTCATGTGGCCACCGGCACTCCACCCCATGATCGCAAGCCGTTCCGGATCAGCGATGCCCTGTTCGATGAGTGCATCTATCCCGGTCAGGACATCACCATCCGCCTCATTGAAATAGTGGCCGACCATATCGCGTAAAAAGTCATCGCCGTAACCGGTACTTCCTCGATAGTTGGGCTGCAGCACTGCCCAACCACGAGCGGTGAAAGTCGGCACGTAGGTGGACCAACTCGGGAAACGGAGCGTCGAAGAGGACGCCGGACCACCGTGAATCTGCACCACGAGCGGTGCTGGATTTTCGTTGTCCCCTATTGGATGATAGAGAATTCCCTCGACCTCAACACCGTCCCGACCCTTCCAATGCACGATTTCAGTTCGCGGGAACTGGAACTTCCTGCCGAGAACCTCGCCAAAGGTCGTCAGCCTGCGAGGTTTCCATCGATCTGTTTTTGCCAGCCAGATGTCACCCGGGGAATCGGGAGAAACCCGGAAATATGCGACCCGCCCCGATCTGGACAGATGGCTCCAACTGGTCACATTCTCGTCAGGATCGGAAATCGGTTCGATCTTCCCTTTTGGCCACGACAACCTGTAGAGTCGACCACGAACACCTACATTCGCGCGTACGACAATGCCCGACATATCCGCACTCCATCGCGCATCGAGGACTTCGTGGTCAAACTTCAAGATGAGAGATTTGGCCTTGCCCCCCTTTGCCGGCACGATGAAAAGATTCGCCTGATGATAATCAACGAAGTCACGATCCGCTTCAGCAATGAAAAGCACCCACTTGCCATCTGGTGAGAACTGAGCATCGGATTCGGCAACTGAATTCTCGGTGAGGCGAATAGCCTCGCCACCTTCGACGTCGCGAACCCAGAGTTCGGCCTCGTCGAAGTTGTCGTACAGAGGCGTGGGCCCTGCATGGTAGACAACCTGTCGGCCATCGGTCGAAATATCGTACTCAAGAACAGAGAAATCGCCTTCGGTCAGCTGCTTCTCCTCGAAGCCAACAATGTCGATCATCCAGAGGTGCTTGTGTTTGAAGTCTCGATCGAAGGAGTAGGCGCCATTGGCTATCTTCTTGGCGGTTTTCTCCTCTTCGGATTCGGAATCGTGAGCGAGGAAGTAGATCTTGGCGCCATCGGGGGAAAAGCAAATCTCCTCGACTGAAGTCTTGTGATCCGAGATCCGCATTGCTTCACCACCGGCCGCCGGCTGCAGCCATATCTGCGTCTCTTCCCCTCCGCGCGTGGAGGTGAATGCAAAGTGAGTGCCCTCAGGAGACCACTTCGGCGAAGCCTCACCTTCTGCACCATTCGTCATCTGGATCAGGCCGGATCCATCCGTTCCAACGCGCCAGATGTGACTGACCCGCTTATCCTTGTGCCAATCTGCGGCGGACCTAGTGAAAAGAACCTGCCGACCGTCCGAGGAAAACTGAACGCCACGCTGAGTGGTGGTGCTGATCAGATCGACAGGCGACATGGTCGCCGGCGGTTCACTGTGGACTGTGATGGGAGCAAGCAACAGGGAAGCAGCGAGCATCAACCAAGAGCGCATCAAATCCTCCTTGGATCAGGCTGCCCATGATTATGCCCCAGCCGGGGGCGCTATGTTATCGACGAAGCGTAATGCGTAACTTGACCACCAGTTGATCGGAGAGCGACTCAAACGACGTGTGGCGGTCTTCGGCGACCGATCGCTCCCAATCATGATTCCAGACCACGAAAAGATCGTTGCCCGGCTTGATGGTCCAGCGCAATCTGGTGTTGAATCCCAGATTCTCCGACTCAGAGTCGAACTGGCCGAAAAGTGATAGTACGAGGTCTGGACTGAAGGCAAGATACGTCTTCAACTGGTACATGCGTTGGGTAAAGTCACCCTCTGGAAGATCCCCATCGTTGTTCAATGCCTCGACGTCGAACCGCCATTTTCCACTTGAACTACTGACTGAACCCGACACTCTGGCCTGGGTCAGATGTCCAGTATAGAAAGTACCGAACCAGACACTGGCGGTCGTGCGCCACCAGCGATGAGACGATGTCTTTACCTCAAGCCGAAAGCGATCCCAGCGGTATTCGCCGACCGGGATATCGACTCCATCGACAATCTCGAAGGGCTCGTCGAGACGATCGAAGGTCGGTCGCCAGTTGAACTCGTAGTTATCTCCACTTTCGGAAACGATGTAGAACGGAGCGGTAAACGCACTCCAGGATTCGACCCGACCATCAAGGTCCATGATGTAGTCTGCGAAGAACTCCCAGCGGAACTGCCTGATCCAGTCAATGTCCGGGCGCGGACGATACTGGAGCCGCGGGCGGATTATCTGAACTCCTGAGCGAGGAAGAAAACCAAGTCCAGGATCGAGAGCATCGCCAATCCACTTGTAGCTGATGCTGGCATCCCAAAGGTCATTTGGGTAGCTGAACTGGAATCCCCAGCCGTTGGCTTGGCCTTCTAGCTGGTCCTCTTCTCTGTCTCCACGGCTGAACATGGCCCATGCACTCGCGCCAAGATTCTTGTCACCACGAAATTTCGACGTGCGCCACACGGCGTCCACACCGACCATCGTGTTATCGCGGACTCCCTCCGGCTCTCCATCAGTCGCGATGACACCGAGGCGAAGCTCTGATGTCGCGTCATAGGTAGCTCGTCCTGCGAAGAGGTTTGCCTTCTCGGACACGACGCTCTCGTCCATCATGGTGTCGAGAGCCGAATAGCTCCATCGACCCGACCTGCCCAGAACTTTCACACCCGCCAGAATCGGGACAATCTCCTCGTCGTAGAGACCGACGCGTCGCGAGTGAAATGCCACCAGATCTCGTCCGAGATTGCCTCCGAATTTGAACAGATCCGATCCTTCGAGGAAGAAGGCTCGTTTCTCGGGAAAGAACAGCGGAAAGCGACTGAGGTTTATCCTTCGTTCATCGACCTCGGTTTCAGCGAAGTCGGTATTAACCGTCCCGATCAGCGTTAGATCCGGGCTTGGGCTCCATTCGACATCGAAGCCGCCATCGATCTCATTCGAGGATGTATCTTCCTTGTGGTCAATCTCATAGCGCCCAAGCACGTACGGGCTGAATGAAAAGCCCTTACCCTGATTGAGGCCGGTCATCCCATCGAGGCGACCGGACCTCTGAAGGTCACGCAGTCTTGCGTCGAGAGAGTGATCCGCCCAGCGCAGCATGGTTCGGTCTCGAGGAACAGAGCGCTCTGCGTTGAGCTCCCATGCTTCGAGCTTGGGATCAAATCGGATGCTTCGGGTCGGGATGACCATCTCCACAGACCAGCCAAAATCATCAATGTATGCGCGCGCATCCCAGATACCATCCCACTCCAGCGGTTCACCGTGCCCTCCGGAACTGCTGAACAATCCATCCTGGCGGGCTCCGGCTGCGTTAACGCGAAACAGGTAACCGTTGCGCCGATCTCCGAATGGCCCAATAACCACACCAACCGTGTCGTCTCCCCACATGTGACCATCGCGCTGCATTGTGTGAATGGCGATGCGAGAAGGATCCGGATCCACGCAGTGGAAGCCAATGTAGATATTCTCGGCATCGATCAAGATCCGAATCTTGGTCTCATAGGGCGTCGGCCCACCGGGAACGGGCTCTTGTTGTACCAAGCGACCAACGGTGGCCTTCTGCCAGGCCGACTCATCAAGCACACCATCGAGCTGAATCGGTGATTCGGTTCGCTCTGACGGGAGGCGTAGGGTACCTGCTTCGTCGGCAAACCGTGCTGCGTCGGCCGGCTGCGCCAACACGAGTGCAACAAGGCACGCTACGACAATCACGCCGCTGCGGACGATAGAAAGGCCTCTGCCCTGGTGCTTGGGAGCTGATTCAGTCAAATTGGCTAACCTCAGTGAATATGGAGGCGATCGCCCCCACCCCGGCTCATCGCGGCCCATTCTGTGGCAAGCATCGATGCGTCGCAAGTTAAGAAAGCTTTATTTTCGTGACTCTGTTACAAGGTAGGATGCACTACAGATGCACCACTCGAAAAGAGGAACGCAAATAGACTGTAGGGAGATTCCCTGTATTGGAGGTAAAGCGTGAATTCAGAACAGATTGTGAACCTCTCCGTCGAACTGGTAACGCAATGGGGCATCAAGGTCGTCGGCGCAGCCCTCGTGCTGGTCATCGGGCGCATGGTTGCGGGTTGGGTACGCAGTGGAGTGAAGCGGGTAATGGCCCGAAATCAGGTCGACCCAATCCTGATCCCATTCCTCTCCGGCTTGGCCTACTACCTGGTGCTGGCGGTCGTCATCATCGCAGTTCTGCAACTGTTCGGCATTCAAACGACATCGCTGGTCGCGGTCCTGGGAGCCGCAGGTCTGGCGGTCGGTTTAGCGCTACAAGGCACGCTCTCGAATTTCGCATCAGGCGTGATGCTGCTGATCTTCAGACCTTTCAAGGTCGGCGATTTCATCGAGGCCGCGGGCACGAGCGGTTCGGTCGTCGAAGTCGGTATCTTCAGCACCGTCCTCAAGAGTTCCGACAACATCAGAATCACGGTTCCAAACTCGCAGATATTCGGCTCAACCATCAGCAACTACAACGGCTTCCCGACGCGGCGGATCAACATGGTCATCGGCGTGGGATATGACGACGACCTTACGGTCGCGGTGGAAACAATCTCTAAAGTCATCGCAGACGACGATCGCATACTTTCCAATCCTGAGCCATTAGTCGCAGTTTCGAATCTTGGTGACTCATCGGTGGATCTCGTCGCCAGACCGTGGTGCGCTTCAGAGGACTACTGGAGTCTACGGTTCGACCTCACGCGACGATTTAAAGAGGAACTCGAGACCGCTGGTTGTTCCATCCCATACCCACAGAGGGATGTTCATGTGCATGAGGTTGGGCGCACGACCTAAGGAGTGCTAAGCCTGCGTGCTAACTGAGGCAGCGTCAGGGTCAGTGACCAGGTGCAGCCGGCAGCTCCAGAAGACAGAATCAGTGACAGGCAACGCCGATGAATCTTGGACGGTGACCAGCCTCTGTCTCTGGACCCTGCCACTGTCCTCTGACTCTGTCTCCGTTCCCTGACTCTGATTTCAGCCTCTGTGTCTGCCATCTGTCCCTGTATCTGCCTCTGTATTCTAAATCTGTTGCTATCACCTCAGCGCCATATTCGATGGCGATGACGATGACGATGCCCATCGGGAGTGCTCGCATCCAACGATGTCATTCGACAGGTGTAGTCTCTGAGATGCGAGACAATCTCTGTTACTGCCTCTGCTGCTGTCCTCACTCCGTGACCCGAGTCACTCCCTTCCTCCAAGGATTCACGGTACGGTGCAAAAGAGGGTTTGAGTCAACGTGGGCTACCAACGCTTTCAACGCATCGGAATCGCAACTGTCTTTCTGGCTCTGCTTGCAGCGACCCCGGTTCAGGCGATCGATTACTCCGTCGGCACGGACGCAGGGATGCTGCCTTCTATCGGAGACGTGCCATGGGAGAGCCTCAACCCTGGCGATCGGGTATTGATCCACTGGCGAGCCAATGCGTACCACGAGAAGTGGGTCATCTGCCGGCGCGGCACCGCGGAGAATCCGATCGTCATCTCCGGGGTACCCGGTCCGGATGGATC
>JAAESQ010001519.1 GCA_024229275.1 bacterium | reverse complement strand
TATACGCGCAGTCGTGATATCCATTCCGTGTTCGGGACAACATGTATCAGGATATCAAAACAACTCTTCAGAATTCGCCTTGGAAGACGCCAGTCTTCGAAGTCTTCGTCCTATCATTTGACGGTCTCTATGTCCCCGCCGTTTTGATCAAACCAGGAGACGACTCGGCGAAGTACGCGGTCATCATATTGTTGTATGCCGGAAGTCGCGATATGGGTCAGTTGCACAAGGATCTGGCCGTCAACCGAGGTATGCTTGCAGAGCGGCTTCTGCAGGAAGGGTACGCTGTCTGTACTCCCGGTTGTCGCGTCGAAATGGACGACACCTATGTCGATCCCAACTTCCTTGCGGTTCTCGACCATCACGATGTCATGGCTGTGATTGAGTATCTGAAACGCCGAAAGGATATCGATCCCGATCGAATCGGACTCTATGGAGTCAGCCACGGGGGAGAATTGATCTGTAAGATAACCGCCGAAATGGACCTGGCTGGAGCCGTCGCCGTCGAACCGGCAAACATTGATTTTCTGAACTATAAACGCGTGAACCGTGGTGAGATAGAGCAGCGTCGACCACTTACAGATGCGCAGTTCGACAGAGGGAAAGTCATGGAGCGCATTCGGCAAATTCGCACTCCTCTCGTGATTCTCAACAGGACAAATGATCACCTGACCGGGATTTTTAAGACCACTTACCAGTTGATGCGTCAGGCCGGAGTTCCCTGCTGGGAATGGGAATTCGAACATCCGCGCCACGGGTTTTCCTGGGGACCTCGCAAGAAGAACGGAGCGTACAATCC
>JAAESQ010001518.1 GCA_024229275.1 bacterium | reverse complement strand
TATCCCGTCATCTACTCGTTCGGCCGGACGAGTTGGAGACGATAATCGTGCACGAAATCGCCCATCTCCGGCGCGGCGATATGTTCGTGCGATATCTCGAATGGGTCGCCGGAACCCTCTTTTTCTTCTGGCCGGTTGTTGCCTGGATTAACCGTCGTCTCGACGCTGCACGTGAGTGCGCCTGTGATGAATGGGCCCTGTGTCATGGGAAACTCACCTCTCCAGAGTACGCCCGGTGTCTGCTCCGCGTGGTGCAGCCCATGCGTCGACCACGGTTTGCGTACGCTCCCTGCAGCATGGCCACTAACCCTAAGACAATCGAAAGGAGAATCGATATGATTCTACACTCAAAACATTGTACATCAAGTCGCTATAAATGGAGCCTCTTGACACTTGCATTCCTACTGGCATGGGCCGGTTTTACCCTCACTGGGGATGCAGTCGGCTCTGATGGAGTCGGCTACGACCACCCCAGGTCCGCCACTGAAAAATCCGTTCACAAGCGTGTCTCTGCTATATACAATCTCGTCCGCGAACATGATGCGGCCGACTTCAACCGAGACGGAGCTCTCTCTTACCTGGAGAGAGACACTTATCTGGTCGCCCTGGCCATGCGTAACGCCGGGCCTTTCATGGATGAGTTTCCCTACGCGGACCGCAATCACAGCGGCAACCTTGACATCATCGAAGCCCAAGACGTCATCCGGGCCATCACTCTGGTCGCCTACGCGGACCGCCGGGCCTGTGCCACCACCGAGCACGTTCTGCCGCTGGAGTTCTGCCACGCTGCTCTCGATGCTCAGG
>JAAESQ010001517.1 GCA_024229275.1 bacterium | reverse complement strand
CATTCATCATTCCCCGTCTGCGTCCCGCCACCCTCACCACCGCGAGGTATATAGTCGTGCCCCAGGTTCAAACAACGACGGGAGACGCAATGGTCAAGATTGCCCAGTGCTCGAATCGTCCAGTTCTAACCTCGTGTGAACTGGAAGGCCTTTCCTTTCAGGTGGACCCCTACATCGGCTGCAACCACCTGTGCCGCTACTGCTATGCGCTGGAGGATTCCGAGACGGACTGGTCAGAAGAGATCCTGATCCACCAAGACATCGTCGGCCAACTGAAAGAGGAGTTGGCGGGGGTTTCTCCACAGCGGATCTACCTTGGGTACCACACCGATCCCTACCAGCCGTGCGAGGAAGAGTGCCACCAAACTCGAAAGGTCTTGGAGTTGCTGGCCGAGAACGGTTTCTCCGCGAGTATCTTGACCAAGTCGGATCTGATTCTGCGCGACATGGCGATCCTGAAGGAAATGCCGGACGCTTCGGTGAGTGTATCGGTGGCGTTCAATGAAGATCCGATTCGCCGAATGTTCGAAGCGAACACGCTGCCGACCGAGAACAGGGTAGAGGTCTTGCGTCAAATGAACGAAGCTGGCATCGGGGCGAGGGCTCTGATCTGCCCGGTCATCCCGTTGATCAGCGACGTTGAGGAGTTGCTCGAAACGATCGCACCGTACACCGAGAAGATCTGGATCTACGGTTTGAGCGTCCGCGATGATTCAGCCCGATGGTGGACCGACGTTCGAGACATCTTGAAAGAACACTTCACCGATATTGCTGGAGAGATCGAAGCCGCGATCCTCTCGAGGGATCATGACTTCTGGCAGCAGCTTCGAGCACGTCTGGTCGAGCGTCAAAAGACCCTCAACCCCCACCTCAGCATCAATATCTAAGAATGAATATTGGTACCTGACGCGGCTATCCAAGCACACCAAGACAGCACAAAGAGGATGAAAGTTGAGACCGAGCATCTCCGAAATGTAGGCGCCGGCTTCGGCCGGTGCGACCAGCACCAAACCAGGAAGCCAACGTTGCGGACTGATTCGCGGGCGGGACGCCCACGCCACAAAAGAAAGCCTCATCACTGAGATGCAGGCATCACACCCACGCGGACACGAAACCCCATT
>JAAESQ010001516.1 GCA_024229275.1 bacterium | reverse complement strand
GTGGGCAAGGGTTCAGCATCCCACTGTCGGGAAAGCTTCTCTATCAAGGCTTCGACTGGAACCAGAACCTCCCGCCCGGCTCGCGCCTTTTCGACGACCACATCCTGCACTCGATCACAGGCTCGCCCGAGTTGCTCAATCCCAAATCCTCTGGGACCGCCTCGTGCGACGGCTCGACCGAACTTCTCCTTCGAGACTCCTCCCTGCGCCGCCCTCGGCACTGCATCAACGTCAAAACCTCCAACTTCCGCAGCCGCGTGAACCGGCTCAGCCGACGCGTGAGCGGGGGCCGAGCCCGGCTCCGCGCCCACCGCCTCAGCCGTTGCCCCACTGGTCTCGACAGCCAACTTCACAGGTGCAACATTCAAGCCAGGGGGCTCGGCGACAGGAGGATCATTTGCCTGGTTCGCCGCACCCTTCCCCGCGCCGGTACGAACAACTGCCTTCGCTGTGGTTGACGACTCGGCGCGGACCTGGGCGTGATGCCTCGAAAGGTGCCCCCTCCCTTTACACGTTACCCCTGTGTCACGGTCGGTCCAATTACACTTGGTACCTTCCTTAATCGCTGAAGCCCGATTGAACGCCGTGTCGCCCTTGGCTACGGCGTTTGGACACACTTTGTCCCGATGTCTGCCGCCACAGGTCTTACACCGATCGATTACTCGAAAGTCGACATTCTTCCGGCCGTCATTACCCCCGCCTCGTGGGCCATTCGCAAGACCACCCACTGCGAGTCCCGCATCTCTCACTCGGCCGATGAACTCAGTATCGTCGTCTTCAAGGTCCGAAATCTCGGTAAGCTCACCCGCTCCGGTATCAGCTCCTCTCGACTCCTGTCCCAGGTTCCCCGGTTCGGCTGCTTTCTTTCGTCTCTGAAGGTTATGCTGATACCGACAAACCAGATCCGTGAACTGTCGATAGCTACTCACCTGGTAGTCTCGATTGAGCACCATCTGTCTCAGGTTGGACCCCAAAGGCAACTTCTTCTTTAACGAAGCAAGTTCTCTCTCCCACGTGGCGGCTGTGAGCTGGCCTGTCCTGTACATCTGAATCCTCGCATCGGCTAACTCCACAAGAACGTTCTGGATCTGCTCAAACGTCGGATCGGCCGGGAATGAAATCGCCGACCACCTCTTTTCCGCCAACTCGCCCGAGGTTTCGTATCCAACACCACACGCTGTCAGGAGCTCCGAGCGGGACATCCGATACAGGGACGCCCAACTGTCCTCCTGATCGGTTTGCTTGCACTCACGCATCAACCTCCCCCCTAGTCCATCCAACAAGAAGGAGTCGACGAGCGAACGGGCGCTCGGCTCCAGTGCTCTCAGGAAGTATTCGTACCACCGCTTCCAACTGTTGACCTCGCATCTCTGAAGCTGGGCTTCAAACTGTTCAAAATCACGCAACAATTGCTCCGCCGAGGTGAGGCCAATCTTCTTCAAACTTTCATTCAGCTTTAGCTTCGAGTCCACATCATGGTGGTGTCGACCCGCTAGACCCTGAACCAGCCGCTCATTCAGCTCAGCCTGCCGGTCTTGCGCCTCTCGGTGCTGCTGGACCATGACCTGTAGAAGTTCTGCGACCTGTAACCCAGCTCCACCATCTCCACGACCCTTTCCGCCAGAGCCCTTGGCCCTCTGCGCCCCGGCAACCCCCCTGCTACTGCCGGTACCGCTG
>JAAESQ010001515.1 GCA_024229275.1 bacterium | reverse complement strand
TTCTTCATGCAGTGCACGGTGGCCTGTTCTGAAACCTGAGTCCTCTTAGATTTCGACCTGACGGCCTAGCCGCGGTATGCTGGTAGACCGGGTTTTGAGGGGTAGAGCCACCGGTAACGGAGCTGATTCTGTGGACAACGAAACAAAAGCTGTTTTCCATGTGCTGGCTGAGGGGCTGTGGCGTGTGGAGATGACGCTCCAGCTTCATCTCAATTCGCTGCAGGCTATGGGGCCGGGACCCATTGACAAGCACCACCTGAGCCGGCTTCTGAAGGATCTTGAAGGGCAAATGGGTGAGCTACGCTCGGCCGTCAAGAGTATTGACGCAGCCGCGTCGCCGAAACCGGAAGATGAAACTCGCGTGAGGACGGATCTGACCTGATTGATCAAGCTGGATCTGCCGGCTAGCGCGGAAGAACACACCTGATGCACCAATGGGCTCTTTGCGGAAGTAGAACCCACCAACCAACTCTGCCATTCAAGAAGAAGATCAGCGACTTCACTCCAACAGGATCATGGATAATCGTCTCCCACAGGATGAAGTCTGTGTGAATGGCGGGAGGCCTTGAATGAACCACGTTGCAAGCTCATCAACAAGACTCAACCGGGCCTGGCCCGGTATAAGCCTTCTTCTTCTCGCGAGTGTTTTCGGCTGCGGTACAGCGCCGGTGACTCCAACCGGTGAAGGGGTTCCATGGGAGCTTGCCGAGTTGCGGGCGAACACCCTGAGTGATGTTCGCTACGACTTCGAGTTGAAGATCCCGGATTCGCTCGAGAGTCCGATCATTGGCCGGGTCACAGCGAGCTTCAACTGGGACGATCCACTCGGGCATGATGTTGTCTTTGACTTTTTGCATCCTGAATCACGTGTGAGAGCTGTTACGGCCAACGGTGCCTCGATAGCGCTACAGGCGATTAACGATCACGTGATAGTCCCAGCGTCAGGTCTTGTTTTGGGTTCCAATACGGTCATTCTGGACTATGTGGCCGGCGATGAAGCGCTCAATCGAAACGAGGAGTTCCTCTACACCCTGTTCGTCCCGGAGCGAGCCCGATTCTCACTCCCCGTCTTCGATCAGCCCAACCTCAAGGCGCGCTACACGCTGACGCTGGATGTTCCTGAAGGATGGACCGCCATCGCGAATGGACCGCTACTGGAGCAGGAGTCGGAAGGGGAGGGCCTCGATGCCGAAAACGGACGACTGCTTCGTTTCGGTGAAACTGAGCCTCTGCCGACGTATCTCTTCGCCTTTACGGCCGGAAAATACGAAGTCGAAGAGCGTGAGCACAACGGTCGAACTGTTCGTATGTACCATCGCGAACCGGATGCCGACAAACTGACGCGCAACCGGGATGCTCTCTTTGACTTGCACTTTTCGGCCCTCGACTGGCTCGAGGACTACACCGCAATTGACTATCCATTCCAGAAGTTCGATTTCATTTTGGTACCAGCATTCCAGTACGGAGGAATGGAGCATGCGGGAGCGGTTTTCTACCGCGATCGTAGGTTGTTGCTCGACGAATCCGCGACGCAGAACGACTACCTCGGCAGGGCGAGCCTGATCGCGCATGAGACTGCACATATGTGGTTCGGCGATCTGGTCACTATGAACTGGTTCGACGATGTTTGGATGAAAGAGGTCTTTGCCAACTTCATGGCTGCCAAAATCGTTCATCCCTCTTTCCCGGAAGTGAACCACTCCCTCCGGTTTCTGCTGGCGCACCACACCCGAGCCTACGGCATAGATCGAACGGTCGGTGCTAATCCTATTCGTCAGCCACTTGAGAACCTCAACGAAGCTGGTTCTCTCTATGGGGCGATTATTTACAACAAGGCGCCGATCATGATGCAGCAGCTCGAGTTGGCGCTCGGTGAAGATCAGTTTCGCGACGGGATGCGTGAGTATCTGGACAGCTATCGCTACGGCAACGCAACCTGGACCGATCTTGTTGAAATCCTCGATCAGCGACTACCGGAAGACCTCAAGGAATGGAGCAAAGTGTGGGTGGATCAACCGGGACGACCCACCATCTCTGCGGGGCTCACTGACGCGCGAGATCACATCGAACAACTTGAGTTTGTGCAAGAGGACCCATCTGGTGCGTCTCGCGTCTGGCCACAGGCTTTCTCAGCCGTTCTGGGATACAGGGACTCTACGGTTGACCGGACGGTGAATCTGACGGGGGCGTCGGTCCAGCTTTCAGAGGTATCGAATCTCGCGATGCCCAACTTTATCCTACCGGATGGAAGCGGTCAGGGTTATGCCTATTTCCGGTTGGATGATCGCAGCCGTGAGTATTTGATGGACCATCTTCCAGATTTGTCAGATGCCACGAACCGAGGTGCCGGTTGGGTGACGTTGTGGGATGCCGTCCTCGAGCGTGAAGTCGAGCCCGAAGCGTTCCTCGACCTCTGCTTGCGTGGCTTGGAACAGGAAGAAGATGAGCAGAATCTACAGCTCATAATGAGCTACCTCAATCCGACTTTTTGGCGTTTTCTCTCAGTAGAGGAACGGACGGGAAGGGCAAAGCAGGTGGAAGATGTCCTTTGGCGGGGTATGGACAACGCCGCCGCTACCACGCTCAAAGGTGCATTCTTCGGCACCTACCGAACAGTGGCACTTTCCCCTGGTGCAGTGAGTCGCCTCGATCAGATCTGGCGCGGACAGCTTGAGGTTTCCGGACTTCAATTGTCCGAGGATGATCGAACGGGCCTCGCGTTTGACCTCGCCGTGCGTGGGGTCGAGGGCTGGGACGACATTCTGGAGTCACAAGGTCAGAAGATCGAGAATCCGGATCGTAAGGCGCGTTTTGATTTCATCCGACCGGCCCTCGATAACGATCCAGGCGCTCGTGAGGCATTCTTCGAGAGCTTGCGTGACGTGGAAAGCCGGGCTCACGAACCGTGGGTCTTGAGTGCGCTGCGCTACCTCCACCATCCACTTCGAGCGCAAGACTCGGTGCGTTTCCTTGCGCCCAGCCTCGAGCTGCTCGAAGAGACCCAGCGAACAGGTGACATCTTCTTCCCCAAGGGCTGGCTCGATGCATCGTTTGGAGGCCATAGCTCGGCTGAAGCCGTTGGAGTGGTGCGAGTGTTCCTCGACGAGCGCCCCGACTATCCGCATCGGCTGCGCGCCAAGATTCTGCAGTCAAGTGACATGTTGATCAGAGCAGCTGAGATCTCGGGGAGTGACTGAGCCTTTCGGTTGAGGCATTCCCCAGCGAAGGTTGCTGGGGGAGCAGACTAAAATCTGCGCCCCCAGTGCCAATACCAAGAGGCAATACCGATGAGTTGAGTTTCTCATTCCCAATTAGCGGAGCCTCTAGCGGGCCCTCAAGGCCCGCATGGAGCCATCTACTGTTACTGCACCAACATCGCATTCCGAAGCTCATCGATGGGAGTTACAGCTTCAATCTCCTCAAAGCTATCCACAAGTATTAGAAGCACAGTAGTCATGCTTCTCCTCCAGAGACAAGGGTTATCGTAGTTGTGCCTGGGTAAGCTCGGCATGGCATTCTGAGCATATCTCCGCCGGAACGGTGCTGACTCATGCATGACGACGCCGTCCCAGCTATGTCATCCCGAGCGCAGTCGAGGGATCTCCCGTCGAAACGAGTAACCCGACTGGTGCTGTAGAAATCAGTTTGATCGATTCAACGGGAGATGTTTCGACTCCACTTCGCTCCGCTCAACATGACAGTCCTGAGGAGTCTGTCTTTGAGAGGTAGGGATAGAAGGGCTCTTGAGAATTAGGCTAGATAAGACTCTTGAGCGGAAACAACCAGTAGAAGCCGACGCCGAGGCGGCGGAAGAATCCGACCTCTGGTTCGCTCTTGAGCCGCACAGGGTGTCCGTCCTCGACACCAATCCATCGCAACTTGTCTGAACCACCGTTCTCTGGATTTTGTGAGCCCTCGAGAACCACCGACCAGCTGTTTTCGGGTCGCATGATTTGTTCGAGCATGGCACTTACGGTTTCGGCGAGGGCTGGACTTGAGATCAGGATGCCGTTTTCAGTGCACATCAGGTCTCCGGCCTTGTTGAAGTTGTAGGAGCCGATAAGGACCTGGGATCGATCGACCACAGCAACTTTGGCGTGGAGACCGAGAACGGAACCACCTATCGAAGGGGCGATATGGTCCTCAGCGAATATCGGATCGGGCCGCATCTCGAATATCTCGAATCCAATGCGCAACAGATTCTTGCGGTACTTGGTGTAGACCGAGTGAGCTGCGAGGAGGTTCGTGGAGGCAAGTGAATTGGTCAAGACACGATGGGTCACGCCGCGTTGCATGGCGAGTTCGATAGCTTCGAG
>JAAESQ010001514.1 GCA_024229275.1 bacterium | reverse complement strand
TGGATTTGGTGCCAGAGCGCTGTCCGGGGATCTTAACCAGCGGGAGCGAACCGCGACGCTGGCGGCGTTCAAAAAGGGTTCGACGAAGATTGTGGTTGCCACGGATGTTGCCGCTCGAGGGCTCGACGTGCAGGACATCGCACAGGTTGTCCATGTCGATCTTCCCAACAACGCCGAGATGCTAACCCATCGCAGCGGTCGGACGGGGCGAGCTGGACGCAAGGGACTCAGTGTCCTCTTTGTGCCGCCCCGCGCATACGGTCGAGTCAACCACATGCTTCGCCAGGCCGGCATCGAAGCCACACCAACTCCCGTAGTGGCTCCGAAGGATGTCAAGCGAGCGGCGGATGAGAGGATCTTTGAGCTTCTGACGGAAGTGGATGAAGAGTCCGGCATGCCCAAGCGGAGATTCAGGCGCCTTGCTGAGAAGCTCCTCGCTGAGAGAGATCCCATTGAGCTTCTTGCGGCGATGCTCGAACGAGAAGACAACGGAGGATTCTGTGCCCCGCGAAACGTACGGCAGCTCACGCCGGAACGGTCTGAGCGGCGTAGTGTCCCTCAACGGTCAAACCGCTCGCGCCGCCCCGGTGACTGGGCCCGCTTCCAAGTCAGTTGGGGAACTGAGCATGGCGCTGATGTACGACGTTTGCTTGCGGTCGTGTGCCGAAGGGGTCGTATATCAAGTGGCGACGTCGGAAGCATCAAGCTCGGCGAACGCTCGTCGATGGTCGAAGTCACAAAGCAGGTGGCACAGTCCTTCGCGCGCTCTGCCCGACGTCCAGACGCTAGGGACCCGCAGATCAAGTTCCGCGAGTGGCAAGACTCCGGCCCTCGTGGATGCGCCCAAGCAAGTTAACCACGTTTGAATCTGGAGCACTCGGTGACACCGGTTTTTGACCGTGTGTACGCCTTGCCGATTCAGTCAGCGTCCGAAAGAGAGGTTCCTCGTGATGTTGCAGAGCCTTCAGTCCGTCTCGCGGACTCAGGTACTTGGGGTTGTGTGTGCGATCTTAATAGCGAGCACCGGAATGAGTTCGCAGGACGATGCTGAAGGTGTCTCGGCGTCGCATCACGAGACACAGAAGCGGATCATCGCCGCCGGCCTCGAGGATGGATTCGCTGCTGAATGGCTTGAAACGCTCTGCGATTCGATTGGTCCGCGTTTAACAGGATCGCCCCAGATGGATTCTGCCATCGAATTCGCGGTGAAAACGATGCGCGACGAAGGTTTCGACAAAGTATGGACCGAGCCCGTGATGGTGCCACATTGGGTGCGAGGCAACGAATGGGCAAAGCTGACCTCGCCTGTTGAAGAGAAGCTCAATATCTCCGGACTTGGCGGCAGCGTTGGAACTCCACGAAAGGGGATCGAAGCAGAGGTGCTTGTCGTCTCCGGCCAAGAGGAATTGGACAGCCGAGCGGCCGAGGTCAAAGGGAAAATCGTTGTCTTCAATCCTGAGTGGGAGGGCTACGGTCCGGTCGTCAAATACCGTGGTGGTGGAGCGAGCATGGCTGCCCGCCACGGAGCTGTGGCGGCGCTGGTGCGATCGGCGACGAACGTGAGTTTGAACACTCCGCATACCGGAGTGATGAGCTACGAAGAAGGTGTGCCGAAAATACCGACAGCATCGTTGACGGTTGAGGATGCTGCACGCATGGAGCGTCTGACTGATCGTGGAGTCCCAGTAAGAGTACGTCTCATGATGGAAGCCGAAAACCTGGGAGCACGCAGACAGTTCAACGTCATCGGAGAGATCCGCGGCCGTGAGCTTCCTGATGAGATCATCGTGGTCGGTGGACATCTCGATTCCTGGGATGTCGGTACCGGCGCGCACGATGATGGCGGAGGCTGCGCATTGACTCTTGCCGCAGCTCGCCTGCTGCATACGCTCGATTTGCACCCGCGACGCACGATTCGGGTCGTGCTCTTTGTCGCTGAGGAGCAGGGAGGATTTGGTGGCCGCGCCTACCTCGAAGCTCACGCTGATGAGTTGGATCGACATGTTGCTGCACTGGAGAGTGACTCCGGAGTCTTCGCTCCGGACGGCTTCTCTGTTCGGGCGAACGAAGCGGTCGTCGAGAGAATTGCGACGTTAGCGGCGCCGCTCAAGGCGATTGGTGCCGACAACGTGCGCAAGGGTTGGGCCGGTGTGGACATTGGCCCGATTGTCGACCAGGGCGTTCCGGGCATCGGCCACCGCTGCAAGAACGACAAGTACTTTGACTATCACCACAGCCCAGCTGATACCTTTGAAAAAGTCGACCCGGCCGACCTTGCTGGAAACGTCAGCGCAGTTGCAGCCCTGATTTGGGCGATCGCAGAGGACGGCTTGCCGCGGGACGGGGCTGAGTAGAGCCTGAGGAATGCAACGGGCAACCCGCGACGACCCTTCGGCGTAGGATAGTAGGAGAAGGTGCGGCATTCGCGCTTTGATTCGGGATGAAGAGATGACCGAAGCGACAGTTTCTCAGACACGGCGATTGGACGGCGAACGCGAGGCGCTCGATGGCCCGTTGCGCCGGCTTTCGGCTCTCGGTCTCAGACGACCGCAACATCTGACCGTAGGCCGATTCCTGGAATTGCTTGTGGAAGAGGATCTCGTAGCAGCCAGTACGGTCACCGACTACGTCGACATCCTGCAGGAAATTCACTATGGCGGCGTTCGAGTGGATGACCTCAATGCGACCGCAGCCATCTCAGCCCTCGAGGGAGCCATCGCGTCGATTGATCGTAACGAGCCGGGATTTCGACGTCTGATCGACCTCTGTACACCACCGCCTTCTTCTCCGGAACCACCTCAGCCTGAGGTGGAATCAGATGCGCTCGCAGATGAGCCTGACGATGCATATCAACTCAACGGTAGCGAAGATGAAACGATGAACGAGGAGGAGGATTCGTCCGGTTTCCGATGGAACCGGCGCAGAATCGTCACGGCTTGCCTCCTCGGCGTATGGACGATCGCAATGCTGACCGCGGGCTATTACGGGAAGGAAATCGCAGCCTGGGGATTTGCAGAACTCCGCTATCAGCTTTTTGGAGGAGTCCGCGCGGGTGACCGACTCGAAATAGCTCGTACGCGTGCCGTGAAGAATCCGGAATCAGTACAAAGCTGGGCGGCCTATGCCGATCTTGCGCAGCGCCATGAGCTGTGGGAGCAGACGATCAGCGCGCGGCGTCATCTCGTCGTGCGACACCCGGACAATGCAGAAATGCTCAATTCTTTGGCTTGGCTCTTGTGCACTGCAGGGGCCGATCACGTTCGTGATCCGGTCGAGGCACTGGGATTGGCTGAGAGAGCATACAGCCTCAATCCGGCGCCACACATCACCGATACCCTTGCCGAGGCTGAGTTCCAGAACGGCAATGTGGTTCGCGCGGTCGATCTTGCAAAGGAAGCGCTTGAGCGAGTCGATGGGGACAACGCCTACTATCGACGTCAGCTGGAGAAATTCAGCGCTGAACTCGAAGACTGAAAGTCTGGCCTAGAGGTCGAATCTGCGGGGGGAGTATGCTCTTCGGTGGAGGTCTTCATGCGTCTTCCTCGTGAGCTTGATTCGGTTGAAGTCCGTGTGCTTGGGGCCCTGCTTGAAAAGCAGCAAACAACTCCTGACTACTACCCTTTGACCGTGAATGCTTTGCTTTCGGCATGTAATCAGAGGTCGAACCGTCATCCAGTTATGGAGTTGGACGAAAGCGATATCACCGCCACTCTTGACCGCCTTCACGAGGAAGTCCTGGTGTGGCCGGTGCAGGGATCGCGGGTGGATCGTTGGCGCCACAACCTGGATAGACGGTGGGAATTGGACGACGGGAGCAGGGCGATCATGACTCTGCTGTTGCTCCGGGGAGCACAGACCCCAGGCGAGCTGCGTGGACGCAGCACCCGAATGCACTCGTTCCAGTCGACTGGTGAGGTTGAGCAGGTCCTGTCCCATCTTGCCCAGGGCGAAGAGCCTCTGGTTGTCCTTCTGCCGCGTCAAGCAGGGCAGAAGGAAGCGAGGTGGACACACCTCGTCACTGGTCCGCCTTCGGATGAGGTGCTCGCCGAGGTTGCATCTGGAACCACCGGATCCTCCGGGTTGCGAGACCGGGTCCAGGCCCTGGAAGATCGAGTCGCACGGTTAGAGGAGATGCTCCAAGAACTGGTGGGCTGAGATTGGAAACCGCGTCCGCGCAGAAGCAGCCTTCCTCTTCTGTGTCCTTCAGCCTTCTGAGCCGCATCAGAACCTGTGGTAGGGTGGTCACATCACTCGTACGGAGCTACGGCTCGAAAGAATAGAAGACGTGGGATGAGTTGAAGGAGGAGGACGTATGGCGATTCTCGGAACGATCCTTTTGGTGATTGGTGGTATTGGCTCGCTGATTTTCGGCATCCAGATTCTGATCGTAGCGTTTCAGACGCATATTGGTTGGGGGCTCGGGAGTCTCCTGGTCCCGGGAGTTGGGTTGGTCTTTGTGATCATGAATTGGCAGAAGACAAAGACTCCATTCCTCCGTTCCCTGATCTGCTTCGCCGTCATGATTGTGGGTGGGGTGCTCTCAGGTATGGGTTCAATGTAAGTCCTTGATCCGTGTCTCCTTCGAGACTCGCTATGATGTGCACGCCGAATCGAGCGCAGACCTAGCGACGGAAGGAGACCACAATGACATTTTCGAGTGCATTACTGAGGTGGACGTGCGCAATGATCGTC
This sequence comes from bacterium, assembly GCA_024229275.1. GTDB lineage: Bacteria > Acidobacteriota > Thermoanaerobaculia > Thermoanaerobaculales > Sulfomarinibacteraceae > JAAESQ01. The sequence goes on along the minus strand of JAAESQ010001514.1, from coordinate 1,566 downwards.
TTCGTTGCGTTGGCCGTCGCTTGTGGACAACCGTCGGGTCAGGCTCCGCAACTGAATAGCGAAGAGCCCCAAATGAGCCGCAACATCATTGCCAACAACGCCTTCTACTACTACGCCGATCTTGAGGCAGCGTGGCACTTCTACAGTGACACACTTGGCTTCGAAACCGTTGCAGACTACGGGTTTGCGAAGATCATGAGGATTGCCCAAACATCGTATCTGACGCTGGTTGATGCCGAGTCTGGCATGCACTCTGCCAACGAGCCGAAGACCGTAGCCATTGCTCTGGTTACGGATGAGTTGGATGACTGGTACGACTACTTGGTTGCCTCAGGTGTATCGATGAAGTCATCGAGCTTCGAACCGAAAGAAGGCAGCCCGCATGACGGATTCGTTGCGATCGATCCCGAGGGTTACTACCTCGAGTTCGAGCGATTCAATGCACATCCTGAAAACGAAAAGCTCACGCCGATTCTTGATGGGCTTGGTTCTGTTTATCCTGGCGCCGATACCGCGACGAGCCGGCCTGCCAACCTTGGGATCAAGGCAACGGTGCTATGGCTCTACACCCCTGACGTTGAGGCCATGCGTCAGTTCTATGAAGACGTCATGGGTTTCGAACTGACCGTGGATCAGGGATGGGCCAAGATTCACGCGACGTCGCCAACCGGATTCATCGGGCCGGTCGACGGAGCTCGAGGAATGCACTCCTGGACCGAGAATAAGGGCGTCACGGTCTCGTTCTTTACGACCGATATCGACGGCTGGTTCGCGCATTTGAAAGAGCAACCCAACTTCGTACTGCGCACCGAAGAAATCATCGAAGAGAGCCGAGCGGGAGCTCGAGTCTTCGTCGGCTACGATCCGGATGGGTACTTCATCGAATTCGACGAGTTCTTCGAAGCAGAGGGAAACGCGGAGCTTCTGGAGAGGTTGCAGAGTAGGTGACCTGGATCGGTACCTGTGCCAGTCAAGCTGACAGGATCATGTACCCAGTTGCGTAAGGATTAACCTGAACTCTGATTCTGCTTCCGAGTCCCTCTCGCTTCGAAGGAGGGCACTCGGTAGGTACTCGCAATGGCCATCGTCCTCGTCATCCTCATCGTCATCGAAATGCGGAGCGCCCGTGAGAATACGATGACGATTACGATAGCGATGACGATGAGGATATGAGCTGCCTCTTCTACGTAGAGATTTCAGAGAAATATCAACGGGGCACGACATGGCGTCGCGCCCCGTTGCTGTAGTCAGTACCTATCCAAGATCTTGTTCTCGATCATGTCATCGATCGAAATACCGCTGCCATATCTTTCGAGTTGTTTCTTGATGAATCTGGCGTCCACATTGTGGATCTTCATCGCAACGAGTTCGTCAATTAGCACGCCGGTGTAGCCGAGATCGGCCAACTGATCGACGAACCTCGTGCCGACATTGTGGATTCGCATCGAGAGAAGATCTTCTGCGTTCAGATTGGAGTATCCGAGATCTTCGAAGCCTTGCAGGAACTCCGCTGAAACGCCATGGATTCGAAATGCCAGTGCGGTTTCAGCGTCGATCGAAGTCATG
>JAAESQ010001513.1 GCA_024229275.1 bacterium | reverse complement strand
CGATCTTTAGTTCGTCGATCGGCAACATCTTCAAGTAGCTGAGGGACGAATACCCAGTGCCGAAATCATCGATCGAAATCTGTACCCCAAGGTTTTTCAGTTGCAAAAGCACCGACACGCTGCGTTCGGCGTTTTCCATCAACATGGTTTCCGTGAGTTCAAGGACCAACAGCCGAGGGTCGAGGCCGGTCTTGTCGAGGGCACGGGTGACGCTTGCGTAGAGTTCATCGCTCTGAAGCTGGGAAGCTGAGATATTCACGGCAACCTCGACCGGTGAATGGCCGGGTTTCTGCCAGAAGGCGCATTCCGCACATGCCGTCAGTAAGACCCACTCGCCAATGGGGATGATGAGGCCTGTGTCTTCAGCGAGATCGAGGAAACGGCCGGGTTCGATGAGCCCTTCGCTGTGGTGACGCCAACGGAGGAGGGCTTCACCACCGATCACTTTCTGTCGGTTGAGATGCAGCTTCGGCTGGTAGAGCAGCGTGAAGTTGCCCTGTTTCAGGGCGTCACGGAGTTCGTGTTCCAGTTGGAGTCGGTGAACCGCGGTGGCACTCATCTCGTGCGAGTAGAAGATCCATCGGCTGCCTTTGGACTTTGCTCGATACATCGCCATGTCGGCGTTGCGAAGGAGTTCCTCTGTGGAATCTCCATCGCGGGGGTACATTGAGGCTCCGATACTCGCCGAGAGATTGACCTCATGACCAGCAACCGAGAAGGGTTGTGCGAGAGTCTTGACGATTCGATCTGCGATGGGTTCGATGTCACCTTCACCTACGATGTCCTCGACGAGAACGGTGAACTCGTCCCCACTGAACCGAGCTACGGTGTCCACCTCGCGGACCGCTCTCAGAAGACGCCGGGCGGCTTCTTGAAGTACGAGGTCTCCCGCCGCATGGCCGAGGGAGTCGTTGACCTGCTTGAATCGATCGAGGTCGGCAAAGAGGATCGCGAGTTTACGTTGCGCGCGCTTTGCCTGGTTCAGTGCGTGGCCCAAACGGTCAAGAAACAACGTGCGGTTGGGCAGACCGGTGAGCACATCGTAATTTGCGAGATAACGTAACTCTTGCTCAGCCTGCTTGCGGTGGGTGATGTCGGTGCATACAGTCACGTAGTGGGTGACTTCGCCAGATGGACCGCAGCCGCGATTAATGTCGGTCCATGTCAAGAAAGGTGTGCCACTGTTTCGTTTGAGCCACAGCTCGCCGCGCCAGCGACCTCTGGATTCCATGGTTTCGAGCACCTCGTCATAGAATCCACGGGAATGTCGGCCGGAGTGAAGGATGCTCCTCTTCTGACCGAGGATCGCCGACTGATCGTAGCCAGTCATTCGGCAGAAGGCCTCATTGGCGGCGAGTATCTCTTCGTTTGGGCTCGTGATGACTACACCCTCGGAAATGTTTTTGAAAACCGTCGCCCAGAGCCGTAGTTCGGCTTCCACGGCTTTTCCCTGTGTGACGTCCTTGCAGGTGCCGGCAACTCTGGTCGGTCGGTTGAACTCGTCTCGAGCAGCGACGGTACCTCGATCGAGAATCCACCGCCAGTCCCCGTCTTTGTGCTGCATTCTGTACTCGATTTCAAGACGGGTAATCTTGCCTTCGGCCAGAGAGCGAAGCTCCTCTTCCACCCAAGGCTCATCTTCGGGATGAATGAGTGTGTGACGGAACTCGTGTCCCGCTGGCAATTCTGATTTGGTGTAGCCGAACATCTCTGCAACACGGCTGCGAAACACCTCACCGCTGGATAGATCCCAGTCCCAGAGGCCATCACCACTCCCAGTCAAGGCAAGGTTGAGCCGTTGTTCACTTGTCCTCAAGGTCTTTGCAGTCCGCCGTTCGAGGGCCAGCTTGCGAGCACGTTTCCATACCACTGTGCCGATTGCGGATGCGGCTGCCAACGAATAGAGGGCGTAGGCGAACAAAGTCGTCCAAGGAGAAGGAAGGATGCGCACGCGGAGGGGCCGTCCATCGGCCCAAACTCCATCTCGGTTCGACGCCCGGACTTGGAAAATGTAGTCCCCGGGATCAAGATTCATATATGAGGCGATTCGGCGATCGGCAGGTGTGCTTATCCAGTCACTGTTGAATCCCTCGAGGCGGTACTGG
>JAAESQ010001512.1 GCA_024229275.1 bacterium | reverse complement strand
CTCATCCAAGGTGGGGGGTCCATGGCCCACCGTCAACGGGCGGCTGTTTCTGCAAGCCGCCTGTTTCTGCCATTTTGTTTTCCACGGTTTGGTGAATTGCGTGGGGGCCAGGCCATCGCGCGCAGTGGGATGGCAGAATTGCGAATAACTAGCGCTGGTTGGGCAGAGTTGTGGACTTGTGAGACATTCACATCGCCGCTGATCTCGTGAACCTAGGACAGACGCCAACCGACAGACCGCATCTCCGCACTCGTGAGCGATGACCCTCGGCCGGAGGAGTAACTAACCGCCCCTTAGGTGGGAGACCGAAGCCACAGGATAGTAGACGCGTCAGAACGCGTGACGGAGCAACCTTCGAAGCTCCAGTGGGAGCCATTGACGACTCCTAACTCGCAGTCGCCGACAGCGGGTTCCCTCAGCAGTCCAGGCCGCCGAAGGTCCGCCGCGTGCGCAGTCGAGCAAAATCAGCTTGTGGTTGTGACACCGGTCGAGGCTAAGATCAAGCTCTGAACGACCAGGTCAACAGAAAAAGAGAGGTGAGGAACCGTGGGCAGCAGCGGCATCGCATCCGCCGCCGCGAGACGGCACCCGACATCGCGTGAGCAGAGCAGTCCAAACGTACGAGCAGACGGCGGTCGACGAAGTCGACGGCGGCAACCCCAGGGAGGAGACGAGCAACAGGTGCAAGAGCAGCAGAAAGCACGATCACGTACAGACTCGCAAGCAATTGACTTTGAGAAACACTGTGCTGCCTCCGTCACCGCATGCGCGCAGCAGGCCGCTGCACGCCCCGACCTTCGGAATCGGGAGCCCCTCGCCAGGCGAGGGTGGGGTTTAAGGCCGCCGGAGCCCCCAGTTGGTTGGACCGGAGGCCCCCACGGCCCCGATCGACTTCACCAACCAGTAGTGACCGTCTGCTGTCACGTTCGAAATACCCGGCGTAGCACACGTGTACCTGATCTGGAAACAATGCCTATAATGCACCACCATTCGGGATGACCACAGGGGCGTGCAATGCGGTTTCCGGGGAAACGCGGTCGCGTTTCTTCAGTGCGTTCTAGGAGGGCTCAGGCTGCAGGGTCCCGAGGCTCCGGTGACTCGTCACGCTCGCGCTCTTCCGGCTTGGAATTGGTTGATGTGGTGGATTCTGCGCGGTGTCCACGCGACGGGTCAGGCTCATGCGTCGGCACGGAGCTTGTCGCACTCGATTGCCCACGAGACGATGAAGGTTCGCGACTGGTCTTCTTCGACGAAAGCACTTCGACGGACGCGGCACGGAACATGGGGCTGTTGATGATTCTAGCAGTCGTGTTTAGCCGGCGTAGTGCGTCGCCAAGTTCTCTTCGATCGTCAAGTGGGAAGGCGCGCTCAACGACTGTCGTGATAACAGATCGGAGCATCCCTTCGTTCCGACTGCCCACGTCGGAGAGAAGGTGCCGAATGAGGTTCATCTGATCGCGCGTCACGGACTCCAGCGACGAAGTGCTCGTCTGCGAGGTGTTGACGGCTGCCGAAAGCGCGGAGGAGGCGGATCCAATCGTGTCGGACACCACCTGCAGCGCAGAGGCCGTATGGGAGTCCCGCGCCGCGCGATCTGATTCAATCTGGCGGAGGCTTGCAGCGTGCTCGATGGCGACTTGACGCTGACCCTCGCACAACTGGCGCAAGCACGCGTGTTGCTGCTCGGCAAGGCTATGCATGAGGGCCTGCTGGCGGTCAAGGAGCTGCGGAAGCTCAGGAAGGTGGACTGAGAGCGAGTTGCTTGAAGATTTGCTTGAAGATT
>JAAESQ010001511.1 GCA_024229275.1 bacterium | reverse complement strand
TGACGTGGACAATCTGCGAGCCTGCTACGACGCACTGCCCGAGGATCGGGCGGTGGGGGTAGATGGCGTGACCAAGTCTGAATACGGAAGGCATCTCGAGGAAAACCTCAAGGATCTCTCGGAAAGGCTAAGGCGCATGGGGTATCGACCCCAGCCGAAGCGACGGAGTTATATTCCGAAACCGGGCAGTGAAAAGGGGCGACCGTTAGGCATCAGCTGTTTTGAAGACAAGATAGTCGAACTAGCAGTCAAACGAGTGTTAGAGCCTATTTACGAGACCGTATTCGAAGGCAGTAGCTACGGCTATCGTCCGAGGCGCAGCCAGCATCAATGTCTGGATGCGCTGGGAAGGACGATTCAGCGGGGCAAGGTAAACCACGTTGTCGAAGCCGATATTTGCGGATTCTTCAACGAAGTCAATCATGACTGGATGACCAAGTTCTTGCAGCTCCGTATTGACGACCCCAGAATCATTCGTCTTATCCAGCGTATGCTGAAGGGCGGAATCCTGGAAGACGGGTTGGTCAAGGCAACAGAGAAAGGGACCCCGCAAGGGTCCAT
>JAAESQ010001510.1 GCA_024229275.1 bacterium | reverse complement strand
GTGGTTTGTTGCAGGGGCAGTTCTGCCGGCTTTGGCCTATGAGGGATATTTCCTCATCGTCGGAGCATTGAGCACTCAGCTCGAGCAGTCAATCGTACTGCCCCTTCTGTTCATGAAGGGTAGCTTCCGTGGTTGGGTGCTGTCCGCTTTGCACCTCGTGCGTGTTTGGCAGAAGGGTGCCGGTGCCTACAATCTGCTGATATGGGTGCTATTCGTTGCGAGTTTCATCCAGACGTGGATTCCGGTCATCCAGTCTCCAAAGCGGCTCACCGAATTTTTCAGGTCGCGTTCATGCTGGGCCGCTATCTATGTATGTGCCGCAGTTGGCTTGGTGTTCACCTACTATGACCACCAGGGGTTCTCCGATTTCTACCTGGTTCTCCCCTGCATTATCGTGATTGCAGCAGCAACTTTAGACCAGCTGGTTCGCCGCCTTGAAAGGGTATCGGTTGGCCTTGCGTGGCTCGCGTTGACGTTGAGTATGGCCGCCTTCCTGTTGCCGAATCTCGAACTTATGCCTCGGCTCCAAAGGGATTTCACCGTGTCCGAACAGCTTGAAGTGGCGAATGTTGTGGGCCAGATGATCGACTCTGGCGAGAGTGTGTGGGCGATCGGTTGCACCCATCTTCTTGCATTTAATCAGGTCGACAATTGGAGCGCTTTTGGTTCCTGTTTTCGCTGGTCACGTGCCTTCGTCGAGTACAAGACAGGTAAGGATCGGCTCTCACCCGAGAAGGATGGCAGTTGGCCAGGAGTTGTGCTGATTTCGAGGCGTTTTCCCTACGGTAGCGACGTCTGGCTCGCACAGCACTACGATGAGGTGACTACTAAAGACTTCAAACGGCAGGGACTGCAGGTGTTCAGACTTCGCAGTGGGAGTTCAGTGTCGAAGGAAGATTTTTCTGCTCCCCGCAAAAGCCCGCCCGCGCTATGATGTCCCTTTCTATAATGGTCTTTTGTGAGGCGCGTAGGAACAGTCCCGCCGAGCAAAGCTTAAGCGGAGGATCGCGGCATGGTGTCTGAATCGAACCAGACAATGAGCCCAATCGTGGTCATAGGAGCGCATCGGTCGGGGACAAGTCTGGTAGCTTCACTCCTCGCACGAGCCGGGGTCTTCATGGGTGCGGACCAGCATCGTGTTCATTCCGAGTCGGAGTGGTTTCTCGGCCATGACAAGTGGGTCTTCCATATCGCACATGCACGATGGGATGTTCCCCTCCCTGTGCGCTGGCTGCTCGAGGATGACACATTGAATACAGCTGTGGAGGAGGGTTTGCGGCAACGTGTTCAAGCCTTCTCAAGGCGTGCTTTCCTCGGATGGCGGGGCTTCATTTCCCAACGTTCGCTGTGGAATATGAACCGACCCTGGGGTTTCAAGGATCCCAGGGCTACCTTCACATTGCCAATGTGGCTGCGTCTGTTTCCCGGGACTCGAGTGGTGCACGTGGTCCGCAACGGCATCGACGTCGCCGAGAGTCTTCTGACGCGAGAGCGGCGGCGCCGTTTAGAACTGGAAAATCCTGCTCGGTCTGCGCTGTGCCTCAACCTGGAACGATCCTATGGGCTATGGATTGAGTATGTCGAGGAGGGCCATTGTGCCGCCGCGGCGCTAGGTGCTGAATCGGCCGTCACCGTGCGCTATGAAGATTTGCTGATGAATCCGTTACAGCACATCGCGGTTTTGAGGAAGTTCGTCGGCCTGCCGCATCGGCAGAGTGTCGTGGAAGATCTGGCAGCGGGTATAGATTCTGGGCGTGCATTTGCGTTTCGTAGCAGTGCCGAACTTCGCACCCTATACGAGGAGCGTTGTAGTGATCGTTGGATGAAGGCATATGGCTACGATCGGTTGCCGCCTGGAAGCTCATCGCGATGACCTCTCACCACCCTGTGGTAGAGATAGTCTTACCGACATTTCGGGCAGGTCCATGGCTAGACCAGTCCGTGCAAAGCGTTCTAGTTCAAAGTGTTGACGACTGGCACTTGACGTTTGTTGACGATGCTTCTCCGGATGACACTGTTGATCGCATTCGAGCATGGTGTGAAGAACACCCATCGCGAATGGACTTCATACAGCGAGATCGGTGCGGTGGTGCAGCGGCCGCTCGAATGACGGCGGTGGAGGCCACGAATAGCGAGTACATCGGCTTCATCGACCAAGACGATCGCTGGAAACCAGAGAAACTCGAGCACCAGTTCGAGAGATTCGCATCATGCCAATCCGCCGCAGCGATCCACACAGACGTAGAGTTCATCGACCAAACCGGCCGGATTATTCACGGCAGAGCCCAAGAGGAGAACCAACGCAGAGCGACCATCGACTATCGCAATCTTGACGCGCAACTGATGTCTGCCAACCTGTACAGAATAAACACCATCCGAATTGTGTCGAGCATGGTGCGCCGGAAGCAGTTCCTCGAAGGTGGGGGGTTCGACACGACACTGAGTGGTGGCGAGGACTGGGAGTTTTGGGTTCGCTTCTCCGCAGGTTTTGGCATTGACCACATTCAGAAACCGCTGATCGAACGGCGACTCCATGCCGCCAACACCGTGTCGGTACGTCGTTATCAACGCGCATGTGGTGCGTTACAGGCTCTCGCCAAGATTCACCGTGAGAATCCCCACTTGCGATCGCACAGTCACACTGTGCGCACGCAGCGCTTGTGGGATGTCATTCGTGCTGCGCGCCGGACTCGGCGTTGGCCGAAGCTGGCGCTGCGGCTTGCACAGCTGTTTGCCCACTATTTGCGACTTACTCTCTAGAGCCCTCTGCTAAGATTCGGGCTGCAGCAGGCATCGCTCAAACAACCGCAGTCTCGAGGTGCAGCACCGTGGCCGCTTCCGACCGACATCTTTCTGTACTCCACGGCAAGTTCCATGCTTACTTGCTGCTTGGACAGCCATTTCTGCACGATCTCGTGAGTGGTCTTGAGCGCCACTGTGTGTCATCTGTGCTGTGTTCCCAGGTTGAGAACCGGCAAAGGTTTCCGGTCAAGAACCTCTATCGCATTAATACCCGCCATCTCATTGACGAACCCTATGTGCTGTTAGCTGCGGCTGAGATTCGGCGACTCATCGCGCCACATCTTCTGCACGCGCATTTCGGCTGGTCCGGGCTTCGAATGCTGCCGGTCGCGCAGTTTCTTCGATTGCCTCTGATCACAACATTTGGTGGTAAGGACCTCGGTCAAGAGGCCCGCGATCCGAATCTGGCAACTCCTTACAAGCGACTCTTTGAGAGCTGTTCGGCCTTGGTCTGCGTATCGAAGGATCTCGGTGACCGCCTCTCAAATCTGGGTGCTGACACTGACCGGATCCGAGTGATTCGTCGCGGAGTCAATCTCGAGAGACTTGCATTCAACGATCGCTCGCAGAGAAGCGCGGAGGATTCGCTCCGGCTATTAGTGGTTGGGCGCCTTATTGAGAAGAAGGGTCATGTTGATGCCATAGCTGCAGTGGCGGCCATCCGTAGAGAAGGTATCAACGCGGAGCTGTCGATTCTCGGCGAAGGAACCCTCAGAGATGGCCTCGAGCGGTGTGTGCGCGAGCTTGGTATTGGATCCCATGTCACCTTTCACGGGGCGAAGAGCCAAGACGAGGTTTTTACCGCGATGCGGGAGGCGGATCTTCTGATTCACAGTGCTCGGATCTCAGGCGAAGGCGATGTCGAGGGAATTCCCAACGCTGTGATCGAGGCTGCTGCGACGGGGCTTCCGGTAGTCGCGACACGTCATGGAGGCATCGCCGAGGCTGTCAGCCATGAAGAGACAGGACTTCTGGTAGACGAGGAAAGCCCGCAGGCCCTCGCTGGGGCACTGATCCAACTAGCAACAGAGAAAGCGCGCAGGTTGGCGATGGGTCGCTGCGCTCGATCGCTGATGGTCGAACGTTTCGATATCGCTCGCCAGATCGATGAGTACCTTGCGCTCTACACCGAGGTTGTCGAACGGCATGGGACAAAGGAGAAGACTGATCTCCAGGTGGCGGTTAGTAGCGATGACTTCGGTTCGCTTAGGGCGACTTTTGCCTTGGGAAGTGGCGACGGGGTGATTTCCCCGATCGAAGTCTCCCGTTGGGCTTTCCCCGGGAAATCTGGAGAAGCGATTCTGAGAGCTGTGGGACAGGCGTCCGAAACGAGTGGTTCTCGGTCTGCCAGGCTGCCGAGGATTCTCAAAAGGCCGTCGAGATGGATTCTCGCTGCAGTAGCCAAGTGCCTTCTTGGACCGTCGATAAAGGGCCAGAGAGAATCCGGCCCGAACTCGGCGCTGAACGCGCTGCGCTTGAGAGTCCTTCAATTCGTGTGCCAAGGCGGAGCTATCGATTCAATCAATCCTGGTTGGAGCCTCCCCCAACTTCGTTCGTTCCTTGCCCAGGTCGCAACGACAAGACACAATGTTGATCCTGGAGTGGAGGACGTAACGAGGTGATCTCTTCAGTTCGAAACGTAGTTGCTCGGCGCGACCTGATCTGGGCTCTCTTTCGGGGCGAGTTGCAGTCGGGCTCGGCCGAGAGTCGACTGGGCTGGCTGTGGTGGCTTCTTGATCCGCTCCTGATGATCGGCGTCTACTGGTTCTTCAAAGTCCTTGTCTTCGGGGCTGGCAAGTATGATCCGTATCCGGTCTTCGTCGGAGTTGCCCTTCTGACATGGCGGCATCTCTCGACAAGTGTGGCGCGCTCAGTGAAAATCTTGCGCACCAATGAGGCGCTCGTCAAGGCAGTTCCTTTTCCAACGGTCGTTTTACCCATCGCGCAGAGCTTCTCGCAATTTTTTTACTTCTCGATCAGTCTGTTCGTGCTAACCGTGATCGCGCTCGCTGTAGGTCAGCCGATCACACCGGTATTGCTTCAGCTTCCATTGCTTGCTGCGCTTCAACTCGTACTTGTAGCTGGATTATGTATGGCCCTGTCCTGTGTCGGTGTTCTCGTGCGGGATCTCGAGATCGCGCTCGGGCACGCATTGAGAATTGGGTGGTACCTCAGCCCAGGTATCTACGGAGTCGATCTGCTGGTCGAAAAACTGCAATCAAAGGCGTCTCCGGCGCTCGCTGAGGGAGCCATTGAGTTGTACATGATGAATCCGTTCGCAATACTGTTTTCAGGCTACCGAGGTGCGCTGATCGATCCTCATTGGCTCAGTCCTCATCGATGGGGCATTCTCACCGTTGAAGCCGTCGTAGTTCTTCTTGTGGGGTATTGGATGTATCGCTACTTCGACCGCCGGATCATCAAGTTCGTATGATTTCGGTCAACATAGGAAGCAGGTGAGAAATGCGGGTTGAACCCTGCATCGAGGTCTCCGATCTCGGAATCTGGTATCCACGACGGCGCCAGAAGTCGTTTTCGATGCGCCAGGTTCTTTCGGGTGGATTGTGGCGAGATCGCAGGCAGGTCGTGTGGGCGCTGCGCGAAGTGACGTTTCAGTGTCACAACGGAGAGGTCGTCGGAATCATTGGGCCGAACGGGGCAGGTAAGAGCACGCTCTGCTTGACCCTGGCCGGTATTCTCACTCCAGACGAAGGAAGCGCTCATGTGAGGGGAAAAATCTCGGCTCTGTTGAGCCTCGGAGCCGGGTTCGACAAGGAACTCACGGGACGGGAAAATATTCGACTCAATGCATCCTTCCTCGGAATTCAACGCTCTGAACTGTCCTCTCAGATTGACCAAATCATCGAGTTTGGTGAGCTTTCAGATGTCATCGACCAGCCGATGCGGACCTACTCGAGTGGTATGCGCGTCCGTCTTGGTTTTTCTGTGGCCGCCATCATTCAGCCCGAGATTCTCATCCTCGACGAAGTGCTTGCCGTCGGGGATGTCGCCTTTCAGAAGAAGAGCCAACGTCGAATCGAAGAGATGATTGCATCCAGCAAAGCGATCATTGTGGTATCTCACCAGATGGAATTGCTCAGAGACCTCTGCACACATTGTGTTTGGCTCGAAGCGGGTCGATTGCGAGCTTCAGGTGAGGCCAGTGCGATCCTGGACGCGTACGAGGAAGAGAGCGTCTCACGAGGGCGTGAGTGAAACGTTTATCGAGTGATCGAAACGTAAATCATTTCTGAGAGGGAACGCGTTCGCCAGGCCGGCCGCTGAGGTCGTCCGTAGTCAGAGAGATGGATGGGTTCGATGATCTATGTCGTCACAGGCATGCATAAGTCGGGCACGAGCATGGTGTCTTCAATGCTTCACGCCTCCGGTATACATATGGGCGAATTCCCCCAAGGCTCTGACTATTCGAACGATGTAAAACACGAACGCAGGGAGACGAATAAGCTCAACGAGAATCTCCTTGGTATTGGTGATCGACTCTTCAGTCTCCATGTGAGGCGTGGCGCGAGCTGGTGTGACGTCAACGAAGAGATCAGATCGGCACTGGACTCAGAGGTAGACAAAAACAATTCGAACTTTGCGCATTGGGGCTTCAAAGATCCGCGGACCTGCCTTACCTACTCGTGTTGGAAAGAGGTGCTCGGTAATCACAAAGTAGTTCTTGTTTACAGACCACCGTGGCAGGTTTGGTCGCACTATCAGATACGTGGGTGGAGAGAGAAGATCGAAGAACGGAACCACCTCCTCGCTTCCTTATGGCTGCCGACAATCACATGGTGTCGTTACAACGAGAAAGTACTTCAGCTTGCCGGGCATGGAGACGCTTCGGCTATTCTGATCAGTTTCTCTTCCCTGATGAAATCCGGGCTCGAAACCCGCAGACTCTCCTCGTTTCTTGGAAGAGAGTTAGTAGACCAACGAAACCCGAATCTCTATCGCCATCGTGATAGGCGCGGTGTCTACTACACAATCGTCAAACACCTCCAGGCGGCCCTGGGAATCTGTGATGTCGACAGAGTTTGGCGGCGACTCTTGCATCTGCGAGACCTTCAGGTTCAGCAGTGGAATGAGGAGGATCGTGCGGCGGAACGGCGAGTCGACACTTCCTGATCGCTCATCAGCAAGGCTATACTCAAAGGGATGGCTTTGCCGGGGTTCCAATCGTCTGCTGCTGAAAGCCTGAAAACGCTTGCACGTGGAGAGTACAAGTCGAGCGAAGAGCGCGACCAACACCTGCAAGTACTGCTTCAAGCTGAGAAACTCAAAGCGCGTGACGTGGTGTGGATGGTCTTCAGACCGGATCGCGCCCTCCGTGACACAGGAACCAAGATACTCAGCACACTACGGGCGCCGGAGACAGTTGATCTGATTGTTGGTGAATGTCGCGGTAAGGCTGACGCCGTCATTCGCGCGGCATCAGACTCTTTGTTTAAGCTCAACGTTCCGGGAATCGCCCAGAAACTGGCCGGATTCCTCGGCTCGCCGAATGAAGATGTGCGAGAGGTTGCGCGTAGGCTTGTTACAAATGCCCCTCCGCTGAAGAGTGTCGAGCCCTTGCTCTGGAAGCTTGCGGAGTCTGCGAGCTTGACGGATCAACTCAAGCTGTATGAGAGATTGGCGGCGCTCGAACCGTCACAAGGGGCTATGAAGCGTTGGAATCGACTCGCGCGGGACGTAGACTCGCAAATCAAGTCGATCGCACTTCGGGTTCTTGCTGATCGAGCCCCTTCGGCTGCAGTGGATCTCATCGTCGAACAACTCCCGCGTGCGGACTACAACACGCAGCAGCATCTCATCGGATCGCTCAGCAAGCTGGCACAGGGCGAGAAGCCAGAGTTCGCTGAGCGGATTCTTCCGCTGATGGCAGCCGGTGATGCAGCCACGCGATCCGCTGTTCTGAAGATCCTGCTCAGCATGCCTGATCGGCATGAGCTGGTGAAACGCTACTTGATATTCTCCAAAACGCTTGCCGGATGGGCGAGAGACCGTGCACTGGAGTCGATGCGTGAATTCGGTGACGACCTCATCGAACCGGCGATCGAGCTGCTCAACGATCCCGATGATGAAGTCCGGGCTCTGGCACTCAGCGTTGCGGGTTCGTTCGATGATCCACGCATCATTCCGGCCACCATCGGACTGCTGAAGGACGATGACTGGTGGTTGAGAGTGACTGCGGCGGAGACTCTGGGGAGGTTTACCGACCCGCGTTGTGTTGAGGCCTTGGTGGCTTGTCTCAACGACACCGAGGCGCGCTGGGCGGCTGTTGAAGCGCTGGGTCGCATTGGCGATATGAAGGCATTGCCGGCGTTGGCCGCGCTGCTCAAAGATCCAGCTCCTGAAGTACGGATTGAAGTGCTATTGGCGATGCGCCACTTCAAGCACCCAAAAATTCTGCAGGCGCTACGTCAGGTCGCAGCTACCGATGAAAACCGTTTTGTCCGTACTCGCGCCCTGGAGATCGCCGAAGCGATAGCCGAGCGTGACCAATCTGAGATTCAGGATGCCGACAAGCTTCGAGCCGAGGCGCTCAAAGTCCAGGTAGGGGCGGGAGAGCCTCGCCTTCATACTTTTCTGGTGGCCACTCGTAATCAGGGAGCATCAGACTTCCATCTCGCAGTGTCTCAGCCACCAATGGTGAGACTGGCGGCTGATTTGATTCGGGTCAAAGGGGAGCCATTCACTGCGCAGCAGACCGAGGAATTGCTCAAGGAGATACTTGACGAGGAGCAGTGGGCGCGAGTCGAGAAGGAGCGCCAGCTCGATTTCTGTTACTACATTCCGAACGCGGGTCGATATCGGGCCAATGTCTTCCTAGACCAACGAGGCTACAACGCCGTATTTCGGGTCATCCCCGAAAAGCCGCCGACGATCACCGATGTCGGCCTTCCCGGCCATTTGGCGGAGATCGCCGACTATCACCAGGGTCTGGTTCTGATCTGTGGTCCGTCGGGAAGTGGGAAATCCACCACTCTTGCGGCTTTGGTGAATCTCTTCAACGAGACCAAACACCATCACGTGCTGACCATGGAAGAGCCGGTCGAGTTCGTGCATCCATTCAAGGGGTGCCTCATCAACCAGCGTGAGATCGAAACCGACACGGAGTCGTACTCGCGAGCTCTACGTGGTGCGTTGCGGCAGGACCCTGATGTCATAGTGATCGGGGATTTGCGCGATAACGAAACGGTTTCCCTGGCCTTGACGGCGGCGGAAACCGGCCACATTGTCTTGGGCACACTCAACTCAACTACCGCAGTCAAAGCTGTCGATCGCTTGATTGGAAGCTTTCCTGTTGTTGAGCAAGGGCAGATTCGAGCCTCACTGTCGGACTCGCTGAAATTTGTTGTGGCGCAGAAACTACTCCCGGTCTCAGGCGAGCGCCGCTTGGTTCCCTGCTTCGAGATTCTCAAAGGAACAGCTTCGGTTGCGAACCTCATTCGTGAAGAAAAGACGATTCAGATCCGGTCGCTGATGCAGATTGGGCGATCAATCGGCATGCAAACTGTTGACGACGCGCTCAAGGACCTTGTTGCACGCGGTTTGATCACCGCCGAGAGTGCGTACATTTATGCCGATAGCAAGGAGGAATTCGAAGCCATGGTCTCACCGGAATTCCTCGAATCAAGGACCTACGCCTGATGGTCGAGATGCATAAGATTGACCGTTTCCTGCGCCTTATGAATGATCGGGGTGCTTCCGACCTCCATTTCACCGTCGGAAGGCCACCGATGCTCCGGATCTCTGGATCAATGGAGCAGATTCGGTATCGCACGGTTCAGGAGATGGACTTCAATGAGATGATACGGGCGGTGACCCCGGCGAAAAGATGGCAAGAGTTTGAAACCGGCGGAGATACCGATTTTGCGTACGAAGTCGCGGATGTCGCACGCTTCAGAGTGAATCTCTTCCGCCAGCGACGCGGCGCTGGCGCTGTGTTCCGCGTTATTCCCTCGAAGATCATGACCATTGAGCAGCTTGGGTTGCCGGGCCCGATTCGACGCCTTGCCGAGATCCAGAATGGTCTCGTCCTGGTGACGGGACCTACGGGCTCAGGGAAGTCGACGACGCTGGCAGCCGTTATTGATCTGATTAATGAGACCAAGCCTTTTCACATCATCACGATCGAAGATCCGATCGAATTTGTTCACCCCAACAAACAGTGTTTGGTGCACCAGCGTGAGATCGGCCAGCATGCGATCGGTTTTTCGGAAGCACTGCGGGCCGCCGGGCGAGAGGATCCTGATCTCATTCTGGTCGGTGAAATGCGTGATCTCGAAACGATTTCACTGGCTTTGGAAGCTGCAGAAAAAGGAACCATTGTTTTTGGAACACTGCACACCAACAACGCTGTGAAGACCATCGACCGCGTGATTAAGGTCTTTCCGTCCGACGAGCAGGAAGGTGTGCGCGCCGTTCTCGGGGATTCGTTGCGGGCGGTCCTCGCGCAGCAGCTCCTTCCGAAGATCGAAGGTGGACGCGTTGCTGCGGTCGAGATCCTCTTCAGCTCGCCCGCGATCGCCAACATGATTCGCGAGGGCAAGACGAGTCAGATCACGTCAGCTATTCAGACCGGCGTGAAGCACGGCATGATCGACATGGACAGCTCCATCAGAGCCCTCTACGAAGAGGGTGTGGTGACCGCGCGTGCTGCTTACGACAAGGCGATCGACAAGGAACTGTTCAAAGACATCCTCGGGGAAGCCGAGATCCCCGTCAAATAGCAAACCCACAGACAGCTGCTACGTACCACGACTGATGACTTTCTTTATTGGAGGAGGGTGTGATGAGGAAATGTGTGCTCGCATTGTGTTGCGTGATCGCAGTGGCATTGTGTGTCACCGCGTGTTGCCCGTCGCAGGAAACTGACAGCGCAAAGGCCGAGTTCCCGGTCTTGCAAGGGCCCTATCTCGGCCAGCAACCGCCAGGTGAAGAACCCCAACTCTTCGCTCCAGGGATTATCGGCGGCGGTATGGCGACCCGAGACGTCACGATTTCGCCTGATGGCGAGGAGATCTTCTACGGCGCCTATGTTGGTCAGTACGACTTCAGTACGATTCTCCGAACTCGGAAGATCGACGAAGTGTGGAGCGAACCTGAGGTGGCGGATTTCGCAACCAATCCGAACTTCACCTACCTTGAAGCTCAGATTTCACCGGACGGCCAGCGCCTCTTCTTCTTCTCAGACCAACCAGGTCCGAACGCGAGTGAGGGCGGAAACCAAGACATCTGGGCCATCGACCGCGCCGACACCGGCTGGGGGGAGCCGTACAACCTCGGACCTCCGATCAGTACCGAGGCGGCTGAGTTCTTCCCGTCGGTCACACATGACGGTACGCTCTACTTCACGCGAAACCCAGTAGGCGAGCAGGCGAGCTATATCTACCGGTCGCGCCTTGTCGACGGTGCCTACACCGAGCCG
>JAAESQ010001509.1 GCA_024229275.1 bacterium | reverse complement strand
TGCTCCCTGAGGGTGCATTCATCGTGTACCGGTCGCGTATGAATCACATCACGATGCTCTTCCGTGCCTTTCTCGAGAACAACGATCCCGCCCCTTCGGTTGCCCGGGTGAAGGAAACGCTGAAGGTCTATCCCTACCAGGCTGGAGGATTCGGTACCAGCGTCGCCAGCTTCCTCGCTGGAGAAGCTCCCTTGGCCAAGACGCCCAAGCCCAAGACACCCCGCTTTGTCGAGGGGTCTGGAGTTGCGATCAACACCGTCCCGCCGAACGACTTTGGCCACTACGAGATGCTGAATGAGTTGGTACAGATGGAGCCGGCCGAGGCACTGGATCCGGAACTTGCTGGCCAGTTTGCGGCCATCGGCATCGTCAAGGGCGAGAAGTTTGCCCCGGACGCGCGAATGAAGAAGATCCTCGAGAAGGCTGTAGCGTTTGGGAACGCTGCATCGCGTACCCTCGGGACGGGGTCTCACCCAGCGGACCACTACCGCTACTACGACGAGTCGTCGGCGTGGTGGAACATGCTGTTCGAGGGGGGGTACGAGTTCCTCAACCCACCCCCGGCAATCACAAAGAAAGGTGTCAAACCGGCCCCCAACACGGGAGCACGCAGACTGCATTCGCGCACATCGTTTTTCTACACTGCGACCGGCATCACGCCGGCGATGTGCATGCTGCTGGAGAATGTCGGTTCCCAGTACCTCATTGCCAACGTGGACAAGAACGGCGAACCCTTT
>JAAESQ010001508.1 GCA_024229275.1 bacterium | reverse complement strand
TGGATAGAGCCGACTACTACTGTCGTCCTGCTGATTCTCGTTATCGCGTATATCCTGGTTGTGGAGCGATCAAGAACACGACCCGGCTGACCGGTTGGAGGAATGATGACCGATTCCAAGGAAGCCCAAGAGCTACTTGCTAGGGCACCGGCCTTTGCTGAGCTAGGCGGTCGCAGCCTCAAGAAGCTAGTCGCATTATGCGTTCCTCGCTCCTATTCGGCTGGAGACACCATTATTGAGGAAGGCGACACCGGGCTCGGCCTACTTGTCATTACGCAAGGAACCGCCGAAGTCTTCAAAGGGCACGGAGAAGATCGCGTGCGACTGGCGACGCTAGGACGCGGCGACATCGTGGGTGAACAGTCCTTGATAGACGACCAGCCGCGATCAGCGAGCGTGATCGCACGCGAAGAAACCAACTGTCTCCTGATGACCCGCACTGGTTTCCAAGATCTAGTCAAGCGCGAACCCGAGATCGCATGGTGCTTCGTTCCTCTGTTGAGTGCTCGACTACGGCAACTCCAGGAGCGGGTGCAGACATCTGAGCACTCGTCTATAGATGAAGCTGAGATCCACACAACAGAAGCTGCACTAGCCGACGACGATGACTCCCCAGCTTTGACACCTCTCGTCACCCTTCCGCACGCAATGGCGCGGGCCGGCCTGGCGATGATGCGTTCTTCGGTAGATCTCTGCACCTCGTTTCTCGATACAGTGGCCCAGGAAACCGGAGTCGACAACAACGTGGAGCCGGTGGAGGTCGTGCGCAAGCTTCCAACGGGAATCGCCAAGGGAATCGGCTCTGCCGCCGAGGAGGCCGAACGAGTCCCCGAGCGGTTGCTGCGGACATTTCGACATCACCTGCGACGGTCCTAAGCGATGCGGCGGAGTTTCAGCCTCTCTCGATCGGTGAGTTGCGATCTCGCTCGGCTGTGGCAGTGTCTCGAACAGCCCGAACTGTTTCTGGCTCGAATTCCTCCCCTGAAACAAGCCACAGCACTCGCCAGAGAGGCAGATGTTTCGATTCTCGAGATCGAGTACGAGGGTGCCAAGAATCCCTTGGCGCTCGAAATCGTAGTCGCTGGTGATTCGACACTCTCGTTCTACCAGGTCGATCGGCTTCGTGGCCAGGGTGTCGAGGGCGAAGTTGCGCTGGAATCTGGGCCAGGTGGCGGTACTTCCCTCTCTCTGAACCTTCACCTTCCACTCGGTCTCATAGGATTCACACGCGCCTCAGCAGTGGCCAGCTGCCTCGACACGGCGGTTGAAGTCGTCGAGTCCACCATGAAGACCCGACCGATCAGAGTTCCAAGCGGCGTGCCTACCAAGCTTCTCGAGATTCGGCGTGAAGGTGGAGTCGTCAAGGTTTGGATCAAGGGCAAGACCTATGTGCTCCCCGGAGGGCACGGCGAATGATCCGCAAGTACGTCCACGTCGATGCGCCAGTGGAGGACGTCGCAGCCCTCTTCCATCATCTCGAAGGTTGGCCCGAGTGGATGCCGGGTATTCGGTCCGTCAAGATCCTGAGCCGGTCGAACGAAATGGTGACCGCCAAATTTGTCCACCGACAAATGGGTCAGACGTTCAGCCAGATCGTCGAGTGCCGATTGCAGGAGGACGGCCTTGTCCAGCATCAAAAAAAGGGCCGTTTCCGGAAGTGGGAGATGAACTGGCAGTTTCGGACCGCACCGGCTGGTGGCGGTACGACCATAGCGCTCGAAATGGATATCGACATCGGAGCATTAAATTCAATCCTCTTCTCCGGGCTTCTGAGAAGATCTGCCGACCAAATTGTGCGAGACTGCGCTCGCAACATCAGGCGGCGACTCTATGTTCAGGCCGGCGATCGACCGACCGCATCAGCTCTCGATTCCGAGATTCTTCTCCAGGTATTCGAACGCGATGGCGAACTCGAGGTACGAATCGGCGATCGCATCATTCGGGTCGCCACAAACCAGACGGAGTAGGTATTCGGCGTGATTCGGTTGCTCTCTTCCTCTCGCTTCGTGGCGTGGTCTGCAGTCGGGCTGTGGTCTGCGATGATCTTCATCTCCGTGCCTTTGGTGCGGGGAATCCGCGAACCGGTTGCCGAGCGAATCGGTGCCTCCACTTTTGGCTGGATCACTCTTTGTGGACTTCTCGTGGCAACTGCGGCGGCCGGATACTTCGCCCTTCAAAGAGCGCGGCGGCTTCCCCTTCGCAACCTGTTTGCCCTGCTGGCTGTCTGCGCCATAGCAGTCGGGGTCACACTCCGGCTTTGGCAGCGGCCGGAAGAGGCCGTTCACCTGCTGGAGTATGGAGTCCTCGGACTGCTCCTCGCCAACGCTCTGAAGCAACACACCGATGATGCGTCGGCCTTCCTGGTCGCTGTTCTGATCGGAGGCATGATAGGAATCGTTGACGAAGTGCTGCAATACGTCACACCGGATCGATACTTTGACTATCGCGACATCTGGATCAACACAGGCGCCGTCGCGCTCGCTCAGCTTGCGATATGGCTTGGTATCCCACGGGAGAGTCCCAGACCGCGACCTTCCATACGATCCCTGAGGAGCCTGTGCCGCTTCGGCGCAGCTTTTGTCGTACTCATCGGCCTGTGCCTCGCAGCAACTCCGCACAGGTTAGAGGCGCTCACTTCTCATTGGCAGGGCTTGCGGACACTGCTCGACCCCAAGGATGCAATTGCGGAGTATGGGTTTCGCCATGTGTTCCCGGATCAAGGTGAGTTCAAGTCTCGATTCACTCTGACTGAACTTCGACAACTCGATGAACAGCAAGGACCATTCGCGGGTTTGACCGTTGAACGCTACCGCTACCGATATCTCGAGTTCCTTCGGATCTACACCCCTGCCCGCGAGCCGTTCACGCACGAGG
>JAAESQ010001507.1 GCA_024229275.1 bacterium | reverse complement strand
GTTGAGGTGTATAGAGCGGATGAGCTGCAGGGCACGTGGCGTGTCGAGGCTATCGCTGGCGGAACGCTGACCCTTGAGGCCGACGCTAACCTCATCGAGGGCGACACTTGGCAGGGCGTGTATCGATTCGACCACGTGATAGTGCAAAGTGGTGGTGCCCTACGCAGTGACGATCCGGTGCTGACAGAGGAGCTGACGGTGCAGAGCGGTGGTCAAGTAGATCTGCAGGATCCGATGACGATACCGACCATGCACCTTGGAGGTGGAGCCGGCACGACGAGAGTCTTTAGTGCGATCGATGTGCCTGGAGATTTGCTCATCGGCGGGCCCGGCGGCCTGACGGAGCTACATTCATCGGTGAAGGCCGGTGGTCGGGTAGAGATCCTCGGCGCAGTGGATGCGCGTTCGATCGAGGCCGCCGAGCTGATCGTACGATC
The DNA here is from genome assembly GCA_024229275.1 of bacterium. Classification (GTDB taxonomy): domain Bacteria; phylum Acidobacteriota; class Thermoanaerobaculia; order Thermoanaerobaculales; family Sulfomarinibacteraceae; genus JAAESQ01. The sequence goes on along the minus strand of JAAESQ010001507.1, from coordinate 3,049 downwards.
TGGCGGCGAGTTGTCTCACCCGACGACACCGAATATGAACTCAGCAGAGCACCTCGAGCTGGATATCGCCGGTACGTTGACCGTGGAAGCGGGCGGCTTCATCGACGTGAGCGAGCGCGGATATCCGGAGAATGACCGGTATCCGGGCGAGCCACTTACCTCGGACTACTACGCGGGAGGCAGCCACCTAGGTCAGGGTGGAAACAATTCAGAGCAGAGCACTTACGGAAGTGTAGAGAAACCGCTAGAGAACGGAGCTGGCGGGCGAAACAATGGTCAGGGTGGAGGAGTGAGTGGTGGAGGTTCGGTACGCATCCAGGCTTCGTCGGTGGTGTTGGACGGAGACATCCGCGCGAATGGGCAGAGCGGCTACCGCTACTACCCGCACGCGGGAGCGGGTGGGTCGGTGTGGATTGCCGCTGAGGACATTTCCGGTAGCGCATCAATTACGGCGAAAGGCGGAAGAGGCGAGGAGAGCTACCGAGGAAGCGGAGGCGGTGGTGCTATCACGATTGAGTACGTCACTTTAGGTTTGCCCCGAGACAGACTTCTGACTCCAGCTGGTGACTTCGGTCGCTTGGGTGGAGCGGGAACTTTGTTCCTCCGAGGGCCGGAGAATGAGCACACCTTTGGTGAGCTGATCGTCGACAACGAGGGACTGGAGGGGACCTGGACCACGCTGCCGCCGCTGGGGACAGGAGTGGCGCAGGATGGCACGTTCGGTACGACTCTAGTGACCGATCTGACGTCGATTCAGCAGTATTTTGTGGGTCATTGGGTTGAGGTGTATAGAGCGGATGAGCTGCAGGGCACGTGGCGTGTCGAGGCTATCGCTGGCGGAACGCTGACCCTTGAGGCCGACGCTAACCTCATCGAGGGCGACACTTGGCAGGGCGTATATCGATTCGACAAGGTCACTGTGCAGGGCATGGCGAAACTGCGCTCGGACGATCCGATTCGTGCTGATGTCTTTGACGTCGCACCGGACTCAGAGTTGGTTCTTCCCAATGACTCCGGACCGGAGATAGGTGATGGTCAAGTAGTTCTATTTGCTGCCAATCATTCGTTCTGGGTTTCGGCTCCAGATCAGACGATTACCGACGACAGTGGTATCGCCTCGGTCACGGTGCGCAATGTGACACGGGATTGGGAGACTACTGTCACACCGGCGAATGGTGGTTTCACTGATGTAGAACTCGTCGAAACTTCTCAGGTCGGCGATGAGATCGAGATCACGGCTGTCGATGCGCATGAGAATCCACTCAGCTCAACTGAATCAGTGGGAACATTGCCGGCCAATGCCGCGGCGCCGGTGGTTACCGATGTCTCAATAGTGGTTCAGCCTGACTCGAAACGAGTCACCGGCGTCGCGACTGACGACGAAGTGCCGGTCAGCATTTCGGTAGTGAACGACGCAACAACTGTCTCCTATACAGGCGAGGCAGACGCGGCGGGATTGTTCTCGATCAATGTGGAAGGCTCCGGTGGTGATTCATTCACCCTTACCGCTACTGACGCTCATCCTGTGCCACTCTCCACTACCATCGCCGCCGGCACGCTACCGTCGAATCCTGCTCCGGTGATTCATCCAGATTTGATCAAATTCACATACGAAGAGCCGAGTATGGGCGAGGTGCCGGAGCCGGCTCACTATTCCGCAATGATTCTTAATGACGCAATCACTGACGATGACCTAGCTGACGGTGTGGACATCGTTTTCCGAAATCAGCGCGATGGGACCGAGTGGGAGGATGGTTACTGGGGCGGAAACGAGGAGTACCAGATTCGGCGTTATGACTGGACTACTGGTGACACTATCGAACTTACAGTCACCGATCATGACGCTCAGGATCCCTCGAGCACGACAGTAGTCATCGGCACACTTCCTGCCGACAACTGGGGCCCTCCGGTACTTAACACGAGCGACATTGATCTGAAACCTATGGGCTACGGTTTCCACTTAATTGGTGAAGAGGCTGAGGCTTACGATGGATTCGGCAGCCCGTCTGGCTGGGCGCTTGACGCGGACTGGCCACTCACCGTTGTTGCTTTCAACACAACCAGCGGATGGCAGTCCGAACCGCTAGTGGTCCAAGAAAATGAGCCTCTGTACATGAGGGTGATCGGCGAACAAGGAAATGTCATCGAATTACAGGTGACGGACGGCCATCCGGTGGAGCCACAGACGATGGCTGCGCCTCAGCTCGTTGACAACCTTCCCGAGTACGGGATCACAGATTGGTCGATCCCGCTCGACGGACATTCTGCAACTGAGATGCGTGACGGATACGCAATTGTTGATGGCGGATCTGGAATCGTATCTACAGCTGAGGCATTTTCCTCTTCAGTTTCAGAAGCTCTTTACGATGGAGTGACAGCCACGGCCGATGTGATTCACAACCCGCTTCGGGTGACCATCTCAGGCCCGGAAGGGGATTCTACCTATGACGCCGAACGGGTCGCCCTTGACGGTACGGATCTTGTCGGCTGGACATGGGTAGACGACGGCAATGGTGGACTCATTCCAGAGACCTATCGCCAGACTGTGACGGCAGGCTCGTTGGCCTTGGGTCAGGTGCTAGGAACCATGTTCGTCATGGTTGCCGAAGATGCTCCAGGTCTGTCGGTTCTCACACGAGAAGCCTCCGACTATGACGCCGACACTATGACTTGGCTACCGGCCTGCACTGCATCGGATGCTGACCTTTCGTTGCCAAACACGGCTGGACTATCAGCGTTGGCGCTCATCCCTGCTCTCGACGGACAGACGGCGGTCCTCGTCGACGACCCGCTGGCCGAGCTTCGGCTCTTCGATTTAAGTCAGACCGGAGTGCTCTCCGATCTCGGCAGCATCAATCTCGCTGGATCTGGAGTACCGGTGTGGAGTGTTTGGAAGTACGGGCGACTCATTGTTGGCCGGGCTGACGGGACAGTGGATGTTCTCAGTTGGACTGAAAGCAGTCTCGAAACCGTTGCCACCTGGGCTTCATCAGGGACGCCCGTTTCGGCAGCGCTGATCGCGGACCAACTCTTCGTAGGACTGAACGAG
>JAAESQ010001506.1 GCA_024229275.1 bacterium | reverse complement strand
TTTCGGTCTTGTCGACACTTCGCCAGCTTCCTCGGGCTCACGCCAAGCGAACGCTCGAGCGGCCTGCGCCGACACCTCGGCTCGATCAGCAAGAAGGGCGACGCCTACTTGCGGACGCTACTCACTCACGGTGCCCGTGCCGTCCTCAATGCTGCGAAACGAACCGGCAAGACCGATCGAATCTATATGTGGGCACTCACGGTCGAGTCTAGACGGGGGCACAACAAGGCCGTCGTCGCTCTGGCGAACAAGATCGCTCGCATCGCCTACTCCATTCTCAAACACGACCAAAAATACAAACCGGAGCGCCTCGCCGCATGAGCCATGGAAGATAACGATGCTCTTTCCCGAATAACCCAGTCACATCCGTAGAACTGCAGCCGAGACGACTTGATGGCAAAACGGTCTGACCGACGTGGGGAAAAGCCGATGATTACGATGGCCTTCGGGGCCGCAAATTCGTTTGGCACCCCACGCGCAATTTCCATCATGGCCCGGAGCTTATACGCTCCTTCCGAAGAGGCCGAAGATACGTTTGCAGTCTTGACCCCTTGCCTTGGTCGACTCACGCGATCGGAGCACCGACATGTAGACTGAAAGCGGTTGACGGAGGAGGCCAGATACGTAATC
>JAAESQ010001505.1 GCA_024229275.1 bacterium | reverse complement strand
CCAGTACGAGAAAGATGTACGCTGGGAAATATGGGGAATCGACCCCATTGCGATAACGGGAAGGGGGTGCCTACGGGCACTCCCTGACCCACTAATTCGAAACGGTGGGTAAACGCCTCCTCCTTGATCGTATCCAGGCGCTGTTTATCGGCATGTTTCTCCCAAGTGGCGAAGGGGATGTCGTTGTTGACCAGGCGGGAGAAGAACTCGACGCCGTGCCCTTCGCGGTCGAAGACCTGGATCGGGGCTTGACCCGTTCGGGCCTTGCCGTATTGGCCGACCCGAACGATGGCGGCACGCAGGTCGCCTTTGCCTTCCTGGATCTCGAAGCGCACGATGCGTCCGCGTTCGTCGCAGGTGACGAGGTTGGTCTGGCCCGGCACGGGCATCCGGCGCTGGGTGTTGAAACTGGCGTGGACGCGCTCTTTCCCGGTATACGGCAGCAGATGTCCGTCGGTGAACCACAGTCGGGCGCCGACCAGCCCCCGGTCGATTTGGTCGTCGAACAGATCGCTCATCAGTGACTCGGAAGAATCCTTGTCCGCCACGTTGTGAAACCACCCCCAGAGAGTCGGTAACGAAGGCAGCGAATCGAGTCCCAGCACACGCCCTGCTTCGTCTTGGCGGATATGCTTGAGTTGCTCGATGGAGCGGATGTTCAATCCACTCATCAACAGGAAAACCATGAAAATCCGCCATTGGCGACCAAAGTGGCTGAAGATCTTATCCAGCCAATGCCACTGGGTCAGTAGCGGGAAGAGCAGAATAAAGAGCCCTGCGTATCGGCTGGCGCAGCCTTCGTGGTTCCGTGCGAAGGGGAGATCTTCCTGCGGCAAAGTAGTTGCTGAGCGTTCCGCTTCCGGCTTTTCTTCCCTCGTCTTCAAGGCCTCCTCAAGCACAACCTCTTCGAGTTGATAGCGCGGTGGATCGAGATCCAGCTCTGCGTTCTTCGGCAGCGCATCGCGCTCGCGCTTACGCATCTGTTCCAACTCCCGCGCCTTGGTTCCGGGGCGACGCTGGTCGACGTGCATCCTGCGCTGGGTCTCCCGGCTCTTGCTCTCGCTGGGTTTGTAGCCGTGCAGCAGTCCCTCAACGCCAAAGGCATTATACGACGAGCGGTAGTTGTGCAGGGTTTGCCGGCTCAGCTTGAGCGCCTTGGCCAGTTTGCTCTTCGTGACTCCAAGCTGTATCAGCTCGATCACCAGCAATTGCCGCTGGGCCTTTTCGCCCAGATCGACTTCCTTGAGCAAGGCGCCGCGATGGTAGACTTGGGCTTTGCTTCTCGGCCCGCGTGGTAGATGAAGCTCATAGGCCCTGCCAATGGCAACGCGCGACTTCGGTGTGTCGTCCTTTTCCCGCTCAAGGGGTAGTGGGGTTTGGGTCATCAACGGCACCTCGACAAAAAACAATCACACTGTTTTTACAGCGAAACTAAAATATAACTGAATTACTTATCGATGCAAACATTCAAGTCCACTATTATTTTTGTATACCAGCCCTTCGAATGTCCAATAATTGGCGATTGGTCAGGAAGAACAAGCGGTTAAGGCAGAAGATGGAAGGGTGTTTGGGGAGGTCTG
>JAAESQ010001504.1 GCA_024229275.1 bacterium | reverse complement strand
TGATCTCCTCCAGAGTCTGCTCCAACTTCTGGTGGGTTCCCCTGGGTGTCAGTTCCTTTACTTTGGCCATCGCGGTTTGCAGGGCTTTGTGCGATATCGCTATCGTTTTCCCTACAATCGTCATGCCGAGAAACTTGACCCGATCCGAGCAGGCTACCTGGCTCTTCTCTTGGTTTACCACCAGTTTCAGTCTCTTCTCGATGTATCTGCAGACACTTTCCATCACCCGCTCAGCCGCCTTTGGCGTCTTCACGAAGATGTTACAGTCATCCGCAAACCTGCAAAACTCAAGGCCGCGCCGTTCCAGCTCTTTATCCAGTTCGTCCAGGACGATGTTGCTGAGCAACGGGCTTAACGGGCTACCTTGTACGGCCCCTTCCGTGGAGGGGGTCACCAGACCATTGGCCATGATGCCGCTTCGCAGCAGTAGTCCGATTAGTCGTAAGATACGCTTGTCGGCCACCTGCTGGCTCAGACGGGTAATCAGCCGATCATGCTGAATTCGATCGAAAAACTTCGATAGATCGATATCCACCACACAGGCCTTGCCTCTGGCCACGATCCGACGCGCCGCCTCAACCGCCTGGCGTTGGTTCCGCTCGGGGCGGAATCCGTAGCTGTGGTCTGAAAACAACGGCTCGAAGATCGGTTCTAACAGCTCCTTCAGGGCAGCATGTACCACCCTGTCACGCACCGTCGGCACCCCGAGTAAACGGATGCCTTTGCCACCGGGCTTGGGGATCTCCACCCGCCGCACCGGTGAGGGTTCGTAAGTCCAGCTTGCCAGTTCCTCTTGCAGCCGGCTCAGCTCCTCGTCCAGACGTGATTCGAACTCGGCAATCGTGACTCCATCGATGCCGGGTGATCCCTTGTTCTGCTTCACGCGCCAGAATCCTGCGGCCAACCATTCGGTCGTACACAGCTCCTCGAAGAGTCTGTTCTCGTCAGTGAATGGGTCTCTTTGGTTCATTTCACTCGTCTCTTTGCATGGGCCTTTCCGCGATCATCGCACCAACAATTCACCCGATGTCTACGTCTCGGGCACTCGCCGGATCCTATCGGACTGATCTCAGACCCACAGTCTTTAACAAACCTCATCGACCGCTTACGTGTTCCGCCCTTCACCTCCAGCTTCCCTGCCGCTGACCTGACGTTTTACCCTCAGCCATGTCACCATGACCTCATCGGCGCCAGGTTTTACGATTACTACGGCTTCATCTGCAGACCCCCGTCCCATCACGGATCACGTCTCCGTGTCGCTTGGGGCTTAAGGTGTCGTAGTTACACCGACCCAGGATCGACGGCCCTTCACCGGGTAAGCTAACCCACTCT
>JAAESQ010001503.1 GCA_024229275.1 bacterium | reverse complement strand
GAGAGCATCGAGAAAGACTGTAACAGCGAAAGATTTTGGATATCCTTGAAGGAGCGGCATGGACTAATTTGACTTCGTTCTACTTGCGATTTCTTGCTGGCGCCCCTTCTACTAATTCATTCTAGTGTCCTTGATCTTTGATTTCTTACATAAGTTAGGCATGGGTTTTAAGTGTGCTGGTGGCGAAACGAGCGATGCTCTTGAGGATGTCGTCAGCCGTTTTGGTCCAAATGAATGGATTGGGGTGCTCGTTGGTGGCGTCGATGAACGCCTGAATCGCCCGTTTGAGTTGGACGACACTTGTGTGTGAACCGCGTTTGATTTGGCGCTGAGTGAGGAGTGCAAACCACCGCTCGACCTGGTTGAGCCATGATGCGTGGGTCGGGGTGAAATGGACATGGAAGCGGGGTCGTTTGGCCAACCATCGTTGAATCGCTTGCGTCTTATGGGTGCTGTAGTTGTCGACGATGAGATGAACGGGGACATCTGGCGGTACAGATTCCTCAATGAGGTTAAGGAATTTCCGAAACTCTTTCGCACGATGCCGGTTGTAGCACCTGCCAATGACGTTGCCTGTGGCGATGTCAAGGGCCGCAAAGAGTGATGTGGTGCCATGGCGCTCGTAGTCGTGTGTGCCCCTCTCGGGTTGCCCGGGGCGCATCGGCAGTTTGGGCTGCGTGCGGTTCAGAGCCTGTATCTGGCTCTTCTCGTCGACGGATAGCACCAGCGCGTGGTCGGGTGGATTCATGTACAGACCCACGATGTCCCGAACTTTCTCGATTAGAAGCGGGTCCGTTGATACCTGGAACGTCTCGCTACGATGCGGCTGCAAACCGAAGGCGCGCCAGATCCTCCCGATGGTGGAGCTGCTCAATCCACTCTTTTGCGCCATCAACGAGCGGCTCCAGTGAGTCGCTCCCCTGGGCGTCGTTTCGAGCGTCTTCGCAATGACCTCCTCGATCTTTTCGTCGCCGATTTGGCGGGGTGCCCCTGGACGCGGCTCATCTAACAATCCCTCGACTCGCCGCTCCACAAAACGGCGGCGCCACTTACCCACCGTGTGGGGCGTCGCTCGCAGTTGCCGACTCACCGCCGCGTTGCTAAGCCCCTCCGCGCAACGCAACACAATCTTGGCACGGAATGCGATGGTTCGTGCGGAGCGACTACGCCCCGCGAATCGCTCCAGTTCGCTACGTTCCTGCTCTGTTACAACCAGCTCTGCCTTCGGTCGTCCGGTTCTTGCCATATATGCCATTAACCATAGACGCTTATTTATGTCAAGTATTTCTGACGTGGGACACTAGTGTCCTGGTCCATAAGTCCGTTCCGCCATTCGGCGAGTGATCCGGACCGCTGGCAAGGCGCGACGACCAAGACGTAGCACACTAGCAGCGGGAAGACAAGAATTGAAATGGTAAAGCCTTGTTTTTGCAGTAAGGCCTTCCTTTGACGCCGTCCGTATT
>JAAESQ010001502.1 GCA_024229275.1 bacterium | reverse complement strand
GGGGCACCATTCCGTACGGAGATGTCACGGCGAGAAGGAGTCCGCTTGGAGAATCGACGAGGATACGTCCAATTCCGTCGTCAATGATCTCGAGGACCAGTTGCAGGAGCGCACGTTCACTAACGTCACGTGCATCCATGGGTTCGAAATCCTGACGCACCATCGCCAATGACCTCAGATGTATCCAGATGTTCTTTTCGCCTTCGGCGACCGACCTGCGGGCCTCTTCAAGCGCTGCGATATCCCATTCCACGCACTGCTTCAGCACCTCACGCTGCTCCGGCTCGAGTCGACCAAGTATGCCCGCAAGAGAGGCCAGAAAGTCCGTCCTCATTCGAGTCTCCGCTGGATCACCCAGACGCGTTTCAACCCCTGCCAATGGCGACCACAATCCTGGCCAAGCCAAGACTCGACTCGGTTCCTCCGAAGCATCTAAACGTTGCCACAGTGCAGGGTATCGAGCCACAGGAGGCTCTATACGTGCACCCAATTGCCACGGAACGAAGCCCTT
>JAAESQ010001501.1 GCA_024229275.1 bacterium | reverse complement strand
GAAGAAGGGAAGAAGTGAGGCGACGCGGAGCTGGGGCGGCAGTGGCGGGAGAGGCAAGACGATAGACGTGGGGCACTCTCAGCTGACACCTCGGTGGCACGGGAGGTGAGGGATGACGTATGAGGAACTTGGAGTCCAGCCGGTTGCGACGCGCGCGATCTAGATAGACAGTTTTGTATTGTAAGCTTTCCGTGCGACGATCTCCTCATGAAGGTTGGCTTTACCGAAGGGCGTTGGTCGATCAAGGGCAGGCTTGTGCGGCTCATTGGCCGAGTATTCCTCACGTTCGCGTGCGTAATCGTCTTCATACTGCTCTGCGGTGTTGGCTGGTGGATCAGCGCCAACATCTCATCCCAGCGCGAAGAAGCCTCTCTCAAGCAGCGCTGGGCCGAGATCGGTAGGCCGTTCGAGGAGATTCTCGGTCGTTTCCCGCCTCGGGTCGCCAATGAAAGCGCACGCCGGCTCGAAGAACTGGCGGCGCCACTTGGTATTCAACTCACCCCGCGAGGGGTCGATGATCGAGTCACTACTGAGCAATCCTCGATTGATTCGTTTGATGGGATCAAGGACATGGTCCAAGAACACTGCTCAAGAATCGCGGGGGCAGACCACGTCTTGGAGGAGAATCTCTCGGCAGACCTTGAGTCGTTTTTGACAAGCAACACGGACGCGCTCGATTCGGTAGTTCAGCATCTGTTGAATGAAGAGACGCCAATGTGGGAGCAGGATGTCCGACTTGCAGAGTCGGCGCCGTCACCAAATTTTCTGGGCCAGATCTACCTCACAAGACTGCTCGTGGTGCGCTCATCACTGTTGGTTCGCCAGGGCCATCCGGCCGAGGCTGAAGAGGCGCTTGAGGCAGCGTGGAACCTGCAGCGCGCGGCGGCCCAACGTCCCGAGACGATTTCGCAACTCATCGGTGTTGCTGAGGCTCGTTTCATCGCAGGTGGAGTTCGGAATCATCCGAAACTCACGGCTGAATGGTCGGATCGACTGCTCGAGCACGACTATCGGGAATCGATTCTTGACGCGTTTCACTTCGAGGCTTGGACCTTCTGTGAGATCACTCATGACGGCGACCCTTTCGGTGGGAATGCCCTCGTTCGGGTGATCTCCAAGCCCTACTTGAGAAATCAGGCAGTCCTCAACGCAGAGGCCATACGCTCTGCAATTGAGTCCCTCCCAGGGACGGCACTTGCTGGATATGACCCCGGTGAAGCTTACGCGGTTGCTTTGGAGAATATCCCCGAGGGCATTGTTGCCCGAATTGCACTTCCTGATGTGTGGTCATTCTGGAACCGCGTGTGTAGGAGCATGTTGGATCTAGAACTCTCTGCAACCGCCCTTGAACTGCGGCGCGCGGCCGCTTCTGAGGGGTTGAGCGCATGGACCCAGCTACCAGCTGAGCAGGCGTCACGCCTGTTCCCCTCCGTTACCTGGCGGTTTACGCTAGCCGGTCGTAGCCTTCGGATTGAGCCCGTCCAGGAACTCCCAGCGATGGGTTCTGTATCGCTTGAAAACATGTGCGAAGCATTTGTTCTGGAGCTACCCATTGACCGCTGAGCACTCCCGGTTCCCCGACGAGTCCCCCGTCGCCGGAGAGGGAAATTTGAACCACGAAGTGCACGAAGAGCGCGAAGGAGGAAACGCAAAGAAGAGAGATAAGGGCGGTTCTTAGAACTGCAG
>JAAESQ010001500.1 GCA_024229275.1 bacterium | reverse complement strand
GTGGAGTTTCCTAGAGTAGTGCAAGATGCCACGCGGGATTTCGGCGACTTGTTTTCCTGTGAGCCGCAACGGCGACACTTCGCCGAGTACCTCACCGGGCTGATGATCGCTCACAACAAAACCATCACCGGCATCAATGGCGAGTTTGCGGAAACGACCGACCAGTCGTGCCTGAATCGATTCATCACAGAGGTCGATTGGAACGCGGAGGAACTGAACGAGCGGCGGCTCGACCTGCTGCAAGAGGACTCGACCACGCGTTACAGCGACCAGGGTGTCATCGCCATCGACGATGTGCTGATCGACCATGATGGCAAGTTCATCAAGGATGTCGGCTGGTTCTGGGATCACGCCGAAAGCCGGAACAAGATTGCCCACGATTATCTGTTCATCAATTACGTCTGCACCAGCGGCAAGCATTATCCGCTGGAGTTTCGCCGCTTCAAGAAGCGCGAGCAGTGCGAAGCCACGGGCGAAACCTTTGAGAACCATACCGTGTTGTTTTGCCAATTGGTCGACTGGGCATGCGACCGGAAGATCCCGGGCGACTTTACCTTCGACAGCTACTTCACCAACGCGGAGAACCTGAATCACATCCACGCGAAGAAGGACAAGTTCGACCGGCCTCGCGGTTACGTGGGCGACCTGAAGTTCAACCGCAAGATTCAGTGGAAGGGCAAAGAACTGAAGGCCGAGGAGTTCGCCGCGTCGATCCCCTCCAGCAGCCGCAAGGAAATCCGCCGCGGCGATAAACGACAATGGTACTTCACCTGTACGATTCGGATACCCAAGGTGAATCACAAGGTGCGAATCGT
>JAAESQ010001499.1 GCA_024229275.1 bacterium | reverse complement strand
CGCCTCATCAGGAAAGAGGCGCTGAAACTCCGGCAGCGAGCCCGGAAACGGCAAGTCGCCTCGTTCAAGAACATCGATCGCCACGGCGACGCCAGCGTAATTCAGATGCTCAACATACTACCTGTAGTAGATGGATGTCACAACCGGATAAGCACGGATTGATCATCTGCTCAAGATCAATGACCTCGCCGAAATCTCGGAACGTGTACTCGCCGTAGAAATTCACATGTTTCCAGCTCACCGGACTGATCCGCTTAATCCGGTCGGCCAGCTCGAAATCCTTCTCGCGGTCCGCGTACTCCAAGAGTTCGGATAGGAGGCAAGCATTGTAGTAGATAACGCAGTTGGCCAGGAACCGCGAGCACTCGCTCCACAGCTGCTGTTCCAAGTCGGTCCTGAACCGCAATCTGCCACCATTGGCATATGCCACAGCGCGCACGAGCTTGTGGTAGGACTCGCCGCGATTCAGCGCTCGCTGCACGTTGCGCCGGAGGCGCACAGAATCGACGTAGTTCAAGAGATACCGGCTGCGATAGAGGTTATCCAGCTCCCACAGTGCTTTCTTCGTCCGATTCTTGCGGGCGTAGGAGCTCAGCTTGCCGACGATCACGCTCTGGCTGGTGACCTTCTTGGCGAGCGAGGCGAAGATGTGCCTAATGTTGTCTTCCTCGGCGAGCATCAGCTTGGTGTTGGCCTTGCTGCTGGGTTTCAGCAGACATTCCTTGTCGTACTTGCTCGGGTGCTTGAAGCCGTAGAGCGTGTCCATTTTGTCGCGGATATCGCGGTAACGCGGTGCGAACTGGTAGCCGAAAGCCGCCAGTATGGCGAAATTGACCTCGTTGGCGCCGTGCGTGTCCGTTGAGTGGGCGTTTGGCCGGATGTCCGTCGTGTTATTGGCCAGAATGTCGTAGACGTAATGGGATTCGGATTCGTTAGCGCCGATGATGCGAGCGTTAAACGGCACGTGGTT
>JAAESQ010001498.1 GCA_024229275.1 bacterium | reverse complement strand
AGCGAGCAGCGATTGAAGAGGACGTAAGGTTGGCGCTGTGGCGCCTCGATTCTAGCGTGGTGCCGATCATGGCTCGTGAGAATGCCTATCCCTTTGAGGCCTATCGTTCATTTGCACGGGCATCCGCACAGAGTGTCGAATCTGCAGGATCTCCGTACGACCTTCGGCCGTCTCCACTGCTGGCGGCACCTCAGTCGCCAGTCAAACTCCATTTCGAGGCTGATGGTGACGGCGATCTCTCGTCGCCCCAGTCTCCGCAGTCCGAGATGCGGCGCAGGGCTCTTCGCCGGGCACTCACCGACACGGACACAATTACCAGGTTTGGAGGCCTTCTCAAAGACTTCCGGAGTCGGTTCGATCTCGATGTGTTGAAAGGTCTATTGGCCGACGATGAGACGAACGAAGGACAGGATGGCGTCGATTGGTCTTCGCTTCGCTTAGACACACGCCAGGCCGACGCTGGTGTCGACGACAGAGAGTTGAGTGTCGAGGTCCCCGCCGAACAGGGCAAACGCCAACGCGCAACCGTAGAACAACAGCAGGTCCTGAATATCTCTGAGTTCGAGGCACGGGCAAGCAAGGTCGGACAGAACATGCAGATCTTCACCCAACAGGCCGAGGTGCCCGAGAGTGAAAACCTGATTGAACTCACCGCGATGCGTCCAATGTGGTTGGACGGTGAACTATTGCTCGTGCGTCGTGCTAGGACTGAGGTTTCCAGCTATCTCCAGGGCGGTTGGGTGGATTGGACTTCGTTTCGTGAAGAACTGCTCAGCAGTATTGCCGACCTGTTCCCGGATGCGGATCTTCTCCCCGTGGAACTCGATGAGAGGAGCAAGTACGGAGGTGCTGAACTCGCCGGCCGACGTCTGGCCTCGCTTCCGTTAGCGCTGGAGCCGGGGGCGGTGACTCAGGGCTTGGGAGGAGGACCGTCGCTGACAGCTCTCCTTGTGGGTGTTGCCTGGTTGT
>JAAESQ010001497.1 GCA_024229275.1 bacterium | reverse complement strand
TATACGGCAAGTCAGGTCAGGCTGAGTCAGAGGGACAGCGGCGGGGAAGCGAGAGCGCATGGAAGCATGGAGGCAAGAGAGAAAACGGCAGTATGGGACGAATCCGGCTTCGCTTCGCTATGCCGTGACAGGCGACTCGACTGGTTCTCGGCAGGCCGACCTAGGCGGTCCTCATGTTGAATCTCCTGTTGTTGCAGCCTACAAGAGGACAGCAATGGGCTTCTGTAGGCTCAATGGCAGGTAGAGTGTTGGACGAGAACGGTCAGGGGTTTGCCCCAAAGCGGTGAAGATGATCCTACTCGAGCCGCAGAGTCTGAGCTGGATCGATTCTGGCTGCACGCCTGGCAGGTAGGTAACAGGCGACCAGCGAGATGAATGATATGAGCACGGTGACACCAAAGAAGGTGCGAGGATCAGAGGCTTCGATCTCGAAAAGATGGCCCTGCAGAACGTGTGCCGCAGCGAAAGCTAGAGCTGTACCGAGCGAAATGCCGACGAATGCCGTGACCATGCCCTGACGAACGATGAGGCGCACGATCTGCTCAGGTTTCGATCCAATGGCTATGCGGATTCCGATCTCATATCTGCGCAATCCCACGATGTGCGACATGACGCCATAGATTCCGACGACAGCAAGCAGTAGAGCGATCACAGCAAACAAACTCAGCAGAATGGTCGAGAACTGTTGCGAAGAAACGGTGTTTGACATGACTTGCTGCATCGTCGCTATCTGGTGGAGCGGAAGTGTCGGGTCGAATTTGCGAAGAACCTGGCGTACATCCGAGATCGCGGATTCCGGCAGGCCCTGGGTTCGCACAAGCAATCTCATTTCGCTCGGAGCGTGGGTCTGCCGGATATGAATGTAGATCGTCGGGCGTGGATCTTGATCTAACCCCATATCCTTGATGTCACCGACTACACCCACGATTTCAAGAAGGTGTCGACCGGAACGTCCCTGCCATGCAATGCGCTGGCCGATGGGGTTTTGCCCAGGAAAGACCCTCCGAGCAAACCATTGGTTGACCACCATTACTAAGGGTGAAGCAGAGTCGTCGCTGGAGGAGAATGTGCGACCCTTCAACAACGGAATCTCAGCGGTTTCAAAGAACCCCGGAGTCACGTGACGTCGTTCGACTCCCTTCAGTTCTTCATGGTCCCGGCTGACGATCTCGACTGACGTCGTATGCGAACCTGTGAATGGAAGCACCGTGGTCGCGGAGGCTAGAGTGATGTGAGGTATTTGCTGAATGGTCTTGACGAGATCACTGAAGAAAATGGCTCTGCGATCGTTGTCTTGGTACTGCACTTCCGGAAGCGCAACGCTTGCAGTAAGTAGGCCTTCAGGTTTGAGACCTGACTCGACATGGGTGAGCTGCCAGAACGACCTGATCAGAAGACCAGCCCCCACGAGGAGAATCAGAGACAGTGCGATTTCAGTCACAACTAAAAGATCGCGAAGACTAGGGCGCCGGCGCGAAACCCGTTCGCTGCGAGGATTCTTGACGACTGACATGAGTTCGAGGCGGGTTCCACTGAAGGCCGGGGCCAGGCCGATAAAGAGTCCGGCTCCCAGGGCAACAGCGAAGGTAAAAATCAAAACCGAGAAGTCGATGCTCACCTCCGATGCTCGAGGAAG
>JAAESQ010001496.1 GCA_024229275.1 bacterium | reverse complement strand
ATCGGCCACCAGACCCGACGCTTCTCAAGACGCTGCTTTAGCTCAACGAAGCGGGCGAAGGGGACAGAGATGGTAAATTCGACGTCATGATCGTGCAACAGGCTGACGATCGCATCGCTGAAGAAGGCGCTGTCCATGCGCAGTTCGATGCTGACACCGGGTAGAGCAGCTCGGATCCACTCGATACAATCGAGGATGAATTCTCGAGCGCCTACGGAATCATGGACGTTGCCAGGTCGATGAAGGAAGTCCAGAACTTGTCCTGTTTGTGCAATGGTGCAAAAAAGCGGATAGTAGCTTCTTTGTCCTTTCTTCTTCTTGTTGAACCCGACTGCGGTGCCTTCGGCACGGCGCCCCGTGCCGAGGGTCGAACCATCGAAATTCAAAGTGATCCGGCGAAGCTGGAGCACCGCCAAGCGTTGGATCACCAACTCTCGGACGAGTTCGCGCAGTCGTGTAACCACCTTCGCGTCAAGATTGGCGAGCATTCGACTGAGGGTGGCGATATCGGGCAGTTTCTTGAGCCCAAGCAAGCGCTGAACCATAGGATCGTCGCAATAGTAGCGGAGATCAGAGAGTCTGCGGTAGCCGAGCAGTAGGTGCACTACCAACCCCAGCATCACGATGGCGTAGTCGTAGGCCGGCTTGATCTTCAGGTGTCGGAAGCAGCGGCGCAGCCGATCCCGGAGGTGGAGCTGGGAGAATAGGGCTTGAAACACGACCAAGCCCGAGAATGAGGTTAACTTCTGATCTTGAAACTGGAGCCGTGGGAGGGTTCTAGATTGACGCTGAACTTGTTTTCTGCTAAGTTTCATCTGGGCGGTCTCCTTGGGTTGCTTCGGGTTCTTGTTACATCTGATGATAACCCAAAGAGGCTGCTCTTTCAACGACTATATTGTCTTTATTGTAGATTCT